>DASTDD010000124.1:0-2595 GCA_035710545.1 Steroidobacteraceae bacterium
CGAGCCCCGGGCGCCAGCGTGCGATCCAGCGTGTCCTGCAGATGCGCCCAGTGCTCCCGGATGTCACCGCGCCTCGCCTTCATGCGATCGGCCATCCCGCCGATACCCACATTCAGCCAGCCGTTCTGCTTCGGCACGTACCACGAATACCCCGGCAAGCCTCTGTCGAAGAACCACAAGTGGCAATCGGGATCCTTCCACGGGTATTCGATCTCGTGCTCGAGTGTGACCGTCTGCAACCCGCTCGCGCGGGGATTCAGCTCGCGGAACAGCGTCCGGTATACGGGGCAGCGAGTGCCACCGGCGCCGATCAGGTATTTGCAGCGGAACGCCTCATCGACGATGTAGGTACCCGCCTCCGAGCGTATGGTGCGCACGGTGTGCTGGAGCACCTCTGCGCCCGAGCGTTCCAGAAGCCACGCGTCGAACTCGAAGCGGCGAATGGAATGCTGCACGCTCGACAGCCGGAAATGCATCCCCTTGAGATGCACATGAAGCCGCTCGAAGGTGAGAAAGCGATGCGGATAGGCGGCGATGTCCATCTGCAGGTCGCGCACGACTTCCGGGGTGATCCAGCCGGCGCACAGCTTCAACCGCGGAAAGCGCTCCTTGTCGAGCACGAGCACATCCGCGCCCCCGAGTTTGAGCTCGCGCGCGGCTGCCGAGCCGGCTGGACCGCCGCCGACTACCAGGACATCACAAGTGCGCATCGTGAGACTACAGGTGTCTGCTACACGTAGAGGTGTTCGCGCGTCAAGGGCACGTCGTTGCTCGCCCCTGGTGCGAACACCACCTGGAACAGCTGCAGCGTGCCGGTAGTGAACGCGGCGATGGATCCCGCCAAGTAGAGCCGCCACATGCGCACGAAGCGCTCATCGAACATTGCCGCGACTCGGTCGCGCGCCCCCTCATACAGTGCCGACCAGTCCCGCAACGTGCGGGCGTAATGCAACCGCAGGTTCTCGATGTCGAGAATCGATAGATTCCAGGGCTCGAAGATCTGCATCATCTCGCTCAACGCAGGCGGATACGCTCCGGGGAAGATGCGCTTCTCGATCCAGGGGTGCATCCGCGCCGGCCGGTTGCGCCCGATCGAATGAATCAGTCCACGACCGCGGCCACCCAGGCACTGCTGCACCACCCGTCCGAGTGCGTGGTAGTTATCCACCCCGACGTGCTCGAGCATGCCGACCGACACGAAGGCATCGTAGCGACCGGAGATATTCCGGTAATCGTCCTCGACGTATTCGACCAGCGAATCCAGTCCCTGGCTGCGCGCCTGCTCGCGTGCGTACGCGATCTGCTCGTGCGAGATGTTGAATGCCTGCACCTTCACGCCATAGTGGCGCGCCATGTGCAGTCCGAGAGCACCCCAGCCGCAGCCTGCCTCCACCACACTCTCTCCCGCTCGCAACCGGAGCTTGCGGCAAACGTGGTCCATCTTTGCTACCTGCGCCTCATCCAGCGTCGTGGTGGGCCGCGGGTAGTAGGCGCAGGTGTAGGCCATCGTCTTCCCCAGCCACAGCGAGTAGAAGGGGTTGCCAATGTCGTAGTGGTGATGAATGTTGTCGCGTGAGCCCGGGAGGGTATTGACATGTCTTCGGCGCATCAGCTCGACGCCACGGCGCACGACTGAGAACTTCTTCGGACCCGAAGCCCCGGCGTAGTAAATCGTCTCGAGCAGATGAACCAGATCGCCGTCGATGGTGATCCGGCCCTCGCTGTAGGCGTCGCCGAATCGGACCTGCGGGTCGGCAAGCAGGCCGTAGAGTGTGCTGCGATCGGCAATGTGTATGCGCGCTACGGGCTCCGAGGCGCCCGCCGCGCCCACCCGCTCGCCGGTCCAGAGGACGAACTCCAACGGCGGCTCGCCGAGAAATGCGAGCAGCCGGGCCAGCAGCCGGCCCTCGATCGAGCGTCCGGAGGCCAGTCCGCCAAGCTCAGCGGCGCCCTCACCTGACTGCTCAGGTGCCACGCCCGGCATAGGTGGCGTTCGCGCCCCGGAGGAGCTCGTTGTCTCGGAAGCGACACTATTCTCGACGGCACTCACCGTTATTCTCCTGCCATCCTGGACGCTAATTTAGCAACGAATGGGCCTGGCGCAACGCATCCCCCGCCGGCCGGACAGGGGCAATCTGCCCCATCCGCATCCGCCAATCAAATGGCAGGCTGCGCCGGTAACCGATCCGGATGGCTACTTCGCGGGCTCGAGCCGCTCGAGGCCGGAAACGTAGGGCTGCAGGACCCGCGGCACCGATACCGATCCGTCGGCGTTCTGGTAATTCTCCAGCACCGCCACCAGGGTTCGGCCTACGGCCAGCCCGGAGCCATTGAGCGTATGCACGGGTTCGGGCTTGCCGGTCTCGGGGTTGCGCCAGCGTGCCTGCATGCGCCGCGCCTGGAAGGCCTCGAAGTTGCTACACGAGGAGATCTCGCGATAGCGCCCCTGGGCAGGCAGCCAGGCCTCCAGATCATAGGTCTTGGCGCTGCCGAAGCCGACGTCCCCGGCACATAGCGCCACCTTGCGGTAGGGAATGGCGAGACGCTGCAGCACCGTCTCGGCGTGCGCGGTGAGCTCCTCGAGCGCCGGGTAGG
>DASTDD010000125.1:0-3138 GCA_035710545.1 Steroidobacteraceae bacterium
TACGTGTGGTGCAGCCCCGCCGGGTGTGCGCGGGAAATTTGCGTGGGGGAAGCCCCCTTGCCTCTGAGCCCGCTTCCAGGGGGCGACCCCACGCAAATATCCCGCGCACGACCTATCGCGGTGAGCTCATATGTAAGCAGCCCAGGTCGCCGGTACTATCGACCCGCATTGCGATATGCGAGACTCGAGCGCGGTCTTGGGGCGGCGGCGTGCAAGGGGGTCTCGATGCGTCCATTCCTGTCAGGCGTGACGATCCTCTTGCTCCTGGCCACCAGTGCCGTGATCGCCGCCACCATCCCGCCCCCGCTGCCCGCGGAACATCTCACCGTCGAAACGCTGGGCCGCATCAGCCCGCATTGGGTCTACGTGTTCGACGAGGCCGTGCTCAACGAGATCGACATGCGCGTGCTGGTTTTCGACGGCGACAGCTACCGTCGCCTGGGACAGATTGGTGCGGGATTCATGCCGGGCGTGAATCTCTCGCCGGACAGCAAGACCACCGTCGTGGCCACTACGTATTTTGCTCGCGGCGGGCACGGAACGCGCACGGATGTGGTCGAGTTCAACGACAACACCACACTGGCCAAGATCGGGGAAATCGTCCTGCCGCCCAAGCATGCGCAGACCTTTCCGAATCTTTTCGACGTGGCCTACAGCTCCGATGCCAAATTCCTGTACGCCGCCTACCTGACCCCGGCAGCCTCCTTCGGAGTACTCGACCCCGTAAAGAAGACCGTGCTCGGGGAGATCGACACGGCCGGATGCACACTGGTGATCCCATCCGGTCCCAACCGCGTCTCCTCCATCTGCGAGAGTGGCCGGCTGCTCACCGTCACGCTGGATGCGAACGGTCATGAAGCTTCACGCGCGACGTCCGAGCCGTTCTTCGACGCCGATCGCGATCCGATCTTCGTGCAGGGCATCCGTACCGCAGAGGGCTACGCGTTCGTCTCTTTTCTGGGCCAAGTGCACGAAGTGGACTTCTCGCACGGGCCGCCCACGTTCAGGACGCCCTGGTCGCTGGTGAGCGCAGCGGAGAGCGGCTCCTGGCGGCCCGGCAGCGTTCAGGTCGGCGCGATCCAGCAGCATGCCGGCAAGCTATACATGTCGATGCATCAGGGCGGTGACGGCTCGCACAAGGACTATGGCACCGAGATCTGGGTCTTCGACCTGAAGACCCATCAGCGCACCGCGCGCTGGGCTTTCGACACCAAGAATCGGGGAGCGATCACGGCGCTGCAGGTGACGCAGGACCGCTCACCGCTGCTGTTCGCGGCCACCGAGCGTGCGGATCTGGTGGTCATGGATGCCCAGACCGGCACGACGAAGCACGTTGAAAAGCAGCTTGGCCAGAGCCCCTGGATGCTGATGACCCCGTGAGGAGTAGCGATGCACCCGCTTGACCGCGTGTTCGAGAGCTCGGCCCGCTCGCTGGCGAAACGCACCTCACGGCGCAGCCTGCTGGCATCGCTGGGGCGCATGCTGACGGGAGCGGCCCTCCTTCCGCTGCTGCCGGTCGACCGCAGCGCGCGGGCGCAGACGCCCGCTGGCGAGGCGAAGCCGGACATCAACAATCCGCAGAGCTGCGACTACTGGAAGTACTGCGCGATCGACGGATTCCTGTGCTCCTGCTGCGGCGGCAGCTCGCACACGTGCCCGCCCGGGACGCAGCCATCGCCCATTACGTGGATAGGCACCTGCCACAATCCGAACGATGGCCGCAACTACATCGTCTCGTACAACGATTGCTGCGGAAAAGTGAGCTGCGGAAGCTGCTTCTGCAATCGCAACGAGAACGAGAAGCCCATGTACCGCCTGTCGCGCAACAATGACGTCAACTGGTGTATGGCCAACACCGAAGCGGACTATCACTGCTCCGTGTCCGTAATCCTCGGCGTCGCGGAGAAGTGAGCTTACCCGCGCCAGAACGCCAGGCGCGGCGCGGCGCGCACGAGCGCGACCGATTCGGTGGCATACGTCGAGGCGGAGCGGCTCATACCGCGGCCCTGGTATGCATACTCGCGGGCGCGGGAGCCCCCAGTTCGGCACGAGCCAGTCCTGCGCAGGACTATGTGCTCTACTGCATGGGCTGTCATGGCGCGACTGCCGCAGGAGTGCCCGGCAAGATCCCGCCTCTGGCCGGCACACTGGCCCGCTTCATGCGCAGCCCGGCCGGGCGGGATTACGTGCTCCGAGTACCCGGAGCCGCGAATTCCCCGCTCTCGGATGAGCAGCTGGCTGCGGTGCTGAACTGGATCGCCCGGACCTACGACGGCGCGGAGGTCTCCACCGACACGCCGCCCTTCACGACCGCGGAAGTGGCGCGGGTGCGGCACTCGCCGCTGGCCTCCGTCCTGGCCACCCGCGGCGCGGTGGTGAAGAGCCTCGCGGCCAGCGGCGCCGCGCCCCCGGCCAGCTACTGAAAGGCCGCAAGGGTCGCGGCGCGGGAGCGGGTCGCGGCGCGGCGGGTCGCGGCGCGGCGGGTCGCGACACGGCGGGTCGCGGCGCGAGAGCGTGTCGCGGCTCGCTCAGTAATGGTAGCTCGCCGTGATTCCGAACGTGCGCGGCCGGAACGTCCAGTTGCGCTCGAGACGATTGACGCCGACCCCGTAGTCGATCGAAAAGTCGTAGTTGGTGATCGCGTGTGTGTTCAGGAGGTTGTCCACGAACGGCTCGATGGACCACTGCCCGAGTGTCATCCCGCCGCGCATCGACACGAAGCTCGTCGAGGGCAGCGTGAAGAATTCCGCGTCAAACTGCGCGCTGTTGGGGTCCTGCTGGGGCGATGTCCACTTGGCGCGCCCCGTGTACTCGTAATCCGCTCTGACGAACGACTCGTGCTCGAGCAGCGCGAACCGGTACTCGAGGCCGACCGATGCGGTGACCGGAGCATTTGGCTGCCCGCCCTCGCCGATGATCGCGTCACCCTTGATCACGATCGGCGCGGTGGTCTGGCCCGGGAACCTCGAGTCGCGCGTATAGCGGGCCTCCGTGTAGCCGGCCGTGAACTCCGCCGACAGCCCCCCGCCGACGTCGATCTCGGCCTGGATGTCGCCACCCTTGGCGGTGGCCTCGCCCAGGTTGGAGATGAAGGAGATCTGGCAGACCGGCGGCACCACGGTCTGCTGGATGTTGTGC
>DASTDD010000126.1:0-41221 GCA_035710545.1 Steroidobacteraceae bacterium
AGACCCGTGCAGGTCTCCGGCACGGAGACCGGCGGGTCGCTGCATGATCGCCTGGCAGCCCTGGGGGGATCGGCTTTGCTCGATGCGCTGGCGGACCTCGCGGCCGGACGAGCGCGAGCGGTTCCGCAAGCCGCCGACGGCGTAACGTACGCCGCCAAGATCGGGAAAGCCGAGGCGCGCATCGACTGGAATCAGGACGCAGTCAGCATCGAGAGGCAGATCCGCGCCTTCAATCCGTGGCCTGTCGCCGAGACTCACCTGGAGGGCGAGCAGGTGAGAGTCTTTTCTGCTCACGCGGTCGCCGATGCGACTCCCGAGCCCGGCCCGCGCAGTCGCAGCGCTTCGCAACTGGTCGCGCCTGGCACGATCTTGGCGGCTCAGGAGGACAGCATTCTCGTCGCGTGCGGCCACGGACGGCTGGCCGTGACCCAGATCCAGCGGCCAGGCCGCCGCGTGGTGTCGGCTCGCGACTTTGCCAACGCGCTCCCGCTGACAGGCCGGCGCCTTGGCTGAGCGGACACGCTGGGCGCCCGGGGCCGCCGCACTGGCGGGATCCGCCCGGGCGGTGGCGGCCGTGGCATTCGGCGGTTGCTCGAGTGATGAGGCCTTGCGCGAGCATGAGGAGAGCGGCGACCGGGCCGCCGTGCGGGCGGTCACGCTGGGTTCGCTCCGCTGGTTTCTGCGACTGGCCCCTGCGATCGAGTCGCTGCTGCCCCGACCGCAAAGCGTCGCCCGGGAGTTGCGCGCACTCCTCGTCGTAGGCGCTCATCAGATCGCCTATTCACGCAACGTGCCTCAGGCGACCGTGCACGCGGCAGTGGATGCGACACGCGTGTTGCGCCAGGGACGCGCGAGCTCGCTGATCAATGCTGTGCTGCGAAGATTCGTCGCGGAGCGAGATGAGCTCTTGGGCCGCCACGATCATGACATCGCGGTCCGCACCGCTCATCCTGCGTGGCTCGTCGAGGCCCTCGCCGGGGCCTGGCCGCAGTCGGTCGAGTCGATTCTCCAGGCAAACAACGAGCATCCGCCGATGGTGTTGCGGGTGGACCTGAACCGTCGCAGCCGTGAGCAGTATGTCCGGGAGCTGTCAGCGGCGGGTCACGAAGCTCAACCTGTGGATTGGACGCCGGCCGCGTTACACCTCGTGAAACCCGTCGCTGTAGCAGCGCTGCCCGGATTTGACGACGGCGTCGTCTCCGTGCAGGACGCTGGCGCGCAGCTGGCTGCCACGCTGCTCGAGGCCGGCCCGCACATGCGTGTGCTGGATGCTTGTGCCGCTCCGGGAGGCAAGACCGGACACCTGCTCGAACGCACCCCGCAGCTCGAGGAGCTGGTGGCGGTCGATGTGGACGAGGAGCGGCTGAGCCGGGTGCGCGCCAACCTCAGTCGCCTGGGGCGACCCGCGACAGTGCAGAAGGGAGATGTTCGCGAGCCCGGCACGTTCTGGGACGGCCGAAGCTTCGAGCGCGTTCTCGTCGATGTCCCGTGCTCTTCCACAGGGGTCATCCGGCGCCACCCGGACATCAAATTGCTGCGCCGCAGTAGTGATGTTTCGGCCTTTGCCGACAGTCAGCTCGCCATCCTGCGCGGCGCCTGGCGCGTGCTGGCCCCCGGCGGTCGGCTGGTGTACGCCACCTGCTCGGTGCTGCCGGCGGAGAACGAAGAAGTCCTCAGCCGATTCCTGGCGGAGGAGGCGACCTCCCTTGTTGCGGCAACGCCCCCGCTGCACGCGCTGGCCCCCGGAGCCCTGCCCTGCCGGATAGGGATGCAGCTTCTTCCCGGGGCACGCGCGGGCACCGACGGCTTCTATTATGCTTGTCTCGAAAAGACAACGGCTGGAACCTGAGTATCCGGTTGGGGTCACAGCTACGGTTTACATTCGTTGTATCCATGCTACGCGCGATGCTCACAAGCGAGCGGCCTGCTTCCCACTGGCGCCGACGACTGTTGGCCCTTCTGGGCCTGATCCTCGGCGCCTGGGCGGCGAGCACCGCCCTGGGAGATGCGCTGGACGGCGTGCTGGAGGTTCGCTCCGCTTACGTGGACATCAACAACGGCGTCTTTCTTCTCCACGCGCGCGTCGAATACCCGGTCAACCCGGATATCCGCGATGCCCTGCGTAACGGCGTCACGCTGACCTTCGAGCTGGACACGCGGGTGGACCGCGAGCGCCGCTTGTGGCTCAACGCCAATATCGTGGACCTGACACTGCGGCGCGAGCTGGCCTACCACGCGGTGAGCGACCGGTACGTCGTGAAGGACGTCCGCAGCGACCAGCAGGAGAGCTTTGCGACCCTCGATGAGGCGCTGAGTTATCTCGGCAAAGTCGATGGTTGGCCCATACTGGTTGAGCCGCAACTGGATGGCGGGAATTATCTGATCAGTGTGCGCGCGGGCGTGCGGCGGGGGCGCTTGCCGGCCTCGCTTCGCGCCCTGCTTTTCTGGACGAATGACTGGCACCGCGTGAGCGAGTGGTATTCATGGCTACTCCCGGTCTGAGCGACGGACAAGGCAAGTCGCGTAGCTGGCGCGGCCCCGCATTGATGGGCCTGTGGGGCGCCATCGGCGTGGGCGCGCTGCTGCTGCTTGCCAAGAGCGTGCAGAACTCCACTGCGTTCGATCGGCTGGAGCCCTGGATACTGCTGCTCAACCTGACCGGCGTCATCGCGCTGACGATCCTGCTTGCGCGCAAGCTCTGGCAGCTCATCCGTGACTACCGCGAACATGTCCCGGGCTCCCGGCTCACGGCCCGCACCGTCAGCATCTTCGGCGCGCTCGTGGTGGCGCCGCTCCTCATCGTGTACCTGTTCTCGCTGGATTTTCTCAATCGCGGCATCGACAGCTGGTTCAAGGTGGAGGTGAAGCAGGGGCTGAGTGACGCCCTGGTGCTCTCGCGCGCCGCGCTGGATCTGCGCATGCGGGAGTATTCGGCGCAGACCGAGCAGCTGGCGCGCACTCTGAGCGGCAGCTCGCCGGCCCAGACGCAGCAACGCATCGACGAGGAGCGCCGGATCACCGGGGGAATCGAGATCGTCCTGTTCGGCGAGCACGAGCGCATCATCGCCGTCAGCGTCGAGAACCCATTGCAGATCCTGCCGTCGCGGCCCCCTCCCGACCTCGTGCGCCAGGTCACCCAGCGGCGGCCTTATGTGAGCCTCGAGCCGCAGGCGAATGGGCAGTACTACATTCGGACTGCGGCTCCACTGGCTGATACGGGCGCCAACTCGGAGATCCGGTACGTCGTCGCGCTCTACCAGGTGCCCGCCCAGCTCTCGGCGCTTTCGGAGGCCGTCCAGCGCTCGTATTCTCAGTACGGCGAGCTGGCCGCCCTGCGCGAGGCGCTCAAGTCGGGATTCCGCCTCACCCTGACTCTCGTGCTGCTGCTGGCCATGCTGGCCGCCATCTACGGCGCGATCTTTTCCGCGCAACGGTTGATCCGTCCCGTGCAGGATCTGATTGCGGGAACGCGAGCGGTTGGCAAAGGCGACTTCGCCACGCGCCTGCCACTGCCTTCGCGCGACGAGATGGGATTCCTGGTGCACTCCTTCAACGACATGACCAAACGGCTCCGGCGTGCGCACGAGGAGGCCACGCGCAGCCAGCAAGCTGTCGAGCGCGAGCGCGAGCGCCTGGCGATCATCCTCGCCCGGCTTTCCACGGGTGTGCTGTCTGTCGACCGGACTCTCATGGTACGCATTGCCAATCAGGCAGCGGGGGCCATACTGGGCTCGGACCTGTCGGCAGCCACGGGCCGCTCGCTGCCCGAGCTTGCGGCCGGTAACGATCGACTGGGCCAGTTCGTGGCCGCGATCGCGGTGCGCTTCGCCGCCGGACGCGACGAATGGCGCGAGCAGATCGATCTCGACAGTGAATCCGGCCGACGCACGCTCATGTGCGCCTGCACGCCCCTGCCGGGGGAGGGGACTGACATTGGCTATGTCATAGTGTTCGATGACATCACCACGCTGCTGCAGGCGCAGCGGGATGCGGCCTGGGGCGAAGTCGCGCGGCGCCTGGCGCACGAGATCAAGAATCCCCTCACACCCATTCAGCTGTCGGCGGAGCGGATGCGCAGGCGTTTTCTCGGCAGCATGACCCCGCGGGACGCCGAGATCCTCGATCGCTCGACACGCACCATCGTCTCGCAGGTCGAAGCCATGCAGCAGATGGTGAATGCGTTCAGCGAGTATGCCCGCGCGCCGGAGATGATCATCACGCGCTTCAGCCTCAACCAGCTGGTGACGGAGGTCGCGGACCTGTACCGCTCGCAGGATCCGCGCGCCACGATCCGTCTGGATCTGGACGAGCACGTCGACTGCATCGAAGCCGATCGCGGCCGGGTGCGACAGATACTCAACAACCTGGTGACGAACGCGCTCGAGGCGCTCGATGGGACGGCCCATCCGAAGCTCGACATCGCCAGCCGGCTCGAGTACGGCGGCGATGCGGGGTACGCTGTCGTGACCGTATGTGACAATGGGCCCGGCTTCCAGCGCGAGCTGCTGGGGCGGGTATTCGATCCCTATGTCACCAGCAAGCCGAAGGGCACGGGACTCGGGCTTGCGATCGTGAAGAAGATCGTCGAAGAGCATGGCGGCCGGATTGATGCGGACAATCGTCCCGAAGGCGGCGCACGTGTGCGGGTTGTCCTTCCAGTGAAGGACAGTACGAGATCGGCCACAGGAGGGGCGCGCAACCGAGAGTTGAGGAGGGAAAGGGCATGACAGTTCCACACATTCTGGTCGTCGACGATGAGGCGGACATCCGCGGGCTGCTGAAGGAGATCCTCTCTGAGGAAGGGTATGAAGTGGATGTCGCAGCCAATGCCGCGCAGGCGCGAGCCTCGCGTGCGCGCCAGACACCGGATCTGGTCCTTCTGGACATCTGGATGCCGGATGTGGACGGAATCAGTCTCCTGCGGGAGTGGTCCGCATCGGCCACCGACGGCTGCCCTGTCGTGATGATGTCCGGCCACGGAACGGTGGAGACGGCGGTCGAAGCGACGCGGCTCGGTGCCTTCGACTTCGTGGAGAAGCCGCTCTCGCTTGCCAAGCTCTTGCGTACGGTCGAGCGGGCACTGGACGCCGGCAAGCGCCGCCGGCAGTCGGCGAAGCTGCTCGTGCCGGCGCTGATGGTGCCCGTCGGCAAGAGCAAGCAGATGCAGCAGCTACGCACGGAGCTGCAGCAGATTGCACAGAATCCCTCTTCGGTGCTGCTCATTGGAGAGCCCGGGTCGGGCCGCGAAGCCTTCGCCCGCTACCTGCACGAACGCGGGCCACGCGCCAGCCGCCCGTTCGTCACGCTCATCGCCAGCAGCCTGCGCGAGACGGATGTCGAGGGTCGCCTGTTCGGCCGCGAGGGCGGTAGCGGAGCCCGCCAGATCGGCGCGCTGGAAGAGGCAGCCGAGGGGACGCTGTTCATTCACGAGATCGAGGATCTGCCCCCCGCCGCGCAGCGATTGCTGGTCGGAGTGCTCGAGTCCGGACAGTTCACGCGTATCGGTGGGACGGAGCCGGTGTCGCTGAGCGCGAGAGTCCTCTCCTGCGCACAGCCGGGGGTGGAGCATCGGGCCGGCGCCGAGGGCTTGCGCCGCGATCTGCTTGCCCATCTCAACATGCTCATCGTGCGGGTGCCTCCGTTGCGCGACTATGCGGAGGACGTCCCGGAACTGCTGCGTCACTATGTCGACAAGCTGGTCGACGCCGAGGGGCTGCAGTTCCGCCGCTTCAGCGTGGCTGCGCAGAATAGGCTGCGCAACTATCCGTGGCCCGACAACGTACGCGAGTTGAAAAACCTCGTGCACCGGCTGCTCATTCAGGGCGGCAGCGAGGAAATCCGCCTGGAGGAGATCGAGAGGGAGCTGGCGGTGCAAGCTCCGGCTGGGGAGCCGCTCGTGAAGCAGGACCTGCTTGCCCTGCCGCTGCGCGAAGCGCGCGAACAGTTCGAGCGCGCCTATCTGCAGCAGCAGCTCATGCTGTGCAACGGCAAGGTCGGCCAGTTGGCCAAGCGCGTCGGCATGGAGCGCACTCACCTGTATCGTAAGCTTCGCTCGCTCGGCGTCGACTTCCGCAACATCAGCGAAGACTGAGCCGCTCGGACTCGGGGCTGACGCGCCGTCCGGCTCACCGTCGCCGATGGCCTGCGTGCATCGACCATGTATTGATCAGGGGTCTCATGCCTCACGCGCCAACTGCGCTCCGCGTTCGCCCGGAGAGTCAGTCACCCACGCGAATCACGAGCGCATCCACATCCGCAGCCTGGAGCTGCTTGCGTATGCGGTTAAGCTCGTCGAGCTTGGTGATCGGTCCGATACGAACCCGATGCCAGACGTCCGCGTCGACTGCGACTCGCTGCACCTTGGCATCAATGCCCTGCAAGGCTAGCTGCGCACGGACGCGGTCTGCATCCGCTTCGTTGCGGTACGAGCCGGCCTGGAGGACGTACACGCCCGGACGCTCGACCGGCGCAGCCGCCGGCAAGTCGCGCTT
This sequence comes from Steroidobacteraceae bacterium, assembly GCA_035710545.1. Classification (GTDB taxonomy): domain Bacteria; phylum Pseudomonadota; class Gammaproteobacteria; order Steroidobacterales; family Steroidobacteraceae; genus 13-2-20CM-66-19. The sequence goes on from DASTDD010000126.1 coordinate 6,492, forward strand.
GACCTCCTTGTCCTTCTCGGGAACCACAACCTCGAAATTCGGCAGCATCTCGTAGAAGTCGTACTTCTCGCCGCTCGCGGGTGTCGCCGCGGCCTCCGGATCCGATGGCGGCATCCGATGCGGATCCGGCCGCGGAGCTTCAGCCTTCTCGTGCGCCATTCCGTGGCGGCCGGTCACGTAGTAGACAGCCACTGCGCCCAGCACGACTCCGAAGAATGCACCTACGACGAACTCGCGCGTGCGCCCGAGACTTGCACCACGCCGGTGAGATTTCTTGTAGTCGCGGGTATCCAGCTTCCGCATTACCGCCTTTCATCGCCCCCGCGAAAATGGTCGGGGCTGTGCTTGCCAGGCGATGTGCGGCCTTCTGCAGCGCCTGACGATCTTCTCACATGCTCTCCGGTGCGGACACGCCGAGCAGTGTAAGGCCATTGCGGATCACCTGCTGCACGGCCTGAACGAGCGCGAGCCGTCCGTTGCGCAACTTCGAGTCTGGCACGATGAACTGCTCGGCGTTGTAGTATGTATGGAAAGTGTTGGCGAGCTCCCGCAGGTAGTGAACGAGCGCATGCGGTGCGCGATTCGTTGCCGCGAGCTCGAGGGCCTCTGGATAACGGGTCACCGCACCGAGCACGGCCTGCTCATGCTCGCCGGAAAGCCGATCGACGCTCTCCAGGCCTTCCGCAAGGTCGAACGCAAAGCCACGCGCTGCAAGCTGCTTCATCACGCTCGACACGCGCGCATGGGCGTACTGGATGTAATACACGGGATTGTCGTTCGTGCGGGACTTCGCCAGCTCGAGATCGAAGTCCAGCGGCTGATCGTGGCTGCGCATCAGGTAGAAGAACCGGCAGGCATCGTTGCCGACCTCCGCGCGAAGCTCTCTCAGCGTCACGAACTGTCCCTCGCGTTTGCCCATCGGGACTTTCTCTCCGCCCCGGAACAGACTCACGAACTGGATGAGATTCACCTCGAGACAGTCGCCCGGCTCACCCATCGCGACGAGGCCTGCACGCACGCGCGCCACGTAGCCGTGGTGGTCGGCGCCGAGCACGTCTATCAGGCGTTCGAAGCCGCGCTCTCGCTTCTCGAGATGATAGGCGATGTCCGATGCGAAGTAGGTCTTCACGCCGTTTTCGCGTACCACCACCCGGTCCTTCTCGTCGCCAAACTCGGCGGCGCTGAACCATGTCGCGCCGTCCTTGCCGTAGAGCCGATTCTGTTGCCTCAGTCGCTCCAGCGCCCGGTCTATGGCGCCGCTCTCACTCAGCGCCCGCTCGGAATACCAGCGGTCGAAGCGCACCCCGAACTGCTCCAGATCCGTGCGGATGTCGGCCAGCATCTGCTCCAGGGACAGCTCGACCAGATGACGGAAGCCGTCGGCGCTGATCAGTTGTCGTGCGCGATCGATGAGCGCATCGATGTAGGCTTCCTTGTCTCCCGGGGGCTCATCCGCCGGCAGTCCTTCGAGCACCGCCCGCGCGGGTCGCAGCAGTTGTCGGGCTACCTTGAGCGAAACATAGCGGGCGATCGCGCGGATGTATTCACCGCGGTATCCGTTCGCGGGAAACGGAAGGTCCTCACCGTGCAGCTCGAGATAACGCAGCCACACGCTGACGGCGAAGATATCCACCTGCCGCCCCGCATCGTTGATGTAGTACTCGCGACTGACGCGAAATCCGACTGCGTCCAGTATGTTGGAAAGTGTCGCACCGTAGGCGGCCTGACGCCCATGCCCGACATGCAGAGGACCGGTCGGGTTCGCCGAGACAAACTCCACCATGACGCGTTGACCGGCGCCCAGAGTGCTCTCGCCATAGCGGTCGCCCAGCTCGTGGACCCGCGCAAGCTCCTGCGCGAACGCCTCCCGGCTGAGAAAGAAGTTGATGAAGCCGGCGCCAGCGACCTCCGTTCGGGCAATGAGCGCATTGGGCGGCAGGGCAGCGACGATCGCCTGCGCGAGCTCGCGCGGATTGCGTTGCGCGCTCTTGGCGAGCCGCAAGGCGACATTCGTGGCGAAGTCGCCGTGACGCGGATCCCGCGCCCGCTCGACGCTTGTCGCGCCTGCCTCCCCCACCGGGAGGAGCGTGCCCGCCAGCCCGTTCACGGCCGCCTGCAGTAATTGCTCGACTTGCTGCTTCAAAGGCTTTCTACGGATCGGACGCCCAAAAAAGGGCGGCAGTTTACCCCAAGGCAGGCGGCGGTGATCGACGGGTGTCTGGGAGCGCGCGCTCCCGGCGGTGCAACCGGCAAACTAAAAGAGCTCCAGCGGATCCACGTCCAGGGCCCAGCGGACCCTGCGGGCGCTGGGAAGCTGCTCGACCTCGGGCAGCCACTGGTCCAGAAAGCGATGCAAGGTGACTCGCTCAGGGCTCTCGACCAGCAGCTGGGCGTGGTGGCGCCCTGCACGTTTGGCCATGGCGGCCGGGACGGGGCCGAGCACCCTCACGGCGCGGGGGATTTGCGCGAGTTGGCGAGCTTCGGTGAGGAATTCGAGTGTCGCGGGTGCGGTCTTCGCGGAGGCGCGCACGGCGGCCAGGCGGCTGAAGGGCGGCCACGATGCCTGCGCCCGCTCGGCCAGCGCCGTGCGCGCGAACCCGTCGTACCCCTCGGCGAGCAGGCTCTGCAGCATGGGGTGATCCGGGAACTCGGTCTGGATCAGCACTTCGCCCGGACGGGCGGCGCGGCCGGCTCGGCCCGCCACCTGCACGATCGTTTGCGCGAGCCGCTCGGGGGCGCGAAAGTCGGTACTGAAGAGGCCCTGATCGGCATTCAACACGACGACCAGCGTGACATCCGGAAAATCGTGGCCCTTGGTTACCATCTGGGTGCCGATCAGAATGCGCGCCTCGCCGGAAGCCATCCGGCGCATGGCCGCCTCGAGATCACCGCGCCGGCGGACGACATCCCGATCGAGGCGAACCCGCGCGACCTGCGGAAACAGGGCGGCCAGGGACTCCTCGATCCGCTCGGTGCCCTGACCGATTGACCGGGTGCTGAAGCCGCACTGGGGGCAGCGTTCGGGCAGTGGGGTGTCCGCCCCGCAGTGGTGGCATCTCAGGCGTGCCGCTGACAAATGTACGGTCAGCCGTGCGTCGCATTCGCTGCACGGGGCGACCCACCCACAGGCGGTGCACAGCAGCGTAGGCGCGTAGCCGCGTCGATTCAGGAAGACCAGGACCTGCCCCTCTTGCCGCAGGTGTCTTTCCATTGCCTGCACGGCGTGCGTCGAGATGCCGGCGCGGACGGGGCTGGAGCGCAAATCAATCAATGCCATGCGAGGCGATGCGGCCTGCTCCGCACGGCGCGGTAGCGTGATCCGAACGTATCGACCCGAGCTGACATTGTTGAGCGTCTCCAGCGCGGGCGTGGCAGAGCCGAGCAGAACAGGTACGTTGGACCTCTGTGCGCGCAGGACTGCCAGGTCGCGTGCCGAATAGCGAAATCCCCCCTCGTGCTGTTTGAAGGAGGCGTCGTGCTCCTCGTCGACAATGATGATGCCGAGGTCGGGTACCGGCGCGAACACTGCCGAGCGAGTCCCGAGCACGATTCGTGATTGGCCGCCGTAGGCATCCCGCCAGGCGAGCAGGCGCTCATGATCGGTGAGCGCGGAGTGCAGGACGCTCATCGGAACGTTGAAGCGCTCGCGAAAGCGTCCCACGAGCTGCGGAGTGAGTCCGATTTCAGGCACCAACACCAGCGAGCGCCTGCCCAGTGCAAGCACACGCTCGACGAGACGGAGATAGACCTCGGTCTTCCCGCTGCCGGTGACGCCGTGCAGGACGAAGGCGCCGAAACTGCCCAGCGCATTCCCAACCCGTTCGACGGCGGCTCTCTGTTGTTCGGCAAGCGGGGGGCCTGAGTCGCCTCTGACTGCGTCCGGCTGGGCTGCTTCCGGCGGCACTTCGAGCGATCCGATCCAGTTGCGAGTCAGCAGGGAGCGGGCAAACGTGCGCCATCCGGGCATCCGCTCGTCGAGAGCCTCCGCTGCGGCGCCACGTTGCTCGACGAGATACTCGAGCAGGGCTCGCTGACGGGGTGCCCGACGAGGCTCTCCCCGTGCAAATGCCTCATGACCGTCCGAGGTCACGCACCACCATTCCCGGACTGTTGTGGACCGGGCACCCAGTCGCAGGGCCTTGGGAAGGGCTGCGGCCGTCACCTCGCCCAAGGGGTGGTGGTAGTAATCCGCGGCCCATCGAAGCAGCTCCAGGGCAGTGGAGTCGAGCACGGGCGCGGGATCGAGCACCTCGAGCGCCGCTTTGAGGCGATCGGCGGGCACCTCCGAAGAGGCGGCAATCTCCATCACGAGGCCGACCAGCCGCTGTCCACCAAACGGTACGCGGACGCGGATGCCCGGCTGGATGTCGGCTGCGGCGGCGGTCCCAGCCTCTCGGAAGAGGCCGGGCGGCGGCAAATAGTCGAACAGACGCCTGAGCGGCATGTCGAGGGCCACTCGAAGAACCCGGTCAGACGTCATGGGGTGTTCTGAATCAATGGTTTGCGCGTGCCGAGGCGAGTCAACCGGCTCCGGCGCATGCCGTTATACATCCCATGTCTGGGTTTGCTACGCTCGCGCCGCCTTATAGCATGCCGTTGGCACCCCACGGCGACGTGAAACTGTCGGATTCGACTTCAAACAGCCAATCGCGTGCGCTGAACCAGTTTCTGGCCGGCGTCGAGCTCAAGGCTTTCAAGATCGCCCAGACGGCGCTGCGTAACGAGGACGATGCGCTCGATGCCGTGCAGGACGCGATGCTGCAGCTTGCCCGGGCGTACGCGGACAGGCCGCCCGAAGAATGGAAGCCGCTGTTCTACCGGATTCTGGAGAATCGCATCCGGGACATGCAGCGCCGGCGGACGGTGCGCGGCAAGGTGATCTCCTGGCTGCCCTTGCGGGGCAACGAGGAGGACGACGAGCCGGATCCGATCAATCAGGCGCCCAGCCACGATCCGCAGCCGCCCCGCCGGCTGGAGATTGCGGAGGCCATGGGGGCGCTAGAGCGGGCACTCCAGGGACTGCCACGCCGGCAACAGCAGGTGTTCATGCTGCGGACCCTGGAGGGGCTGGATGTGGCCGAGACGGCCACCGCCATGGGCTGCTCGGAGGGCAGCGTGAAGACACATTATTTCCGCGCTCTGCAGAGCCTGCGGGCGCAACTTGGAGAGTTCTGGACATGAGTCCCAGCGAAGAACAAATACCAGCCGAGCTCGAGCGACGGCTGCAGGGGCTGCTCGAGGAGAGCGTGGCGCACGTCGACGGGCACATCCGCTCGCGTCTCAATCAGGCGCGCCAGGCTGCGGTCGCCGAGGTCACGCCAGATCGGCGACCGGCCTTTCTGCGTCCATTCGTACTGATGCCGGCCGCTGGCGCGCTGGCGGCTGCGGTGCTGGTCGCGTTCGTCCTTTGGCCGCATTCGGCTCAGCAGGTCGAATTACCGGTGACGGCCGACGCCGGACATTCGATGGAGGATCTGGATCTGCTCGCCGACGGGGACGGGCTGGATCTGGTCTCGGCGGAGGAGGCGGACGGCCCGTTCCTGGAGTGGGCCGCCGATCAGACCGACGCCGGTGAGACGAGTACCTGATGGCAACACGTGGCGTCCGCCTGCTGCTGACGCTGGCTTACTTCGTGCCGGCCTGTGCGGTCGTGCTGGCGGACGACACGCCACCGGATCCCACGGCGGACGTCGAGTTGCTGGAGTTTCTCGGAAGCGTGGATTCGGGTGCGGACCAGACGGCCGCGGACGATGGAAGCTGGATCGATTACCTCTCGCAGACCGATATCGGAAAGGTCGCCCAGAAGGCCGATTCGAAGGATCCGGCCCGGGCGAGACAGGTCGCCACTGGCGCGCAGGCGCCGGCGGCCGGAGATAAAAAAGATGAGTAAGCCGCTCGTACTGATCATCCTGCTGGCGGCGGCGCTGCCCGCCTTGGCGCAGCCGCCCGCTCCGGCGCCCTCGACTCAGGCTCCCGCGCAGGGTGTGCCCTGGTCGAGCTTGTCGCCCGAGCAACAGAAGCTGCTGGGGAAGTTCGGCGGCAACTGGAGCACCTTGCCGCCGGAGCGGCAGCAGGCGCTCGCGCGCGGCAGTCAGCGGTGGCTCGGCATGACACCCGAGCAGCGCGGGCTCGCGCAGCAGCGCTTTCAACGCTGGCACACCCTGCCCCCCGATCAACGACGGATGCTGCGTCAGCGCTGGCAGAAATTTCAGTCACTTCCGCCCAACGAGCAGTCCGCGGTGAGGCAGAACTTCAGGCGCTTTCAACGACTACCGCCGGAGAGACGTAGGCTCCTGCGCGAACAATGGCGCAGCGCCTCACCCTCGGAACGGCAGCACATGGTGCAGGAGGCGAGGGCGCGTCGGATGCACCCGATGCCGCCACCTCGTCACTAGCTTTATATGCTGAAAGCCGCCTGCGAGCCCACCCCACGAAATCGAGCGCGACACGTGGGAAGGCTCTCACCGGTCATCAAGACGCTCGCTTTCGTGGGGACCCCTGCGGCGCTTTCAGCCCGCGGCCACCGCGCACAATCCCGTGGCTAAGGCTTGGTGGCAGCGGCTTTTGAGCGTACGGGCACGGGGACGTTACAGACGTCGACGTGCCCCGCAGGGACCTTGAACCACTCTTCGCGGCGATTGCGCCGTGCTTCGACGTACGCGGCGAATGCGGGTGTGTCGGTGCGCATGACCTCGAGCTCCGCGCGCTCGGCGGGGGACACGTCCGAGGCGACACGGATGGACTTGATCGGCACACGCTGCTCGGCCTTCTCATAGAAGCCGAGCGGACCGGTGCCGCGAGGCAAGGTGGAAAGCAGCTCCATACCCTGGATGACGCGGCCGACCAGAGTCACGTTCCGATCCAGATGTCGTGGCGCCTGGCCGATCACGGCGTAGAGCTCGGTGCCGCCGCCGCTGTCTACGTCATTGTCCCGACCTGCCCCGACCATCCCATAGCAATGCACCAGCCAGACTCGTGCGAACTTGGGGTCCAGAGCGGCGGGGAAGCCGTCCGAGAATCCGACTTCCGGTGCGTAGGTATCCGGGTCCGGCAGCGGATTGAACGGCACCCCGCGCGCGGGACGCTCGAACTCCGCGGCCAAGGTTCGTTGCGCGTTCTTCACGGGCCGCTTGCCATCGGGATCCGCCCATTGCACGACGTAATTGTCCTGGGAGCGGACGATGGCCAGCCCGTCGTAATAGCCCTGCCGTGCCAGGGCCTCGATGTTTGCAACGTGATGGGGCGCAAATTGTGGCGCGAGCTCGATGATCACGCGCCCCGAGGACAGCTCCATGTACAGCGTGTGCTTGATATCGAGCGGTCTCCAGTCGGATGCACTCGACGCCGCAATCACGTCGGCGGCGGTCGGCGGCCTGTGGGGCGTGTCCCCCTGTTTGGAGGGAGGGGCTGCCAGCGACGGCAGCGCCGCGTAGGCGAGCATCAGCGCCAGAACCAACGAGGGCAGTTTGCAGTCTCTGTTCATGGTCGGATGCGCCTCCTGGATGCCGTATCTCAAGCGTCGTGCTCGTCGCAGTGAAACCGGTGCAGGATCCTGTGCAGAACAGGAGCCAGCAGAACCGTTGCCGTGCCCAGGAAGACTATACCGGCGTAAAGCGCATAGAAGCCGGCGAACAGCTTGCCGGCGGGTGTCTTCAGCGGATCCACCGGGCCCATTCCGCCCAGCAGCATGGCAGAGTTCAGGAATGCGTCCCGCCACGGCAGATGCTCGAAGTACGCGTAACCCGCCATGCCGACGAACAGCGAGAAGGTCATGATCAGGGCGGCGAAGAAGGCGTGCCGGGCCAGTCGCCGCATGAATGCGACGCGCGGGATGAGACGCTCGGAGCGGTGCTCGAAGGGTCCGCGCCCGCGCACGGCGGCGGGCTCGATGTTGCGTGCGCGGCTCATCCCACGGCTTTGATCGCCTGGATCAGCTCGGCCCCCGCCTTCTGCGCATCCCCGTAGAGCATGCGGGTGTTGTCGAGATAGAAGAGGGCGTTCTCGATGCCGGAGAAGCCGGCGCCCTTGCCGCGCTTGATCACGATGACATTGCGGGCCTTGTCGGCATTGAGAATGGGCATGCCGTAGATCGGGCTCGACTTGTCGTTGCGCGCCACTGGATTGACCACGTCATTCGCTCCGATGATGAGCGCCACGTCCGCGGTCTCGAACTCGGAGTTGATCTCATCCAGGTCGGCAATGAGATCGTAGGGCACGCCGGCCTCGGCGAGCAGCACGTTCATGTGTCCCGGCATGCGCCCGGCGACCGGGTGGATGGCGAATCGCACTGTCACACCGCGGTCGATGAGGAGCTGACACAGCTCCCAGATCTTGTGCTGCGCCTGGGCGACGGCCATGCCGTATCCGGGCACCACGATCACCTTTTGCGCGAAGGCCATCATGACGCCGACGTCGGCGGCCTCGATCGGCTTGAGGCTGCCCGTCACTTCCCCGGTTGCCGTTCCACCTGTATCGCCGAACCCGGAGAACAGCACGTTCGCGAGCGAGCGATTCATGGCCTTCGCCATCAGTTGCGTGAGCAGCGTGCCGGCCGACCCGACGACCGTGCCCGCGATGATCATGGCCGCGTTGTTGAGCACGAAGCCTTCGAAGGCAACGGCAAGTCCCGTGAGCGCGTTATAGAGCGAGATGACGACCGGCATGTCGGCGCCGCCGATGGGCAGCGTCATGGTGATTCCGAGCAGCAGTGCCAGGGCGAAGAACGCGGTGACCAGCGCAGCCGCCGTGTCGAGCTGGAAGGCCACCAGGGCACCGATGATGACCGCGGCAGCCAGCAGGATCAGATTGAAGAGTTGCTGGCCCGCAAAGCGCACGCTGCGCGTGATCAGTCCCTGCAGCTTGCCGAACGCGATCGCGCTGCCGCTGAATGACACGGCACCGATGATGCCGCCCACCACCGCAAGCACGGAGATGGCGTAACCCTGGCTCTCTCCGCGATACAGCTCCACGGCGGCAATCGCCGCTGCGGCGCCACCGCCCATACCGTTGTAGAGCGCGATCATCTGCGGCATGTTGGTCATGGCGACCCGCTTGCCGCTCCACCAGGCGAGCAGCGAGCCCACGACGATCGCCGGGATGATCAGCTGGTAATTGCTCATTCCGGGGAAGGTGAAGGTCACCAGCGTGGCGACCAGCATGCCCGCTCCCGCCCACCAGATGCCGCTGCGCGCGGTGACGGGCGAGCTCATGCGCTTCAGGCCGAGGATGAACAGCGCGGCCGTCACGAAGTAGCTCACCTGGATCAGGGTCCCCGCGCTCAGGGGAGTGGTGTCCGGCGGCATCAGTGCGCTCCCTTGCCGGAACCGGACTTGCCGGCACGTGCGCCGCTCGACTTGAACATCTCGAGCATGCGCTCCGTGACCACGTATCCGCCTACCGCGTTGCCGGCAGCGAGCAGTACGCCAAGGACGCCGATGGCCTTCTCGAGTGGCGTATGAGCGCCGCCGAGAGCGACCATCGCACCCACGAGGACGATGCCGTGCACGAAGTTGGATCCCGACATCAGCGGGGTGTGCAATATCACGGGCACCCGCGAGATCACCTCGTAGCCGGTAAAGGCCGCGAGCATGAAGATGTAGAGCGCTACGATACCCGTCATGTGCGGCTACTCCCCGTTGTTTGCATCAGTTCCCGGGCAGCCGCGCGACATAAGGCGAGCGGCGCCCGTGCCGTCAGCCTTCGATGGCCTTGCGCGTGGCCTCATGTTTGATCTCGCCGGCGTGCGTGAGGCAGGACTGCGCGAAGACCTCATCGGTCCAGTCGATGGCCAGCTCGCCGTTGGTGATGGCGGGCTTCAGAAAATTGAGCAGGTTGCGCGCGTACATCTCGCTCGCGTTGTACCCCAGCGTGGCAGGCAGGTTCACGGCGCCCACGATCTTCACGCCCTGGTGCTCGACGACCTCACCGGCCTGGGTGAGCTCACAGTTGCCGCCCTGCTCGGCGGCGATATCGACGATGACCGAGCCTGGCCGCATCCGCTCGACCGCGGCGCGTGAGATGATCTTCGGCGCCGGGCGGCCCGGCACCGATGCCGTCGTCACGACCGCATCGGCCGCCGCGATGCGTGAGTCCAGGACTTCCTGCTGCTTCCTTTTCTCCTCCTCGGTCAGCTCACGCGCGTAGCCGCCCGTGCCCTCGGCGCTCACGCCAGTGTCCACGAACTTCGCGCCGAGCGACTTCACCTGCTCCCGGGTCGCCGATCGGACGTCGTAGGCCTCCACGACTGCTCCAAGCCGCTTCGCCGTGGCAATAGCCTGCAGACCCGCGACTCCGGCGCCGATCACCAGGGTCATTGCCGGGCGGATCGTGCCCGCGGCGGTCGTGAGCATGGGCAGGAACTTCTGCAGGTGATTCGCGGCGATCAGAACCGCCTTGTAGCCGGTGATAGCCGCCTGGGAGGAGAGCGCATCCATCGATTGGGCGCGCGAGATACGCGGCACGAGCTCCATCGCAAAGCTGGTGATACCACGCTCCTTGAGGGCCTTTACTTCCTCGCGGCGCGAGTAGGCCTGCATGAACCCGACCACGACGGTGCCTTGGCGCAGACGCCGGATCTGCTCGAGGGAAAGCGGTTGCACCGTGAGGACCACGTCGGACTGCTCGAGCACAGCAGTGCCGGAATCGGCCCAAGTGAGGTTCTTGAACGCGGAATCGGGAAACTGCGCCCGGGCCGCCGCGCCGCGCTCCATCACCAGGCGTGCTCCCGCCTGCGCGAACTTGTCGGCCACCTCGGGTACCAGGCTGACGCGCGTTTCCTGGGGCGTGCTCTCACGGAGCGCACCAATCGTGACTGGCATGCAGGGCCCTTCCGACGTGTTTAGGTGTTCTTTCGTGGCCGGCTAGCCACGGTGCGAGAAATCCTCAAGCGAATTAAGCGGTTGCAACGTTGAATTCTTGCACAATTCTGCTTTATCTTACAGCGCCCATGCTTGGCATAGATCTCGACCGAGCCGACCACGGTTTTCAGGATAACCTGCGCATCGTCGCGACTCCCGCGGCGCGCGGGCTCTCCCAGCTCGTCCTGCGGACTGACGTCGCCGGCATGCCCCTCGAGTGGATCGACTACAAGGAAGCGGCGCGGCTGTATCACCAGGAGCAGGTAGCCTATACGTGCGGCTCGCCGCTCTACAAGCTGTATGGCGGCACCAATGCGGCCAGCGGATTGCGCACGATGCTCGAGGTCAACTCGATCGTGGCCACCGTCGGCCATACCGGCAACCCCGGCAACACGCGGCATGATTACATCCCGCCGCTCAACAATCAGACACTCTTCAGGCGCGACGCCTACCTGTGCATGTACTGCAGCATGCGGTTCCCCTCGCGCGAGCTGTCCCGGGATCATATCCGGCCCTTCAGCCAGGGAGGTCTGGATGTCTGGACCAACGTCGTGACGGCCTGCCGCCGATGCAACAATCAGAAGGCCTCGCGCACGCCCGAGCAGGCGCGGATGCAGCTGATCGCAGTGCCGTTCACGCCGACTTACGCGGAATACATCTTCCTGAAGGGCCGTCGCGTACTGGCGGACCAGATGGAGTACCTGCTCGCGCACTTTCCGCGCACGAGCCCGCTCCACGACCGCATTCAGCGCTGGCTGGCGTGAGCCGCGCCGGGAAAGCAGCCTTGCAGCGCGCCCCCGTGCCGCGGCCTCTGCCCGAGCTCGCCGCGCACCCCCAGGGGACCGGCCGTTGATCTTTCTGATCGACGCATCCGTCTATGTGTTTCGTGCCTATCACTCCGTGCTGCCCGACATGGTGGACCACGATGGCAACCCTGTGCACGCCGTATTCGGTTTCACGCGGTTTATCGGCGACCTCATCGAGCGCGTGCGGCCTCGCTACATCGCCGTTGCCTTTGACCAGAGACTGAGCAACTCGTATCGCAGCCGCATCTATCCCCCCTACAAGGCCAACCGTGAGCCACAGCCTATGGGCCTTGCAGCGCAGTTCGAGTGCTGTCGCGAGGTATGCCGTCATCTCGGGCTGGCGGTGTTCACGCACCGGGAATACGAAGCGGACGACATCATCGGCACGCTCGCCTGCCTGATGCGCGATGAGGGCGTCCGTTCCGCCTTCATCACGCGCGACAAGGACCTGGCGCAGCTGGTTCGTGACGGTGATCTCTTCTGGGACTATGGAGCGCGCCAGCAGTTCGGGTATCACGACATCGAGCGGTACTATGGTGTCGCTCCGGAGAGATTCGCGGACTACCTGGCACTCACGGGCGACTGCGTCGATAACATTCCCGGTGTACCGGGCATCGGCCCGAAGACCGCTGCGGCCCTCATGAAGGAGTTCGCATCGCTGGACGATCTCTACGCTGGCCTGACGCGCATCGCCGAGATGCCGCTGCGCGGCGCAAAGCTTCTAGGGGAGCGGCTGCGCGAATATCGCCAGTCCGTATACCTCGCCCGACAGCTCACCCACATCACTTGTGACATGGAGCTCGGGGTGGACGTCGAGGGCCTGCGCCGTCGCCCGCCGGACATGGGTGCTCTCTCGGGCCTGTACGACAGGCTCGGATTCGGGCCGTTTCTGCGTCGTCAGGGCGAGCGGCTGGCCCTGCTCCCGGCGGCCTAGAGCTACTGCGGCTCACTCCCGGGCCGCGCCGTCTCGCCAGTTATGCACCCCAGCGGCTCGGTTGAGCCATCACGTGCGCGCGCCTCGAGATGCACGGCGCCGTTACGCAATGCTTGCGGATCGAGGCGCAGCAGACGGCTTCCATCCGACTGGGTTCGGGCCGAATACTGCCCGGTGGACAGCTCGCGGCGCTCGGCATCGAGAACCGCCAGCTGCCGATCCTTCGAAACACCCGGCACGCGCAGCACTACCGCCTGCGTATCGCCCGCATAGTGCAGCGCGGTGCACTCATCTCCGCCGCGAGCCGTACCGCTCATGCTGAACACCGCGGTCCGCGACGAGCTGAGATCCGTCACCTGCGTGCTCTTGCCCAGCCATCCGCCGGCCGCGCCAACCACACCGGCACCGACCAGGGAGGCTGCCATACGCCAGTCCGAAAAGGCAGGCGGGCGCTGCCTGCGGGTGGCGCCGTGGCCCTGTGAGCGCGACCGTTGCATATCCAGCTTGATCGCCCGCCAGATCTCGACATCACCCACGCACTCGGAGCAGCCCATCATGTGCAGCTCGAAGGCTTCCTGGGTCGCCTCGTCGAGCCCATCGGCGACGTAGCTGGCCGCCGTCTGATTCGCCTTGAAATCGATGTGGTCCATGGTATCCCTTACCTCTGCGTCGATTGCGCAGCGTCCGGCTCGGCATCCGCGAGCCCGTGCCTGCGCAGGATGTCGCCGAATCGCTGACGGGCGCGCCAGAGGACCTGGTTGAACTGCATGTCCGTCAGTTGCAGCGACTCGCGGATCGCCGTCCTGGGTTCTTCGTGAAGGTAGTACCGCTCCAACACCTCGCGGTCTCGCTGCATGGGCAGCTGGCCCATCAGGTCTCGAACACACTTGGCGAGCTGCTCGTGGTCAAGACGCTCCTCCAGTGAAAGCGCCTCGTCCTTGAGACTGGAGAGCAGTTCCACATCGTTCTCGTGCCGGTGGGAGAGCTCCCCGCGCCAGTAAGCGGTGGCGAGCTTGGTTGCCGTGCGATAGAGATAGCCTCCAAGATTGCTCGGGTCATCCAGACCTTCCGTTCGGATCTTCTTGATCGCCTGCAAGAACGTGCGCTGCAACAAATCCTCGGCGGCATCGCGAGCGATCCGCCTGTGCAGGAATACCTGCAGCAAGGGCCTCCGATATCTCACGTAAAGCTCATTTTGGAGGTCGCTGCGCCCGGCAATGGCCTCCACCAGTGACATATCGTTACGTTCGGCCCCCGCCGCCGGGGGCTTCTCAGCGCAAAGCTCCGCCGGGGTGGATCCGCTATATGTCATGGGTGTTGTTCCGGCTGCGCCCCAGACAGGTGGCAAACGCGTGCGATCCGGCTGTCCGTTTCCAACAGGCAGGCGTCCGCGAGCGGTACCCCGTCTTTATATGGTGTCCGCGTCCCAGGCTTGGAATGCCGTTGAGTCTTCAGCATGCGTCCTTGTACGACCCTGGCCAGGAACTCGTCAGTATTCAATGTAGCATAGGGCGGGCTTGCCCAGATGCCGGCCAGAAGCCCCGCCAGAATGGCGGTGGAATTGGAGCTCCCCTGTTCGACCCGGTATCCGTCCGGCGGCTTTCCGGCCCCGATGACGCAGGCACTCGGTGCGCCCAGATTGAGCCCTGGCGGGGCCGGGCTCGTTCCCGGCGAGATGCTGTCCTCGTTGCCGATCGGAACGGCCCGGACGATGCGCCGGAACCGGTAGGCGGCCGGATAGCCGACGCCCGGCTCGCCTTTATTGGGCACGCTGGCGACCACGATGGCCGCGCGCGGCGAGTTGGGCCGATCGGCGATCTCGGCGAAGGCCTCATCCAGCTCTGGCGTTGTCGCGTACCAGTGGGAGCTGAAGCTCAGGATCCGGGCCCCCATGCGCGTCGCGTAGTCCAACGCCCTGATCAGGCGTTTGGGATCTGCCTTGTCGTCTACGCCGGGATGACAGCCAACGACTCGCAGGATCATGAGGCGCGCGCCGTCGGAGCCGGCTGCCGCGATGCCGGTGCGGTTGTTCCGCTCCGCGGCGACGAGGCTCGCCATCAGCGTGCCGTGGCTGAATCTCGAGCGACAGGCTCCCTTGGGAGAGACATCCGGGCTGTCGTCCACGAAGTCCCACCCGTGGAGATCGTCCACGTAGCCGTTGCCGTCGTCGTCAACACCCGGCTGGCCCCGCGCCTCCGCCTCGTTGGTCCAGAGCTGATTGCGCAGCTCTTCGTGATCTACGTAGGCGCCATCGTCGAACACAGCGACGATGACGGGTTTCGACGGCCTGTGCTCGCTCCACACCAGGGAACCCGCGACATAGTCAACCCACCACAGATTGCCGGCGCGATACGCACAGTCGTCAGTCGTTGCATCGTCCACTGTCGCGGAGGGGATGAGCGACGAGCATGTCAACGGCCGGCACTGGAAGTCAGAGGGCACCTGCGCGCGAGCTGGAGCGACGCTTGATAAAACGCAGCAGAGTGTGACGGCAGAGGGTGCATGAGCCCGCATGCGTCATTCTAATCACGGGCACCCCGCTGATGCCGGAACTGGGTTCCCCGGTGCGCGGTAGATGGCGGAGCTGAGACGCCCTACGGCGGCGGTTGCGCAGTTGGCCGATCCGGCAGGACAGGATCGGCGGTCGCTTGCTTCAGCAGGCGGATTCCGCAGGAGGGGGTGAGTGGCCGGCTGCACGAACTACATGCCCGGCGATTAGCCACCGAAATCGCCTGGCGCCAAGCGTAACTTCGCGCCGGGGTTATCAAGAGGGGCTGGGCGGGCCCTTCTGGCCCGCCTGCCCATGACGATCAAAGGCGATCAGTCATTGCCGTGGAGCACACCGTCGTCGTCGAGCTGAATCGTGCCGGGTGCCGTGACGGAGGCGAGCACGACGATCACAGAGGAAACGCCTTTCATATTGCGCGGAAAGATCAGCACGTGCTCGAGCTGGCCGTGGATTTTCGCAAGCCCGTACCAGTGCTGTTGCTCGTAATAGGGCTCGGTTGCCTGGGCGTAGCCAGACATCGCGAGAAAGGGCGAGCTGGCTTCCTGTCCGGGAATGCACTCGAAATCGGCCGGGACGCTGGTCATCTGCGTACCTGGGCGATATTGAAGGTGCAGCCCGTTCCAGTTGGCCGCCCAGTGTTGCGTGCCTGCGTCCTCGGCCTGGAAGAGGTAGCTGCCATCGGAGGCCGCGGAATCCCGGGAGATCCGGAACTTGAGCCCGGTGGCCACGCGGGCAGCGAGTCCGGCGTGTGCTTCAGTGCAGTTCTTCGTCACCGTCCACTCACGGAAGAAGTAATCCGGAATACCGGCCGCGTTGACCGGGCCAGCGGCAAAGGCGGCGACCAGACACTCCGCAGCGATTGCCGCGGACAGTGTCGTCTTGTGGGACAGGGCCATGGGAGTTCTCCTCGGAGTGGGCGGTGGTACGAATCCGCTCCACATCACTGCTGCGAGGAGGCCGCATATCTCAGGACACTTGTTTTAATGTATCCACGGCGGGGCCGCCGTCTTACATGCCGCTGTCAGGCCATCCGTACAGAGCAAACGCGGCCCAGTCGTACGAGGGCGAGCTGGCCGCCTGGTCGAGCTGCGCCTGCCGCAGCGCCCGGGAGGCGGGCAGCCCCTCGAGAAGCAGGTGTCGGTAGAACTGCTGCATGAAAGCCGCCGTGGCTTGATCGTCCACACGCCAGTAGCTGGCGATCACCGCCGCCGCGCCGGCCTCGAGAAAAGCCTGCGCGGGCCCCAGAACGCCTTCTCCAGGCAACAGCCGCCCGCGCGAGGTGTCGCATGCGCTCAGGACCACCAGGCTGGAGTTCAACTTCAATCCCAGAATGTCGAGCAACCCGAATGCGGAAGCCCCCTCGTTGCCGCCCTCAGATGTGAGGGCCAGTGCCGACAGGCGCGGGCGCTGCGCATCCACTCGCGCATGCGTCGCGATATGCAGCAGGTCCGTGCGTTCGGCCGCTGCGCGCCGCAAAACACCGGGTACGGCATCGCAGCCCAATGCGATCCGGATCTGAGCAGCGGGGCGAGCCTCGCGCGCCACCTTCTCGATTCCCAGCACTTCCGTCCGACTGCCCGGCAGCCGGGGGAGCGATTCGACCCAATCCAGCGAAGAACGCTCGCCGGTCGTCGAGTCCGTTTTCACCACTTCCCGATCAAGACACTCGCGCCGCCAATTCGCCGTGCCGAACACCGGATCACCAATCAGCTCCATGCGCGGCGCCTCCACTCGCCGCCGGGCCCGACGCCCAGGGTCGTGCATGAGAAACGAAGCGGATGGGACTATGGAGACCTCCGCATGCTGCAGCACAAGTTGATTCGGGGCGGCCGCGGACCAGGGCAGCACGCTGAATGGGACGGTATGCAGCGCATCGTCCGGTACGAACACGATGCGCTTTCCCGAGAGCCGATCATCAAGGGGCCAAAGGACGAGCCGAGCGAGCTGCGCAGCAGCGGCTCGCACTTCGCCCCCTGGCGATTCCGGATCGCGCAGCCTGAAGAGCAGGTCCGCAGCAGCCGCGGCAATCCGACGCTTATCGGCCACGCGAACAACCTGCACACCCGAGGCGTTGACGATGAAGGCAAACATGTCGTGAGGGCCGGCCGCATACTCCACCAGGTTTGCATCGAGTTGGGCGAGAGTGCGCATGAGCTGGTTACGATCGAAAGGCTCCGTGACGCCGCGCTCCCGGCGCGCGACATTGTCCAGTTGCTGCACGAGGTCCGACCCAGGTAAGTCTCCCTCGCGGTCACCGATGAGCGACTCTCCTCGATCGTCACGCGATATGTCCTGGGGGCTGCGGCTGTCGCCATCGGCTCCGCCGCCGTTGGCCTCGGTCAGATGGGCGACCTCACGGAGCATTTCCCTGTAGCGGGTGGTTGGCGGAGCGTCGAGCGAGTCTGCGGCCGACCGCGCGGCCTGCGTGACCGCGTACCGCAGGCTGCGAGCGCGACCCCGCTCCGAGGTTGCGAAGGCCAACCAGGCCTGCTCCTGGTTAGTCTCCGCCTGTGAAGCCAGCAGGTCCGCCAGGTCGGCAAATACGTCGTATTGCGTCGCCAGGTAGGTGGCGCGCTTCTCGCCGTCCAGCTGGTCAATGGGGACCGCCTCGATCAAATCGGCCGCGGTTAACAGTGTGCGGACAGCCTCACCCTGGTGGGTATCGCGATAGCCGGCTGCGATGAGACGGAGAGAGGTGATCGTCTGATCGATGTCACCAAGCACCACGCTCGATCGGAGCGCCGCGTAGGATTGCTGCAACGTTTCCGTCGTCTCGCCTGAGAGGAGGGCCGCCTTGAGCATGCCGAGGCGAGCCACCCCGCGATTCTCGTACGTAGCCGGTAACCGAGCGGTGTCCGCGAGTCGCAGTGCTTCCGTGAAGGCGGCGCGCGCAGCGGCGGAGTCCGTGCGCTCGAGCAGCAGGGATCCCCTGGCGTTCTCGAGGCGGATCTGAGTGCGTGAGTTGACGGCATAGGGCGGGGCGGCCTCGAAGCAGCGCTGCGCCTGCGGCAACTCTCCTTCCATCATCAGCACGTTACCCAGCGACAGCAGCGAGTTAAACACCGTGGTCTGGTTCTCGCCGGCCAGGTTGGCGGCTTCGAGGGGGTGTGTGCATAGGCCTGCGCGGCTGGTGAGGGCAGCGCCGGAGTTACGCTGGGGTGTTGGGATGTCGGTGGTCGCCGGAGCTCCGATATCCGCTGGCCGGGCGCCCGCCACGTGAAGCAGGTCCGCACAGTCCAGTGACGCTGAGCGCTGTAGGTACGTCTCGGCATCTCCGATGACGCCGAGCCACGTCATGAGCGTACCGAGCCGGGACATGGTCCGGCGCACGCCCGGGCAGTCCCCAAGCTGCGCATATTCACGCATCGCCGCCTCGTGCGAGCGCTCGCTGGCGCTGAACAATCCCACACGGCCCTGCAGCCGCCCGAGGTTCACGGAGATATCCGCGCGCAGCCTGGGTTCGAGTCCGTCCGGCAGGTGGCGCAATGCGTTCGTGTATGCCGCCATCGCCGACTCGTAGCTGGTCCCTTCCTGCACCATCGCGAGGTTCTGGCTGGCGATGGCATAGCAGCCCCAGTCGCCGCTCTCGCGACACTGCTGCGCAGCCTGCTTGAATGAGGCACTTGCGGGCGCGAGCGCATCCAGGAAGTACTCCAGATAGCCCGTCATGATGTCCAGGCGCGGCAGCTCGCGCCCGCCAAAACGGCTGGCGCTGTCGTACTGGCGTGCCTTCGCAAGCAGCTCCTGCATCTGGGCGGCCACGGCGTGTGTGTCATTACCGGGCGTCTCGATCAGCGAGTTGGCACGCAGCCCCGTGAGCAGCCCCTTGAAGATCGGATCGGCGCCATTGCCGTAGTCGGACAGGGCCTGCGCGGCAAGCGCGTAAGCGTCGCGCTTGCGGTCGAAGCGCCGATAGGCGAGCTCGGCCATGGCGTGCCGGGCCGCGCCGGCACCGCCGGGCCTGTCGAGCCCATCGAAGCGGCGGGCGGCCTCACGGTACGCCTCGAAGGCCTCATCCCAGTCCTGCATCCGGGTCGCGCGACCGCCCCTCGCAAAGGCCGCGTTTGCCTGTGACAATGCGCCCAGGGGGTTGGGTACGAGGTAAGCCGCGAGACACACCTCCCCCTTCATATCCGGCGAGTCGTTTGCGCGGATCCGTACCGAGTGAGACCGGGAGCCTGTGGTGTCGGTGACCAGGAAGATGGTGCCGAAGCGCTCCACCGGTGAAGTCGCCTCGGTTGCCGCGGCATTGTCCAGCATGGCCACCAGGGTCACCCCGCGCTCCTCGATGCCGACGCGCAGTGCCCCGGCGGCTGGGGCCGGGATGCTGAGGGTGACCTCGTGTTGTCCGTCCACTGGCAGGCAGCTCGATGTCACGAGCCGGGGGGAAGGAGCCGGCGTGCCGCAGCTGGCTGACAAAAGGCTCAGCAGAACGATTACCGGACCGCACGCTGTGCGAATCAAGCGCGGCAGCAGCTTGCGTGGCAATGTCCACATGGATGAGCGGAATGGAGTCGGTCGGCAGAGCCCTTCTACGCCATCCGGCCCGTGCCTGCCAAGCCGGCGAACGCCGCGTGCGCCGCCAGCTTCGCTCCGGACGTCGCACCCCTGTCGATCACCGTCGCCGTTCGGCTACCCTATGCTGCGATCACGGTCCACGGCTTTGCGCGGCGGAGGGGAACTGTCATGGCAAACAGGAATATCGAGTCCGTGTTACTGGAGGAACGCTCCTTTCCTCCGCCTCCTGACTTTGCCGCGCATGCCGGCCTGAAGCCGGTCGACCTCCAGCGGCTGCATCAGGCTGCCGCAGCCGATCCTGCCGGATTCTGGGCCGGTCTCGCCCGTCAGGAGCTGGTGTGGCATCGGCCTTTCAGCGTCACACTCGATGACTCGCGCGCTCCCAACTATCGCTGGTTCAGCGATGGACAGCTGAACGTCTCATACAACTGCCTGGATGTGCACCTGGCCGAGCGCGGCCAGAAGACTGCGTTGATATTCGAGGGCGAGGACGGTAACGGCCGCCGTCTGAGCTACAGTGAGCTGCACGCCGAGGTGTGCCGGTTTGCCAACGCACTCAAGGCTCAGGGTGTGCGCCATGGCGATCGCGTGATCATCTACATGCCGCTGATTCCGGAAGTGGTGGTCGCGATGCACGCCTGCAACCGGATCGGCGCAATCCACTCCGTGGTGTTCGGCGGCTTCTCGGCGCCTGCACTGAAGGACCGCATCGTCGATACCGAGGCCAAGCTCGTGATCACCGCGGATGGTGGCTGGCGCGGAGGTCACGTCGTCGAGCTGAAAGCCGCGACCGACAAAGCGCTGGCCTCGGGCTGCCCGAGCGTGCAGCGCGTGATCGTGTTTCGGCGGACCGGCAAGCCGGTGCCGATGGCTGCCGGTCGCGATCGCTGGTGGCACGAGGTCATCGAGGGGCAGCCGGACACCTGCGAGCCCGAGTGGGTGGAGGCGGAACACCCCTTGTTCCTGCTGTACACCTCCGGATCTACCGGCAAGCCGAAGGGAATCCAACACTCGAGCGGCGGTTATCTGCTGGGCGCCAAGCTGACGACCCGCTGGGTGTTTGATCTGCGCGATACCGACGTATTCTGGTGCACCGCCGATGTCGGTTGGGTGACCGGGCACAGTTATGTCGCATATGGACCCATGGCGCTGGGCGCGACGGTAGTGCTCTACGAGGGAGCGCCGACGACGCCGGATCCCGGACGATTCTGGAAAATCTGCCAGACGCACGCGGTCACCGTCTTCTACACCGCCCCCACCGCGATTCGCGCCTTGATGAAGCTCGGCGAGGAGTGGCCGGCCCGCCATGACCTGTCGCGCTTGCGGCTGTTGGGAACGGTGGGCGAGCCGATCAATCCCGAGGCCTGGATCTGGTATCAGCGCGTCATCGGCCGGGGCCGCTGCCCGATCGTCGATACCTGGTGGCAGACCGAGACCGGCGGCATCATGATCTCGCCCGTACCGGGTGTGACCGCCACCAAGCCTGGCTCGTGCACCCGGCCGTTGCCGGGCGTCGAAGCTGACATCGTCGATGACAGCGGCAAGCCTGTGACCCGGCCTGAAGCCGGCGGCTACCTGGTGATCAAGAAGCCCTGGCCCTTCATGCTGCGTACGCTGTGGCGCGACAACGACCGCTATATCGCCGCTTACTGGGAGAAATTCAACAAGCGCTACTATGTCGCCGGCGACAGCGCGCGGCGTGACAAGGATGGCTACTTCTGGATCATGGGGCGGATCGACGATGTGCTGAACGTCGCCGGTCACCGCCTGGGGACGATGGAGATCGAGTCGGCGCTGGTCTCGCATCCGCGAGTCGCCGAGGCCGCGGTAGTCGGAAAGCCGCACGAGATCAAGGGCGAGGCCGTGTTCGCCTATGTGGTGTTTCGCGGGCAGCGCCCGACGGGTGACACCGGCGCTCTGGTGCAGGAGCTGCGCAACTGGGTCGCCGAGCAGCTCGGAGCTATCGCACGCCCCGAGGAAATCCGCTTCGCCGACAATCTGCCCAAGACGCGCTCGGGTAAGATCATGCGCCGCCTGCTGCGCTCCATCGCGCGGGATGAGGAGATCACTCAGGATGTCTCGACGCTCGAGAATCCGGCGATTCTCGACCAATTGCGCGGCACGGATGCGGGCGCCGGCGCCAGCGCTGCCAAGAAGCATGCTGCGGGGGGTGACACCTCGAAAGGCGCGCGAGGCTCGCGCACGGGCGGGCACGGGCCATCCCGGAAGGTGACCGCAACTGCGCGCGCTCGGGCGCAAAAAAAAGCAGCCACGAAGGCCAAGACCGCTACGTCCAGGAAGTCCAAGGGGAACTCGAAGTCCTCCGGGAAGTCCAGGGGCAAGTCGGCAGCCACTGCCCGGTCATCCTCGGCGCGCAAGGCGTCTGCGGCGCGAGGCAAGCGTGCGAGGGGACGCTCTGCCGGTCGCCAGGCGCGTGACCGAACAGGACGCGGTCGGTTTCGGTCCAGAGCGCGTGCGAAAGGCAAGCGCGGCTAGTAGCTCCGGTGCACAGCAGACAGGAGAGCCATGTCATGTCGTTGAAGAAGCCAGCACTCGATCCTCAAACGGTCGAAGCCGTCAGCCGCACCGGTTACCCGGAGCCGTACCGCAGCCGTGTGATGCCGCGAGAGAAGCGAGGGCTGGGCGACGAGCTGGGACTCAAGAGCATCGGGATCAACCGCACCACACTGGCGCCGGGCAAGGAGTCCTCGATGCGCCACTGGCATACCCTCGAGGATGAGTTCGTGTTTGTGCTCGAGGGCGAGGTTGTGCTGCGGACCGACGGTGGGGAACAGGTGCTGACCCCGGGCATGTGTGCGGGCTTTCCCGCAGGCGTCGGGGACGGCCATCAGCTCATCAATCGCGGCACCCGCCCGGCCGTATATCTGGAGATCAGTAATCGCAACGCTGAAGATACCGTTTACTACTCCGATCCCGACGTAGACCTGATCGCCAATCCGCCCCACGCCCGCGGCCGGATGACTCGACGCGACGGAACCCCGATCTAGACCGCGCCAACACGCCCACCGCCCCATCCTGGCGGTACGGATCTTGCGGCAGCGGGTTCATGGGCGAAGTTATATATGCGGCGTTCGGCACGGAACGCGAATGGGAGCAGACTCGCAGCAAGACCGCGGACGGGCTCGTGTCCATCGGCTCGCTGTTCGGGGACGACGAAGAGCTGATGCGCGCGAAAGCCGACTGCGTGTATCAGATCCTGCGTGAGATCGTGGAGGAAGTTCCCGCGGTCCAGATCACGACGAAAATGCCCGAGAACCTCTCCGAGGAGCAGCTCGAAGCCCTCACCCGCGCGATCAGGGAGGCGGCCCTCAAGGGGATCGAGATCGCCATGACGCACTCAGTGCAGGTGCTGATGGGCTCGATCTACGACCTGTGCACGTCCAAGCTGAATAACTGCCCTCAGTGAGGCGCGCTGACGAGCCGCAGCGAGTACGAGACGGTCACGTCGTTGCCGACCCACTCGGTGGATTTCCAGTCTCCCTGGCCGACACCGAAGTCGAGTCGCTTGAGCGTGGTTTTCCCCGCCAGGTAGCCGACCGTCTTGCCCTGCTCTTGCGTCGTGCGGAAGGTAAAGGCGACGTGCTGGTCGCGCGTGGTCCCGCGAATGGTGAGCTTGCCAACCGCGTCGTATCCGCCGGCGGTCCTGGTGATCTGAGTCGAGGCGAAGCGCGCCTGCGGATTCTTGGCGACATCGAACAGGTCCGAGCCGCGCAGCGTGTCGTCGCGATCCTTGTCTCCGGTGTCGAGCGAGCTCATCTCGACCACCACCTCGAGCTTGCCGCCCGCGGCGTTGTCCGCCGGCAGATCGAGCGCGACGGTAAACTTGCCGAAATGACCCTTGTTCTGGGCGCCTGCCTGGATGAACTGGAATTCCAGCGTGCTCTTGGCCGGATCGAGCGTGTAGTGCGTCGCGGCTCCGGGTTCGGCCGCGAGCGCGGCCTGCAGGACACCAACAGCTAACACGGCAGTGCGCAGCAGCGCGCTCGTGGATGGGGACATTGATTTCCTCAGCCAGGTTTTCTTGCAGTGGGCAGCATCCGTCGCAGGACGTCATCCCTGAGCACGAAGTGATGCTTCAGCGCGGCGGCGACGTGCAGGAACACCACCGCCCCCAGCGTGTATGCCAGAGCATGGTGCGTTTCCTTCATCGCCTCATAGAGCTCCTGATTTCTGGGAACGAGATCCGGCAGCTGGAACAGATTGAACCAGCTCACCGGGAAGCCGCGCGCCGAGGTCATCATCCAGCCGGTGAGCGGCATGGCGAACAGCAGCAAGTACAATGCCGCGTGGGTGACCTGCGCCAGCGTGCGCTCGTACGGCTTGAGCGTGTTGGGCAGAGGCGGTGTCGGGTTGGTCCAGCGCCAGAGAAGCCGGATGGCGGCCAGGGCCAGGATCGTCAGGCCCACGGACTTGTGACGCGCGAACATGGCCAGCTTTCTCACGCCGATGGGCAGATCCATCGCGATGTTGGCCAGGATCACCTGTGTGAGGATCAATGCCACGATGAGCCAGTGCAGGAACTGGGAGACGCCCCCCCATCGGGTGGTGGTGTTTCGCAGGGTCATGCGACTAAGCTTACGGGGATGCGCCCGCGTTTCAAAATACCTCTCCTGCGCGCCGCGGCGGCTGCCGTGGTCGCGGCAAGCCTCCTGTGCGCCTGTCGGACCGGACCCGTCCGCCCGGGAACGCCCGCCCCACCGCCATCGGGTACCCAACAACCCGGAGTGCCACCTGGTTTCGTTCCGGGGCACGAGGGCCGGCCCTACAACGTGGTTTCAGGCGAGTCACTGCTGACCATCCTCGTGTTCCGCGGCGGCACCCTCGCCAAGGCCGGACACAATCACGTCATCGCCGCTCATGATCTCTCGGGCACCGTGTACGTTCCCGGCGAGGTCCTGCGCACCTCGTTCGAGTTGCGCTTCGCCGTCTCCCAGCTGTCGGTCGATGAGCCGGAGCTGCGCTCCAAGGCCGGCCCGGATTTTCCCGCCGAGGTGCCCGATTCGGCCCGGGAAGGAACGCGACACAACATGCTCGGGGAAGCCCTGCTCGATGCGGCGCAGTTTCCGGAGATCACCCTGGTGAGCGAGCGGCTCGAAGGGGCGGACGGCGGCGCCCAGGGGCATCGCGGCTCAGATTCCGAGGCACCGGTGCAGGCGCATGTCAGGGTCACTGTCCGGGGGCAGACGCATTCACTTACGGTACCCGTGCGATATCAGCTACAGAATGACCGTGTCACGGCCGACGGCGAGCTGCCCCTCAAACAGAGCGAGTTGGGCCTCACCCCCTTCACCGCGATGCTCGGAGCCCTCCAGGTACAGGACGAAATGCGGGTGAAGTTTCACCTCGTCGCTCAGCTGGCCGCCGTACACGGCAGCAGTGGGCGCTGACCGGCCCCTCACTGAACGCCCAGCTCCCTGAGCAGCTCGGTCGCCTTGTACACCGTGTGCAGTGCCTGCAGCATGATCGCCGGATGGACGGCGATCGCGCGGTTTCGCTGCGGATCGAACCAGAACGAGCCGGCGATTGAATGGATGTTGCCGTCGAATATCAGGCCGACGAGCCGGCCATCGGCGGCGATCAGGGGGCTGCCTGAGTTGCCGCCCACGATGTCATTGTTGGTGGCGAGGTCGAACTGGGTGTCAGGGTCCAGCTGATCCTTCACCGCGAGCCAGCTCGCTGGCACCTTGAACGGCTCCTCGCCTGTGTCGCGCTCGAACAGCCGGCGCAGGTGCGTGAACGGCTCGATCTGCTCGCCGTTCTCCTGCCATCCCTGGACGGTCCCGAAATTCAACCGCAGTGAAAAGGTCGCAGCGGGCGCGATCGTCGTGCCGTAGACCCTGAAGCGCGCCTGTCCGATCCTCTGCTCGCCGGAGTCCTCGGGAACTTCGACCCCCTCCTCGTAGCGTTTTCGAATTGCGCGCGCCGCTGGATCGACGCGGCGCGCGAGCTCGATCATGGGGTCCTGAGAGTCACGCACAGCCTGTGAGCCGCCGTTCCACAGCTGCAGGCGGATCGCCGGATCGGCAAGCTTCGAGCCATCGACCAGGCGGCTGGCGAGCGAGTCCGGCGTGTCGTGCGCCAGCAGCTCGTGCACCAGCGGCTGGTCCGGACCGAGCCACTCGCGCATGCGTTCGAGCGAGAAGGAGAGAGTCAGTTTCTCCAGCTCCGGATGGATCGGGATCGGCGCGCCCAACCGCTGCTCGAGGCGCGGCAGCGCGGTGTCGCGGTACTCGCGCAGCCGATCGGCGTTCGGTCGCGCGCGTTCATCGGCGGCACGAACCAGCAGGCGTGCGTAGTTGAAGAGCCTGCTGTTGAATCCAGCGCCACCTTCGAGAAACGTGTAGGGCAGCGAGATGGCGCGCTCGACCACCTGCGCTTTCGTGATCTCGGCCCAGGGATCACCTACGCTTCGAGCCAACGCGGGCTGGGCTGCGATCCGCGCACGCAGAGTGGCCTCCTCCTGGCGCTTCTGCTGCAGCAGACGGTCATCGAGCAACGCATCGAGCTGGACGCGCTGGACCTTGATGACATTCTCGAGGGTCTGGAGCGGCGCTTCCACCATCTGCCGCGCCTCGGGACTCGTTTTGCCGAATTGAATGTAGCGGCCGCGCAGCTCGGCCGCGCGCAGCAGCCCGTCGGGCAGATCGACGTCGCGCAGCGTCTCGAGCTGGGATACGGTCAACAGCCGTTCGGTGGCACCGGGGTGGCCGGAGACGAACACCAGCTGTCCGGCATCGGGTCCTGCGGGGTTGATGTCGAAGTGATCCGGGGTCTGGGCCGGCTTCCCGTTCGCGTCGTAGGCTCGCAGCATCGCGACATCCAGGCACCAGCGCGGGAACTGGAAGTTGTCCGGGTCTCCGCCGAAGGCGGCAATGTCCCGTTCCGGAGCGAACACCAGCCGCACGTCCGTGTAGCGCCGGTACTTGTACAGCCAGTACTGGCCCCCCTCGTAGAGCGTGACCGTTTCGCACTCGAGCGGACCCTGCTTCGCCTGCGATGCGTCCTGTTCGCACTGCTGTTCCAGGTGCGTCAGGGCTTTCTTGCGCGCCTCGTTCGCGGCCTGATCACCGAGCCCGCGCCCGGCCGCGATCACCTGATCGGTGATGCTCCGAGTCTCGACCAGGATGTCCGCGATCTGTGCGGCGCAGCGCAGCTCTTCCTCGCGGGCGCGCGCCAGGAAGCCCTTGTCCAGGAGACTCTGGCCGGCGCCGGAGTGCTGGTCGAGGCAGGGCGCGGCGCAATGATGATTGGTCAGCATGAGCCCGGCGGGCGAGACGAACGAAGCCGTGCAGTTGGTCAGCCGGACCGTCGCCAGGCGTACCCGGTCCAGCCACGCGGGCGTGACCTCGACTCCGTACTGGCGCTTGACGGCGCGAGAGGGGAAATCCTGAAACGTCCACATCCCCTCATCGGCCAGGGCCGGGCCGACGGCCAGGAGCAGCAGCAGCGGGAAGAGCCTTGGAGGGTGCATGCGGGTCCTTTCAAACAGTTGGTCGGAGCGGACTGCGAAGTTCCCGCACGGCTGCGCGAGTGCGACGCTACGATCAGTCCTCGCCCTCTATCAACAGCAGGGCCATGCCCTCGGGTGACTCCAGCAGCGCGCTCGAGGAGGGGGGCACCCCGTGCGGCAGATCGGGGGATGGCGGCAGGCCCAGCTCGCGCAGCCGCGCGATCCGCTCGCGCATGCCGCTATCACGAAAGACGAGCATGGGCGCCTCGAATGTGCGCGGGCGATGGAAGGCAATATCGACGTGATCGCTCGTCAGGGCGAGTCGCGCAAACGGCTCCTCGGTCTCATCCAGAGCGACGAATCCCAGGGGCTCCCAGAAGCTGCGCGCAGCTGCGAAGTCCCGGGACGGCAAGCTGATCTCGGCAAAGTAACCACACAGCGAGACCTCCGCTGCACCGCGCGCAACCGGGGAGTAGGTGCGCGCTTCGATTCCTGTCACCGCCTGGCCGGACGGATCGAGGAAACCGATCTCGTTGAAAACCTCTTCGCCCGTGCGGCAGACAGTCAACTCGATTCCGAGGCGGGTGAGCTCGGGAACGTGAGCGGCCAGGTCCGGCATGACGAACGTCAGGGACGGCGATGGCGCGCGCCGCTGATGCACGCCGATGAAGAGCCTGCCGTCGGTCAACACCCCATAGGGATGCGGCCAGGCATCCGTGGTCGGCGCCTGCGTGAATCCAAGCGCCTCGTAGAACTCAACGGATGCGCGGATGTCCGTCGTCGCCAGGCTGATCTCGTGGAAGCGCCCCAGGGGCACGACGGCTGTACCGGGCAGGGCCGAGAAGTCTCAGGCCGAGGCGCCGCGTGCGGCGCCGGTGGCCCGCAGACCGAACTCCACATGGGTCCATCCCTGACAGTGCCGCGCGATCAGGTCGGCAAGGAAACGGGCGTGCTCCGGCCGGAAGTTGAGTGCGGGCACATACTGGAAGCGCTGGCCACCGGCCGCGAGAAAGCGGTCGCGGTTATCGATGGCAATCTCCTCCAGTGTCTCGAGGCAGTCCACCGCGAAGCCCGGGCACACGACCGTAACCTGCCGCGTCCCGCGCGCAGGCATGTCCTGCAGGACCTGGCTGGTGTAGGGCTTCAGCCAGTCGTCGGGCCCGAAGCGCGACTGGAAGCTCACGCTCCACTCTTCCTCCCGCAGCATGAGCTCGTCGGCCAGCAGCCGGGCGGTCTTCTGGCACTTGCAGAAGTAGGGATCGCCATTGTGGAAGTGACGCTCGGGGATGCCATGAAACGAGATCAGCAGATGCTGGGTCTTGCCCTCGCTTTCCCAGTGCTGCATCACGCTTGCGCGCAGCGCCTCGATGTATCCCGGCTGATCGTGGTATTCGGCGACGTAGCGCAGCTCGGGGAGCCAGCGCCAGCGCCGCAGCTCGTCGTTCACCTGGTCGTACACGGCCCCCGTGGTCGCGCCGCAATACTGCGGAAACATGGGCACGACGAGCATGCGTTGCGCGCCCGACTCGCGCAGCCGCGTCAACGCCTGGGGCACGGTGGGCTCGCCGCCGTATAGCATTCCGAGCTCGATGGACAAGGGGGCCAGCATGCGCTGTGCGAGGGTGCTGATCAGCTCGCCGCGCAAGCGCTGCGACAGATCGAGCAGCGGCGATCCGTTCGCGGTCCAGATTTTGCGGTACTTGCGCGCCGAGCGCCGCGACCTGAACGGCAGGATGAGTCCGTGGAGCAGCGGCATCCACAGCAGCCGCGGCAGCTCCACGACGCGCGGATCGCCGAGCAGCCCCGCCAGGAAGTGGCGCACATCGGCGGGATCCGCCGAGGCGGGTGTGCCCGAATTGACCAGCAGGATGCCGATGCGCTCGGCGGCATCACGGTGGAAATCGGGAGAGCTCACGTAGCGCATGGGCGCCAAGATACCGCAAGGCGCATGTCCGCGACCACTCGGGACTCATTAAGTCCCAGCCCCGGTGGGCTCGCGAGATGTGTGTGGGAAGCCCATTGCCTCTGAGTCCGGCCGGGGCCCCCGTGAAATCTCGCGTCTTGGTCGACGGGGGCCGCTTATCTGTCGTGGCAGGCGGGATTTCACGGGGTGTCACGCGATGCCCCCTACGCACACGTACTTCATCTCGGTGTAATCGAGAATTCCGTAACGAGAGCCCTCGCGCCCCAACCCGGACTCCTTGACGCCGCCGAATGGCGCGACTTCCGTCGAGATGATGCCCGTGTTGAGCCCGACGATGCCGTATTCGAGCGCTTCCGATACCCGCCACGAGCGGGCCAGATCACGGGTGTAGAAATACGCGGCCAGCCCGAACTCCGTGTCGTTGGCCATGCGGATGGCCTCGGCCTCGGTGGAGAAGCGAAACAGCGGTGCCACCGGCCCGAAGGTCTCCTCACGGGCGACCAGCATGGCCGGGCTGACATGGGTCAACACCGTCGGCTGGAAGAACGTGCCGCCGAGCGCGTGACGCTTGCCGCCGAATGCGATGTGCGCACCCTTGGCCAACGCATCCGCCAGGTGCTCCTCGACCTTTGCCACCGCTTTGGTGTCGATCAAGGGTCCCTGATCGGTCGGGCCCTGCAGGCCGTCGCCCACGCGCAGCCGCGAGACTGCCTCGACGAGCTTCGCCGTGAAGGCATCGTAGACGGACGCCTGAACCAACAACCTGTTGGCGCAGACGCAAGTCTGCCCCGTATTGCGGTACTTGCTCGCGATGGCGCCGGCGACCGCGGCGTCCAGGTCCGCGTCCTCGAAGACGATGAAGGGCGCGTTGCCACCGAGCTCCAGCGACAGCTTCTTGAGGGTCCCGGAGCATTGGGCCATCAATCGCTTGCCGATGGCGGTCGAGCCCGTGAAAGTCATCTTGCGCACGATCGGGTTGGAGGTCATCTCGCCGCCGATCGCGGCGGCATCCCCGCTGGTCACGAGGTTGAGCACGCCGGCGGGAATGCCGGCACGGGCACCGAGCTCGGCCATCGCCAGTGCCGAGTACGGAGTCTGCTGCGCGGGCTTGCACACGAAGGTGCATCCCGCGGCGAGCGCTGGCCCGGCCTTGCGCGTGATCATGGCCGCCGGAAAGTTCCATGGAGTAATGGCGGCCACCACGCCGATCGGCTGCCGCAATACGAGCAGGCGCTTGTCCGCCTGATGTGCCGGGATGAGATCGCCGTAGAGGCGCCGGCCCTCTTCGGCGAACCAATCGATGAAAGCGGCCGCATACGCGATCTCGCCTTTGGCTTCGGCGAGCGGCTTGCCTTGCTCCGCGGTCATGATGGTCGCCAGATCGTCCTGGTTGGCCATCATCAGCTCGTACCAGCGCCGCAGGATGGTGGCGCGCTCCTTGGCCGTCTTGGCGGCCCAGGCGGGCATGGCCGCGGCGGCCGCCTCGATCGCGCGGCGCGTCTCCGCCGCACCCATGTTCGGAATGGTGCCGAGCTTCTCGCCGGTGGCGGGGTTGCCGACCTCCAGCGTCGCGCCGTTCACGGCATTCGTCCACTGGCCGTCCACGTAGGCCTGAGTGCGCAGCAGATTCGGGTCTTTGAGTTTCATTGCGAAGTCTTCCGTAGCTGATCTTCAGGAGGAGCGCGCCTGCTGGCCGGTCAGGTAGCGGGCGAGGAACTCCAGGGTACGCTCGCGGGCCAGCGCGGCCGCCTGCGGGTTGAAGCTCTCGCGCTGGTCACAGTTGAATCCGTGCCCGGCTTCGTACTCATGGATGATTCCCTGCGGGTGGGCGGCCCGGATCTTCTGCACGTCAGTGAGCGGAATGCTCTTGTCCTGCGTGCCGAAGTGATACATCACGGGGCACTTGGGCTGCCGGTCGAGATAGTTCGCGGCGCGGCCGTAGTACACCACTGCGCAGGCAATGGGCAGCTCGCTCGCCGCGACGTACGACATGGCGCCGCCCCAGCAGTAACCCACGGTGCCGATGCGCCCGGAGTTCCTGACCACCGCCACGGCGGCGGCGAGATCCTTCAAGGTGTTCTCCAGCTTCAGCTGTTGCATGTAGCCGGCGCCTTCCTGCATCTCCGGCGGGCTGTAGCCGAGCTGGATGCCCCGGCGGACGCGATCGAACAGGGAAGGAGCGATCACCGTATAGCCCTCGGCGGCGAACCCTTCCGTGACCGAGCGGATATGCGCATTGATGCCGAAGATCTCCTGGATGACGACGACGGCCCCGCGGGGCCGGCCGCCGGGGGCAGCCAGGTAAGCCTGAAACTCGTGGCCGTCGCGGGCCATGATCGTGGTGAATTCGGCCATGAGTGCCCGATCCTGGGGTGGGGCGTGTGAGAATACCGCCCGGGCTCCGTGCAGGGAAAGCTGGGCGGGATCCGCTCCGCCGTGGCATTCTTTTCAGGGGTGCCGTGACACCTACGCAGCGAGGGGAGAACCAATGCTCGTCGGCTCAGCAGTGAGGCGCGTCGCCATCATCGGCGGCGTGCGTATTCCCTTCGCCCGGGCGCACTCGGTCTACGCCAGGGCTGGCAACGAAGACATGCTCACCGCGGTGTTCCGCGCGGCCGTCGAGCGCTTCAGGTTGAATGGCGTGCGGCTCGGCGACGTTGCGGCGGGCGCCGTCATCAAGCACACGAAGGACTACAACCTCACGCGTGAGTGCGTCCTGTCCTCCGGGCTCGATCCACAGACTCCGGGCGTTGACCTGCAGCGCGCCTGCGGCACGAGTCTCGAGGCGGCCATTCTGATTGGCAACAAGATCGCGCTCGGTCAGATCGAGTGCGGGCTGGCCGGCGGCACCGACTCGATCAGCGATGCGCCCATCGTCTACCCGCGCTCCTACCAGCAGCTGTTACTGGAGAGTTATCGGGGCCGCAGCGCCTGGCAGCGCATGGCGCCACTGCTGCGCCTGCGCCCGCGGCATTTCAAGCCCGTGTTGCCGGCCGTGGTCGAGCCGCGGACGGGGCTGTCGATGGGGCAGAGCACCGAGCTCATGGCCAAGCGCTGGAAGATCACGCGCGAGGATCAGGACAGGCTCGCCTTCGATAGCCACATGCACGCTGCGGCGGCCTGGCGCGACGGCTTCTACGATGATCTGGTGGTGGAGTTCGCCGGCCTGAAAACCGACAACAACGTGCGAGCGGATACGAGCCTGGACAAGCTCGCCAAGCTGCGCCCGACGTTCGACCCGAAGGCCGGCACGATGACCGCCGGCAACAGCACTCCGCTCACCGACGGCGCGAGCGCGGTCTTGCTCGGCACCGAGGATTGGGCTCGGCAGCGCAATCTGCCGGTGCTGGCCTACCTGACACATGGCAAGGTGTGGGCGGTCGATTTCGCCAGCGGCCAGGAGGGGCTGCTCATGGCGCCGGCGCACGCCGTGCCGGCGATGTTGCGGGACGCCAACCTGACACTGCAGGACTTCGACTACTACGAGATTCACGAGGCGTTCGCCGCGCAGGTGCTCTGCACCCTCAAGGCGTGGGAGTCACCCGAATACTGCCGCGACGTGCTCGGACTGTCCGCGCCGCTGGGCAGCATCGATCGCTCGCGACTCAACGTGAAGGGCGGCAGCATCGCCCTCGGGCATCCCTTTGCCGCAACCGGCACCCGCATCGTCGCCTCCCTGGCGAAGCTGCTGGCCGCAGACTCGACTGCGCGCCGTGGGCTCATCTCCGCCTGCACTGCGGGAGGCATGGGCGTGACGGCCATACTGCAAACGGCGCCGTAGATAACCGCCCTCGCTCACGAAACGTGTGGGGTCGCCCCCTGGAAGAGAGCTCGGACGCAAGGGTTTCGTGAGCGAGGGCAGACGGGCGGCTGTCACAAGTTTGACCTGACGCAGTAAGCCCGGCCCGACTTTCTGCTAATAAGTAGGGTATGGAGGGTGACCTTAACGAGGAAACCGTTCTGCGGCGCGCCAATCTGGGCGTGGTGTTGGGCGCGTTGCCTCTCTTCCAGGGGCTCGACGAAGCCATCCTCGGCGACATTGCAGCGGCGGCCGAGTGGCTCTCGCTCCCGGGCGGCGCCACGCTGTTTGCCGCCGGCGAGCGGCCCGATGCCCTGTATGTGGTGCTCAGCGGCTGTCTCGGCGCCTTCTCTCCCGACAAGAGCCGGGACCGGCGCCGGTTCATGGGGCGCGTGCTCTCCGGAGACACGGTCGGAGAGATGGGACTGATCTCCGGCCGACCCCGCTCGGCACACGTCGTTGCGCTGCGCGATACCGAGCTGGTACGGATCTCGGCCGATTCCTTCAACCGGATCTTCGGCCGTCATCCGCAGGCGATGATGCGCATAGCGCGCCTCACCGTCGATCGGCTCGAGCTATCGCAGTCGCGCGTGCGCGGTCCACGACACGGCGCGCGAACCTTCACACTCCTGCCCCAAAGTCTGGAGGTCGACGTCGGCGGCTTCGCGAAGGACTTCGTGCAGGCTCTCAGCCGCTTCGGCCGGACCGAGCTCGTCTGGAGCGTCCGCGCCGAATCCCACACGAGTCACTGGTTCCACAAGATCGAGACGGCCAACGACTTCGTGGTCTATGTGGGTGACCCGATGCCTGGCCGCTGGAGCAACCTGTGTGTCCGGCAGGCCGATGCGTTGCTGCTGCTGGCGCGCGCCGACGGCGCGTGCGGGCGCTGGGCCGCGCTCGCCAACCCGCGCGAGTCGAGCATGGCCCCGCAGCGCTCCGAGCTGGTGTTGCTGCACGACGGTACACTCACGCGCGGCGCCGCTGCACGGTGGCTCGCCGACCAACCCTCCATCCCTCACCACCACATCATTTCCACGGACGATGTCGCGCGTCTCGCCAGAATGCTCACCGGTCGCGGTGTGGGGCTGGTGCTCTCGGGCGGCGGAGCGCGAGGCTTTGCTCACATCGGCATCGTCAAGGCGTTGCGCGAGGCGCGTGTGCCGATCGACCTCGTCGGAGGCACGAGCATGGGAGGAATACTCGGCGCCGGCGTTGCGCAGTGCTGGAGCGTCGAGGAGTTGACGCATCGTTTCCGCAACGCGTTCGTGGAAGCAAAGCCGCTGCGCGACTACACACTACCCTTCGTGTCGCTCGTCTCGGGCCGCAAGGTCAGCCGGCTGCTGCGCCGTGATTTCGGCGACATCACCATCGAGGACCTGCCGCTCACCTTCTTCTGCGTATCCTCCAACCTCACCACCGGGCACTCGGAGGTGCATCGCCGTGGCGAGGTGTGGCGCTGGCTGCGCGCTTCAGTGGCCATTCCGGGCGTGCTGCCACCGGTGATGCATCGGGGCGAGGTACTGGTGGATGGCGGCACGATGAACAACCTGCCGGTCGATGCGATGCGGGAGCTCGGGCGAGGACCGGTCATCGGCTGCGATGTCGGCGCGGATCGCGCTTTCACGGGCGACAGCGACGAGCTCGACGTGCCGCTGCCCTGGCAGCTCATGAGCTGGCTCCGGGTGCGACGGCATCGCCCCAACATCTTCCAGATCCTGTGGCGCTCGGGGATGGTCAACAGCAGCGCGATGACGGCGGCCCACCGCGAGAAGACCGATCTGCTGCTGCAGCCGCCGCTCGCGCAGATCGACATGCTGAACTGGTCCGCCTTCGAGCGGGCGATCGCTTCGGGTTACGAGTACGCCGTGCGCCGCCTGGAGAAGCTTCCCGCGGACTCCCCACTCCGTCAGTGC
>DASTDD010000127.1:0-19157 GCA_035710545.1 Steroidobacteraceae bacterium
ATCGGGCTTATCGCGACGTGGATAGCGCCACTGACTTCGCCATTGCCCAGGGCTGGGCGGACCCCGCACGGCTGGCCATATTCGGCTGGAGCGCCGGCGGGTTTATGAGTTCTTGGACTGTCACGCAGACGCACCGCTACAAGGCGGCGATCGAAGGCGCGGGGGTCACGAACTGGTTAACTTTCATTCCCACCAGTGACTACTGGCAGACCGATTATGATGCACGGTTGCAGGAAAAGGACCCTGGCCCCTTTCTGAAATTCTCGGCGGTGATGTTCGCTGACAAGGTCACCACGCCACTTCTCATTTTGCAAGGCAGCGACGACGTACGCGTTCCGCCTTCGCAGAGCGCCGAGTTCTATGCCTTGCTCAAGGAAC
Organism: Steroidobacteraceae bacterium; assembly: GCA_035710545.1. Classification (GTDB taxonomy): domain Bacteria; phylum Pseudomonadota; class Gammaproteobacteria; order Steroidobacterales; family Steroidobacteraceae; genus 13-2-20CM-66-19. The sequence continues at coordinate 379 of DASTDD010000127.1, forward strand.
GCGGTAAGACGGTGCGCATGGTGACCTATCCCGGTTCACCGCATTTTCCGCGGATAGCCGAGCAGCGCCGCGATGTGCTCGACGAGGTCGGTTCCTGGTTGGATCAGTACAATCCTTGACGTCTGATCCAGCTGTTCGCGGATGTTCTTCTCATCATCATCGGTGAGGGATGTGATCAGGTTGTCGCCTGGGTCCCCGAGATCATCGCCTCTTGCCGAACGAATAGCGGGCTGATTTGTATCCCCATGTATCATCCTGCCCTTCGCACAAAGAAATATAAACGGCGCCGGCACTTACGACACAAGGCAGATACAGGCGCGTAGTCAAATCTCGGCACATGTTAGGACGTCCCCAAAACTCATCGACGAGGGAAAACAAATGAGATCGTCATTGCCAATAGCCGCAGGCTTGATCATTTTCGGATGCGCCACGACTTCGGCACATAGTGCGGTTCCAGCCAATATTGCAAATGCGGTCGCGAATCAGGATCGCCCGGATGAGGATCGGCAAAGAGACGCCAACCGCAAACCCGCAGAAGTTCTGACGTTTGTCGGCATCAAAAACGGCGAGAAGGTTGCGGACTTCATTCCCGGTAAGGGCTACTTCTCCCGCATACTGTCGAGCGCGGTTGGATCGCAGGGTCACGTCTACGCCTTCGTTCCGACGGAATTCGCGAATTTCCTCAAGCAACCGCTTCCTGCGAACGGATCGATGCCCTATCCACAATTCAAGAACGTTTCCGTCATTGCCGGGCCGGTCAACGACTTCGCGCCTCCAGAGCCTTTGGACCTGGTCTGGATTTCGTTGAATTATCATGACCTTCATGATCCGTTCATGGCCCCGGCTGACCTTGCAACAATCAACAAAGCAATCTTTGCAGCATTGAAGCCAGGTGGACGTTACGTCGTCATCGACCATGCTGCGGCAGCCGGCTCCGGTTTGCGCGACACCAACACACTGCATCGGATCGATGAGGCCTCGGTCAAGTCCGAAGTTGAAGCCGCGGGCTTCAGAATCGATGGCGAGAGTGACTTGCTTCACAATGCCGGCGATCCTCGAACCGCCAGCGTGCGCGACCCGGCGATTCGCGGCAAGACAGATCAATTCATCCTGATGTTCAAAAAGCCTAAGCGGTAAATGTGCAGGCGCAGAGGGACTCTGCCGCAATTCAAGATTCCTCAAAGTGGACGGTTGTTACTGCTTGGAATAGATCATCTCCTTGATATGGGGCCGTTCGGCCACCAACGTTGCTGGCAACGGTATCGCCGTTGCCTTGGTATCGAGTTGGGAAGGAAAACGGGACGTGCGACAAGAATGGAATACGTTTCAATAGAAGAAGTCCGAACTGCCGCAAGCGCGTTGCCACCCGTCGTGCGACGCACTCCCTTGTGGCCGTATGCGTCCGATCCGTCGCAGTTCGGGCGAGAATGTCTGTTCCTGAAGCTGGAGAATCTGCAGGCGATTGGGGCGTACAAGGTTCGCGCTGCATTCACGATGGTCTCGGCGCTCACGCCCGAGCAGCGCTCGCGAGGCATTGTATTGGCCTCCTCGGGGAATTTCGCGCAAGCCTTCGCATTAGCTGGCACGTACCACGGGGTGCGAACGCGGGTCGTGATGCTAGCGTCGACTTCGCCGTTCAAGATCGAGGCCGCACGCTCGCTGGGTGCGGAGGTCGAGTTATTTGACGGCCCGGCGCTTGGTCGTCAGCCTCGGGTGGAGGCATTGGGGCGAAAGCACGGGATGACGGTGATCGATACCTGGGAGGAACGCGCCATCATCGCCGGTCATGGGACGCTCGGACTCGAGATTCTCGAGGATAGGAGCGACATCGAGCAAATCCTGGTTCCGGTATCGAGTGGCGGAATGGCCGCCGGCGTGGCTGCTGCCGTCAAACAGATCGCTCCGCAGGTGCGGGTGATTGGTGTGCAGCCGGTGGGGGCAAACGCTGCCTATTTGTCATTGGCTGCCGGGCACCCGGTTTCAATCGATCACTGGAATACCATTGCGGATGGACTCTCGGCCCGGCGTCCTGGCGAGTATCCCTTCGCCCACCTTCAACGCTATCTCGATGAGATAGTCCTCGTCGAGGAGCGCGATATTGCTATAGCCCATATGCAGCTGCGCCGCCGAGCGAAGATAATCGCGGAGCCCGCAGGCGCGGTGTCGGTTGCCGCGTATTTATCGGGGCGCGTGGATGTCAATCGTCGCACTGTTGCCGTGGTATCAGGAGGAAATCTCAGCGATGAAACGTTTCGCGCTCTAGAACTGCTTGCGAAGGCTGGGTAACAATGGCTTTGACACAAGGCGAAGACGCTCGGTGCGAATCGTGCTACTGGGCCTCGGCGCAATCAATCGCCGTGTCGCCGCTCTCTTGCGGTCGAGACAGTCAGCCGCGGCCATTGTCGGTGTGATTGTTAAGCGTCCTGAATCGTTAACCGCGGATGTGCTTGGCGGAACCGCCGTGATCGCCAGCCCGTCAGATCTTATCGCGGTCGCACCCGATGTCATTCTTGAGGCGGCAAGCAGGGAAGCGGTAGTTGAATGGGGAGACAGTGCACTACGCACAGCGCAACGATTCGTAGTGTCATCGGCGAGTGCATTCGCCGAAGATGGATTGCTGCGCGCGTTGCGGGAGACAGCGAAGCAGTTTGGAAGCCAGCTGGTACTCTCCCCTGGCGCGCTAGCCGGAATGGACGCTCTGTCAGCAGCCGCGCGGCTTGGAATGTGGGAAGTTCGCCACCGTATCGTGAAGTCCCCGCGCAGTTGGGGTGCGGCTGCCGGGCAGAACGTGTCGAGAGACGTCCGCGAGCCCGTCCTTTTCTTTCGAGGATCTGCGCGCGAGGCCGCGAGACGCTATCCGCTGAATACCAATGTTACCGTCGTTAGTGCTCTATCGGGTGTGGGGCTCGACAAAACCGTCGTCGAACTCATTGCCGATGCGTCGGCGGTAACCAACCGTCACGAGATTCACGCCGTTGGGGACTTTGGATCTCTGTCAATAATGATCGAGAATCGGCCCCTACAGTCGAATCCAAAATCCTCGGAACTCGCTGCTCTGGCACTCGTCCGACTCGCGGAGAATGAGGTATTGGAGTTCGTTCTGTGACGACAGATGACCTTCGTCAGTTCCTCGCGACCCGGAGCCATCACGCGCCGCTTTTGACGCGAGGGTCAAGAACACAAGTATCAGTCCATCAAAAAAGGGAAGCTGAGACTGTTTGTTATCTGACTCCTTAGCGGAACTACTCGGAATGCTCCTTAAGCCTTTCCATGTATCTCGCCACCTGATCCACCTCCAGATTGACCCGGGCGCCGGCGGTCAAGCGGCCCAGCGTGGTCACCTGCTGGGTGTGCGGGATTATGTTGACACCGAATTCGTCGCCCTCGACCTCATTGACCGTGAGGCTCACTCCGTCGACCGAAACCGAGCCCTTTCTGGCGATATAACGCGCAAGCGCGTGCGGCACAGCGAACCGCAACCGCTGCGAGCGCGCGTCCCCGGTGATGGACACCACCGTGGCGATGCCATCGACATGGCCGGAGACCAGATGGCCGCCCAGCGGGTCGCCGGCACGGAGTGAGGGCTCGAGGTTGACAGGGGAGCCGGACCGCAGCGCGCCGAGGGTCGTGAGACTCAGGGTCTCCCGGGAGACGTCGGCGGCGAAGGACTTTTCCTGCAGCCCGACCGCCGTCAGGCAGCATCCCTGCACACAGATACTGTCGCCGATATTCAGGCCCCGGGTGTCGAGTCGTCCAAACTCGATGACGATGCGGACGTCCCCGCCGCGCGATTCGAGCGACTTCACCTGGCCGATGTCCTGCACGATTCCGGTGAACACTCCTCCCCTACTCCTCAATGCGGCCTGAGACGCAGCCGCAGATCATCGCCGATGCGCTTCACATCGAAAAGGGAGAAACCCCAGGCCTCCTCCAGGGACTGGATCTCCGGCAGATTGATGAGCGGTCGCGCCTGAGGGCCGAGCAGCATCGGCGCGATATACAGCAGCAGTTCGTCGACGAACATCCCGCTGAGAAGCTGACCTGAGAGCGTAGGTCCCGCCTCCACGAGCACTTCGTTGATCTCCAGCTCGCCCAGCCGGGCCAGTACCGATGAAAGGTCCAGCAGCCCGGCGAAGGCGGGAATGATCTCGACACTGGCGCCGCCTGCGGCCAGCGCCTCGGCCGCCTCGGCGACCGTGGTTGCAGTCAGAATCAACACTTCGCCGTCGACGGAGAACAGGCGGGCATCCGGTGGCGTCCGCAACCGGGTGTCGAGAATGACGCGCAGCGGCTGGCGATGGTCCCCACCCGGCAGCCGCACGTTGAGCTGGGGATCATCGGCCAGTACGGTCCCGACACCGGTCACGACTGCCGAGCTGCGTGCTCGCCAGCGATGCACGTCCTCGCGCGCGGCTCCGCCCGTGATCCACTGGCTGGTGCCGTCGGCAAGTGCAGTCCGCCCGTCGAGGCTCATCGCCAGTTTCAGGCGCACCCAGGGTACCCCGTGCCGCATCCGCTTCATGAACCCGACGTTGAGCTCGGTTGCCTCCGCTTCCATGAGGCCCTTCTCCACCGCGATTCCGGCCCTCACCAGCGCTGCGGCCCCTTCACCGCTGACCTGCGGATTCGGGTCCTGGACGGCGTAGACCACACGCGCGATTCGTGCATCGATGAGAGCATTGGCGCAAGGCGGCGTCCGCCCGTGATGACTGCAGGGCTCGAGCGTCACATACACCGTCGAGCCCGAAACGGCTTCACTCGCGGCGCGCAGCGCGGCGACTTCCGCGTGCGCTTCCCCTGCGCGCTGATGCCAACCTTCACCGATGATGCGTCCGTTCTTGGCAATGACGCATCCAACCCTGGGATTTGGATCGGTCGTCTCCAGGCCGCGCTCGGCGAGCGCGAGCGCACGGCTCATCGCATAGCGGTCGAAGTCGGTGATCACGCCTGCTTGCCTCCGTCGGCGGGCGTGTCAGCCGGCAGCAGCGGCAACTGATCCTTGCTGGCATCCTTGACAGTGTCCCGTCTGGAGCCGCGCCGCGGCGACTGCTGCACCGGCGCCGTGCGCTGACTGCGCAGGCGCTTGATCTCCTCGTGGAACGCCTCGACATCCTGAAAATGACGGTACACCGAGGCGAAGCGTACGTAGGCGACTTCGTCGAGCTGGCGCAGCTCATCCATCACGAACTCGCCGATGACGCGCGAGGGAACCTCGCGGTCACCGAGAATCCGCACGCGGTGCGTGATGCGGCTGAGCGCCTCATCGATCGCCTCGCGTGAGACGGGACGCTTCTCGAGCGCTTTCTCCACGCCTGTGCGCAGTTTCGCCTCATCGTACTGCTCGCGGACGTCATTACTCTTGACGATGACGGGCATCAGAAGCTCTGCCGTCTCGAAGGTCGTGAACCGCTCGCCGCAGGAGAGACATTCGCGACGACGGCGGATCTGCCGCCCCTCGCCGGCCAGGCGCGAGTCGTTTACTTTCGTTTCGACATGGCCGCAGAACGGACAGTACACGCGGCGTTCCGGTGGTCGCTACGACCCGTAGACAGGGAAGCGCCGGCACAGCTCGAGGACCTGCGGCTGCACGCGGCGGACGGCCGCCTCCGAGCCCTCGGCGTCGAGCACCTCCACGATGAAGTCGGCGACCTGCTCGATCTCGCGCTCCTTGAAGCCACGCGTGGTCGAGGCGGGTGTACCGATCCGCAGCCCGCTGCTGATCATCGGTGGCCGGGGGTCGTTCGGCACGGCGTTCTTGTTGACGGTGATGTTGGCCCGGCCGAGCGCCGCATCGGCATCCTTGCCCGTGATCTTGCGGTCCACGAGGCTCATCAGGAAGAGGTGGTTGTCCGTTCCGCCGGAGACGATCTGGTAGCCCTTCTTCGCCAGCCGCGCGCACATGGCCCGCGCGTTCGCGATCACCTGGCGCTGATAGTCCTTGAACTCCGGTTGCAGGGCTTCCAGCAACGCGACGGCCTTGGCCGCGATGACGTGCATCAGGGGGCCGCCCTGCGTCCCGGGAAACACGAGCGAGTTGAGCTTCTTGTGAATCTCATCGTTCGGTCGCGCCAGGATCAGCCCACCGCGCGGACCCCGCAAGGTCTTGTGGGTGGTGGTCGTGACGACATCGGCGTGCTCGATGGGATTCGGGTAAAGACCGGCGGCCACGAGCCCCGCAACATGCGCCATGTCCACCACGAAATAGGCGCCGACGCTCCGGGCAATCTGCGCGAACCGCGCCCAGTCGACGACCCGCGAGTAGGCGGAGAACCCCGCGATGATCATCTTCGGCCGATGCTCCTGCGCCAGCCGCTGTACCTGCTCGTAGTCGATCTCGCCCGTGTCGGGCCTGATGCCGTACTGCGTCGCCTTGAAGAACTTGCCCGAGAAGTTGACCTTGGCGCCGTGAGTCAGGTGCCCGCCGTGGTCCAGGCTCATACCCAGGATCGGATCTCCCGGCTGCACGAGCGCGTAGTACGCGGCCGCGTTGGCCTGCGAGCCCGAGTGCGGCTGGACGTTGGCATACGCTGCGCCGAACAGCCTCTTCGCGCGGTCGATGGCGAGCTGCTCGGCAATGTCCACGTACTCGCAACCGCCGTAGTAGCGCCTGCCTGGATAGCCCTCCGCATACTTGTTGGTGAGGACCGATCCCTGGGCCTCCAGGACCCGCGGGGAGGTGTAGTTCTCGGAAGCGATCAGCTCGACATGATCCTCCTGGCGCTGCCGCTCGCCCTGGATCGCCCGGGCAAGCTCGGGGTCGAAGCTGGCGATGTCGGACGATGTACGGAACATGCGGGGGATCCTTGAGCGCAAAGGATGGACAGGTGATTGTACCGGAAGGCCCCGCAGGCTGTCCGAAGGGGCCCGGAAGAGGCGCTGGCTCAGCTCAGGAGGCTCTCCACGACCGCGGTCCACGCCTGCGCCAGGTTGGTGCGGTTGTAACCCCCGCCGCCCAACGCGAGGACCCGTCCATGCTCCAACCGGTCGGCCAGCTGGGCCAGCTCGCGTGCCGCCCGGCCGTGGGTCCTGGGACTGAAGCGCAGGTGGGTGATCGGGTCGCCGTCGAGGCTGTCGGCCCCGCATTGAAGAATGATGAACTGAGGTTGGAAGCGCTCCAGATGCGCCAGGATGCGGGGCCAGACACGCGCGAAGGCCCCGTCATCGGCGCCTGGCGGCATCGGCAGGTTGAGCTTCGTCCCGACTGCCGCGCCACGCCCGGTCTCGTTGGCGAATCCGGTTCCGGGGTACAGGTAGCGTCCATCCTCGTGCGTGTCGGCGAAAATCACCCCGGGATCATCCTCGAAGGCATAGAACACACCATCCCCGTGGTGCGCGTCGATATCGACATAGGCGATGCGCTCGAGACCGCGGCTGCGGCGCAGCCGCTCGATCGCGATCCCGCAGTCATTGAACACGCAGAAGCCCGCGGCATGGTCACGCGCCGCATGATGCAGCCCGGCAATGGGAACGAACGCGCGCCGGCACTGTCCCGACATGATGGCCTCGGCAGCGTTCAACGTGGAGCCCACGACCACCGCCGCGGCCTCATAGACGCCTCGGAAGGCCGGCGTATCGCCGGTGTCGAGAAACCCATGGCCGTTGGCGGACTGCTCCCGCACACGATCGACATAGGCGGGTGTGTGGAACTCGACCAGCTCCTCGTAAGAGGCATCGCGGGGCTCGATGAATTGCACGCGCCGCGCCAGGCCACGGGACTCGAATTCACGGACGAACGCCGCGTGCCGGTCGGGTCCGAAGGGGTGCCCGTCCCCGAAGGCATAGCGGGCCAGCCGCTCGCTGATGACGACCCCGAGGGTGTGATTTTCCGGGGTGGCGCTGCCCTTCATGAGCGCGAGAGCCTAGCACAGGGCCGCCGCGCGACCATCGCCAAGCAGGGGCCGGCTCGCCCATAATCCGCACCCCCGACCTCTTCATTACAGTTCATTACACGAGTCTCCATGGCCCAGTACATCTACACGATGAATCGGGTGTCCAAGGTGGTGCCCCCCAAGCGGGTCATCCTGCGCGACATCAGCCTGTCTTTTTTTCCGGGTGCCAAGATCGGCGTGCTCGGCCTGAACGGAGCCGGCAAATCCACCCTGCTGAAGATCATGGCGGGACTCGATACCAGCATCGATGGCGAAGCGCGGCCACAGAGTGGGATCCGAGTCGGCTTCCTGCCGCAGGAACCGGGGCTCGACCCCGACAAGAGCGTGCGGACCACGGTGATGGAAGGGGTGGGGGAGACGTTTCGGCACATCGAGCGATTCAACCAGATCAGCGATCGGTTCGCCGAAGCGTTGCCGGACGAAGAGATGAACGGCCTGCTCGAGGAGCAGGCGAAGCTCCAGGACGCCATCGAGACGGCCGGTGGCTGGGAGCTGGAGCGCAAGCTGGAGATCGCCGCGGATGCTCTGCGGCTGCCGCCCTGGGAGGCCTCCATCGGCACGCTCTCGGGCGGCGAGAAGCGTCGCGTGGCGCTGTGCCGGCTGTTGCTTTCCGCCCCTGACATGCTGCTGCTCGATGAGCCGACGAATCATCTCGACGCGCAGTCGATCGCCTGGCTGGAGCGTTATCTCGAGGAGTATCCGAGCACTGTCATTGCCGTGACTCACGACCGCTATTTCCTCGACAACGTCGCCGAGTGGATCCTCGAGCTCGACCGCGGACACGGGATCCCGTGGCACGGCAACTACTCCTCGTGGCTCGAGCAGAAGGAGAAGCGGCTCGCCCTCGAGGAGCGCGAGCGCGAGGCGCTGCGCAAGACCCTCGAGCGCGAGCTCGAATGGGTCCGTCAGAATCCGAAGGCGCGCCAGGCGAAGAGCAAGGCGCGCCTGCAGCGTTACGAGGAGCTCGCGTCGCGGGAATTTCAGGAGCGTAACGAGACCAACGAGATCTACATTCCCCCCGGCGAGCGCCTCGGGGACCTGGTGATCGAGGCGGCCCGCCTGCGCAAGGGCTATGGCGAGCGGCTGCTGTTCGACAACCTGAGTTTCAACCTGCCGCCCGGTGGCATCGTCGGCATCATCGGAGCGAACGGCGCCGGCAAAACCACGCTGTTCAGAATCCTCACCGGCGCCGAGAAGCCCGACGCGGGCGAGATCCGCATCGGCCCCTCGACGCGCCTCGCCTATGTCGATCAGTCCCGCCAGTCTCTCGATGACAGCAAGACCGTCTGGCAGGAGATCTCCGGCGGCCTCGACATGCTCAAGGTCGGCAACTACGAGACGCCCTCGCGCGGCTACGTCGGCCGCTTCAATTTCAAGGGCACGCAGCAGCAGCAGCTGATCGGCGATCTCTCCGGCGGCGAGCGCAACCGCGTGCACCTGGCCAAGGTGCTGCGATCCGGCGGCAACGTGCTCCTGCTCGATGAGCCCACCAACGATCTGGACATCGAGACCCTGCGTGCGCTCGAGGAGGCGCTGCTGAATTTTCCGGGCTGCGCGGTCGTCATCTCGCACGACCGCTGGTTCCTCGACCGTATCGCCACTCACATTCTCGCCTTCGAGGGCGACTCCCAGGCAGTGTGGTACGAGGGGAACTATCAGGAGTACACGGAGGACTACAAGCGCCGCAAAGGCGAAGACGCCGTGCAACCCCATCGCATCAAGTACAAGCCTCTGACCCGGTGAAGCGGCCGCCGTCTTGTCTGGTCCGCAGGCATCCGCGCCGCTCTCCATGAACAAGGACCTCAGTGCCTTGCGCTGGGTCGGTCCGCTCACTGCCCTGCTCGTGTTCGGACTGGTCGTCTGGGTTCTGCACAAGGAGCTGGCCCGGTTGCATGTGCACAGCGTGTTCGTGCACCTGCACCAGATACCGCGCCGCAACGTGTTGGCCGCGCTAGGCTTCACCGCCGCGAGCTACTGGCTGCTCAGCACCTACGATGCACTGGCGCTGATGTACCGGCGAAAGCTCCTCCCCTACGGGCGGATCATCTTCACCTCGTTCATCGCCTACGCCTTCGGGCACACGCTCGGATTTGCAGCATTCACCGGGGCCGCGATCCGCTTCCGGCTGTATTCAACCGCGGGCGTGACCGCGGTGGATGTGGCGACGATCTCCGCGTTCGGCAGCCTGTCCATCGGGATCGGGCTGGCCACTCTCGCGGGCATCTCCCTGTTCGTGACGCCCGAGCAGTCCGCGTCCGTGTTGCATTTGCAACAGGGATGGTCGATGGCCGTCGGCGCCGTGCTGCTGGGGCTCGTGGCCGCCTACGGCGTGTGGGCGTCGCTTTCGCACAAGGAGCTGGAGATCCGGGGCTGGGCGCTGCGTCCGCCGGGCGCCGCGATCGGCCTGACGCAGATCGTCCTCAGCGTCATCGACCTCAGCCTCTCCAGCGCCGTGCTGTGGTGGCTGCTGCCAGCCGGGGCGAATGTCAGTTTCATCGCCTTCGTAGGGGCTTACGCCGCCGCCGTCATCATCGGGATCATCAGCCACGTGCCGGGCGGCATCGGCGTATTCGAGACGATCATTCTCTATGCGTTGCCGGACGTCCCCCGGGACGCGCTGCTGGGCTCGCTGCTCGCGTACCGCGCGGTGTACTACCTTGTGCCACTGCTGGTAGGCACGCTGCTGTTTGGTGCGAAAGAGCTGCTCGAGCAGCGCGGCCGATTGGCCCGGGCGCGCGATCTCGCTGCGCTGTACATCGCGCCGGTCGTGCCACAGGTCACGGGGGCGTTGACGTTCCTTGCCGGTGCAGTGCTCCTGCTCTCGGGAACCACACCCGGGATCGATACGCGCCTGGAGGTTCTTTATCGCATCCTGCCGCTGCTCGTCGTGGAGGTCTCGCACCTGGCGGGCAGCGTGATCGGCCTGGGACTGCTGATCCTGTCACGCGCTCTCTTCCGGCGCGTGCGCACGGCCTATCACATCACCTACTGGCTGCTGCTCGCCGGAATCGTCGCCTCGCTGTTGAAGGGGCTCGACTTCGAGGAAGCGACCATCCTGGCACTGGTCCTGGGCGTACTCACACTGGGCCGCAACGCATTCCACCGCCCAACCGCCATCCTGTCCGAGCGCGTGACACCCGTCTGGATCGTCAGCATCATCGGAGTGATCTCCCTGGCCGTCTGGGTGGGATTCGTCGCCTACCGGCGCGTGGACTATTCGGACCAGCTCTGGTGGACGTTCGCACTCGACGGCAATGCCCCACGAATGCTGCGCGCCTCGCTCGTGGTCGTCGTGCTGCTGGCCGCTTACATCCTGCAGAACATGCTGCGGCCCGCGCAGCCAGCGCCGGCAGTCGCCGGGCACGAGGAGCTGCAGCGCGCCCGCCCCGTGATCGCGGCCTCGGATCTGACTGTCGCGAACGCTGCATTGACAGGCGACAAGCGGCTGCTGTTCAACGACGGCGGCGATGCCTTTGTGATGTACCAGATCGCGGGCCGCAGCTGGATCGCCCTGGGCGATCCGGTCGGGTCCGAGGCGGGGGCCGAGGAGCTGGTGTGGCGGTTCCGGGAGATGTCCGATCGTCACGGCGGACAAACAGTGTTCTACCAGGCGAGCGGCGATCGCCTGCCGCTGTATGTGGATCTGGGACTGGCCGCACTCAAGATCGGCGAGGAGGCGCGCGTCCCCCTCGCGAATTTCTCGCTGGAAGGCGCGGCCCGTGCGGATCTGCGTCAGGCGCATCGCCGCGCCGTTCGCGACGGTGCGAGCTTCGAGGTCATCCCGCCCGAGGCGGTCACGTCGCTGCTGCCGACCCTGGAACGGATTTCCGACTCGTGGCTGGCCAGCAAATCCACGAGCGAGAAGCGCTTCTCGGTGGGCGCTTTCTCGGCCGGGTACCTGAGCAACTTCCCGATGGCACTGGTGCGCTGTGAAGGCATTCCAACCGCCTTCGCCAACCTGTGGGCTTCGGGCACCAAGGAAGAGCTGTCGGTGGACCTCATGCGCTTCGGCAACGATGCACCCCGCGGCGCCATGGACTACCTGTTCATCGAGCTGATGAAGTGGGGGCGCCAGCAGGGCTACGGCTGGTTCAACCTGGGGATGGCCCCGCTTGCCGGACTCGAGACGCACCCGCTGGCCCCGGCCTGGCATCGCGTCGGCAATTTCGTGTTCCGCTACGGCGAGCACTTCTACAACTTCGAAGGTCTGCGCCGCTACAAGAGCAAGTTCGAGCCGGTCTGGGAACCGAAGTACCTGGTGGCACGCGGCGGCCTGGCCCTGCCACGCGTCCTGGTGGATGTCTCGATGTTGATCGCCGGGGGAATGCGGGAGTTGTTCGCTCGATGATGTTCCGCGAGATGGCACGCACCTGTCTCTTCGCGCTCGCCCTGGCGAGCGGCGAGGCAGCGCCGCAGAGCGGCCACAGTGCCGCTGTTGGCGAGGCCGACGTGCCGCACGCGGCCGAGCTGCATCTGCAGACACGCCGCTTCGGGACCGTGACCATCTACCAGCCCACGGGTGCGCCGCAAAGCGTGGCGATCTTCCTCTCCGGAGATGGAGGCTGGCACCTGGGTGTCATCAGGATGGCAAAAGCCCTCGCAGAGCAAGGAGCCGTGGTCATCGGCGTGGACGTGACACACTACCTGCGCGCACTGCGCGAGGCCGCCGCGAAGAGCACGAACTGCCAGCTCATCGCCGGCGACTTCGAGGAAATGAGCCACCGGGTACAGAAGCGGATCGGCATGCGCGAGTATCACGTACCGGTGCTGGTTGGCTATTCCTCGGGCGCCACTGTCGTCTATGCCGTGCTGGTCCAGTCACCTCCGGGCACCTTCGCCGGCGCCATCAGCCTGGGCTTCTGCCCCGACCAGGACTTTGGCGGGGCTCGACTGTGTACCGGTGCGGGACTGCACTTCGCGGAAGGCAAGAAGCACGAGCTCCTCTTCGAGCCCGCACGCACATTGCGGCAGCCGTGGATCGCCCTGCAGGGACAACAGGATGCAGTCTGCTCGGCGCCGGTCGTCGATCAGTTCGGCGCCGCCACCACGGAAGCCCAGGTGATCAAGCTGCCCAAGGTCGGCCATGGCTTCGGCGTCGAGCGCAATTGGCTGCCGCAGTTCCTGGAGGCCTTCCGCAGCATCGTCGACCGCGTCAATGCTCCCATCAGCCTGCGCCCGCCGCAGATCAGCGATTTGCCCGTCAATGAAGTGCAGGCCACGGGCGCCTCGAGCGAGTTCGCGGTGTTGCTGACGGGGGACGGAGGTTGGGCCGGACTCGATCAGGAAGTCGCCGCGCGCCTGGCGGCCGACGGGATACCCACTGTTGGATTCAACTCCCTGAAGTACTTCTGGACGCAGCGCACGCCCGAGCAGGCGGCGAACGACATCGCGCGCGTGATCCGCCACTACATGACGACCTGGAACGAGAGACGCGTGCTGCTGGTCGGCTATTCGTTTGGCGCGGATGTCCTGCCGTTCGTGGTGAACCGCCTGCCGCCGGATCTGCGCGCGAAGGTCGCGACCATCAATCTCATGGGCCTCGATGCCAACGCGTCCTTCGAGGTGAGCGTCGCCGACTGGCTGGGGCAGGAGCCGCCCGGGCCGCCCACCCGCCCGGAGCTGGCCAACATCGGGGCGACGCCGGTGCTGTGTATCTACGGTGAAGGAGAGAAGGACAGCATCTGCCCGAGTCTCCCGGCTGGTCAGGTGACCCGCGAGCAGGTCGGCACGGGACATCACTTCGGGGGCGAATACGCGCAACTCGCCGACCGGATCGTCGCGTTCGCCAAGAACGCCCGACCCGTGACATAACGTGGTGCAGCGGTGACCATAAGCTGTGGCGGCACGCCGTTGCGGTCCCCCGCAGTGCGATAGATCCCAGTCCAACTGGCGATGAGTTAGACTCACAGGTGCGCGCACAGACCAATAACAAAGAGCTGACGGCAGCTACGCGATGACCGTACACATCGATTCCTCGAGCCGCCTCATCCACGATCAGGAGCAGAACCTGGCAGTGACCTGTCCGCATTGCGAGGTCGTCTCGCACATCACCCCCAGCGCGGTGCCGCGCTTCGAGGATCTTCAGGCTCACCGACCCAAGCAGATCGGCGTCGTCTACCGATGCGATGCCTGTGGAGCGCCGGTCTTTACGCGCTTCATGGTGCGCATGTACGGTCCGTCGCGCGTTGAGCTGGCTCCGCAATTCACCGAAGTGGAGCGGGCGCGGGAGAAGTTCTCCCATCCGTATCTGCCCCAGGACGTGGAGACGTTGTTCCGCGAAGCCCTCGCATGCTTCTCCGCTGGCGCATTCAACGCCTTCGCCTCCATGTGCCGGCGCACCGCCCAGGCGGTATTCGCCGACCTGGGCGAAGCCGGCAAGATGCGCCTGTTCGACGAGCTCAACACGGCGCGCGAGCTGGCCGGTCTGACGACCGAGACCTACGGCAAGCTGAAGACGATCCTGTTCGGATCAGAAAGTGACCCCCGCCCCAATCCGCCCTTGCTCGACAGCTACGAGGGCGGAATCGTGCTCGAGGTGATGAAGGACGTCCTGTACGAGGCTTACGTTCGCAGGGGCAAGCTCCGCCAGGCCATCCTGGTGCGACGATTCTTCCTCGACGAGACCGCCGCCAACCTGGCGCCAGTGACGCGCGCCAGCGGCTGAAGGCGCGTTCCGGGGCCGTTCCTGCGCCTCAAGTTGAGCCCCGCCGGGCCGTTACCCTCGACAGGAAGGTCATTACCCCTGCCGCACCACGCCATGCCGACGGTTGCCCCATCCAGAGACTGCGTAGCCGGGTCGATCGTCATCCGCGGGGAGGCGGCAGCGGCGCAAGCATGCGGCATCGAGCCCAGGCTGATGGACCGCGCGCTCGAGCGGATTGCCCTGGCACGCGATCAGATGGCGAACGGCTGGTCTTGCGAACCTGCCGGCCCGGTGCACGCAGCCCTGCACCTGCTGAAGGAGTTGCGCGGCAGCCTCGATCTGCGGGGCGCAGACCCCTACGCTGCGAATCTCGATGACCTGTGCGACTATCTCTCGCGACAGCTTGCTGCAGCCAGCCTGCACAATCAGGTTGCGACTCTGGACGAAGTGTCGCATCTTCTGCAGGCAATCCGCTCCGCGTGGTCAA
Organism: Steroidobacteraceae bacterium; assembly: GCA_035710545.1. GTDB lineage: Bacteria > Pseudomonadota > Gammaproteobacteria > Steroidobacterales > Steroidobacteraceae > 13-2-20CM-66-19. Next base: position 15,398 of record DASTDD010000127.1, read on the forward strand.
TGTATGTATGACGGGTCCGACACGGTTGTCCTGTATGAAGAGCTGGCCTTCCAGGACGTGCTGCCGGTTCTGTGGCGGCCGCTGAATACGCCCGTGGACCGCGAGCTGGCCGCCAGCTTCGACGAGCGCAACATCCGTCTGCTGCAGGCCTGGGATGCCATGGAGGAGCACGGGCCCGTCGAGAAGCCCGATGATTCACCTTACGCCGCCGAGCTGCTGCGGCTCGATCTCAAAGTCAATCTGCTGCTGGACCTGGTCGGGCAGATCCTGGTGACCAATCGTCCCCGCCCCGCGCCCTCGCCCGTCCGCTTCAACGCGCTGGGGGCGGTCTGGCGCGCCAGCGGTCCGTTGCCCGAGGCCGGCGCCCAGGGGGTCGCGGAGATCTACCTGCGTGACTGCCTGGCGGAGCCCCTGCGTCTGCCAGGCCGGGTCACGAACGTGACGCCGGATGGCCACATCAAGGTCAAGTTCCTGCCCCTGGGCGAGGGGGTGTCGGACCTCATAGAGAAGCTCGCCTTCCGCCGCCACAGACGCCAGGTCGCGGGCGCGCGACAGCCGCGACGGTAAGATCGCGCCCCGCCTCGCGCTTTCAGGGGCAGAGGGCCGCGCTGGTCCCGACCGCGAGGCACATCCCTGTGCCTGCCGGCAAGCAAGTAGAAGTCGCACAGCCCTTCGAAGCCGGTTTCCGTGACTGCAGTCACGAGGTGGTGCTGCACCACGGCTGCAACCGGAAGTGCTTCACAGCATTGCGGGGTCGTACTCATCAACATAAGCACCCTTCGCGTGGGCGTCGGAGTCGGAATGTCGGCAGCGGAATCAGTACTCATCCCCGAGTTGCTCAGAGGCGAGGCGACAGCGCCGTCCGGCAGCGCCGGCGCGAACGCCCCGCAGTCCGATCTGAACACGCTCGAGGACAGCCGCGTACGCATTCCGACCGGCGGTTCGGTCGTCATCCGCGACGTCATCGCGTTGATTCGCCAGGTCGCCGGCCATGATTCCACGGTGCTGGTGCTCGGGGAGTCCGGCACCGGCAAGGAAGTCGCGGCGCGCGCCATCCACGATCTCAGTCCCCGCCGCAACCGCCCGTTCGTGGCGGTCAACTGCGGGGCGATTCCGGCCGAGCTGCTGGAATCGGAGCTGTTCGGTCACGAGCGCGGCGCGTTCACCGGAGCCGTGAGCGCGCGCAAGGGACGCTTCGAGATTGCCGAGGGCGGCACGCTGTTTCTGGACGAGATCGGCGACATGAGCCCGACCATGCAGGTGAAGCTCCTGCGCGTGCTTCAGGAGCGTGTCTTCGAGCGCGTCGGCAATCACGTCCCCGTGCGCTGCAACGTGCGCATCATCGCCGCCACGCATCGGAACCTGGATGAGTCCATCACCCGCGGCGCATTCCGCGAGGACCTCTTCCACCGTCTGAACGTATTTCCCATTGAGATGCCGCCCCTGCGCGCGCGCATCGAGGACTTGCCGTTGCTCGTGCGCGACTGCATCGCCACCAACGTCGCCGAAGGCCGGGGCCGCGTACAACTCTCGCCGCGCGCGCTGGGAGCGCTCGCCCTGTGCTCCTGGACCGGCAACGTCCGCGAGCTGGCCAACCTCATCGAGCGCCTCTCGATCGTGTGCGCAGGCCGCGTCGTCGAAGTCAGGGACCTGCCGCCCAAGTACCGGCCGCCCGAAGACTGGAAGCTGGAGGGTACGGCCTTCGACAGCTCCCTGTGTGTCAGCTCGCTCGATGATCCCTCGCAGGCGATCGCCGTCGAAGAGGAGGCGATCGTGAGTGAAGAGACCGCGCTCGCGGTGCTCGAGGGCACGGAGTTGGATTCCGCGCCGGGGATCGTGGTGGACACAACGCAGACGGCCGACTCGCTCGCCATGCTGCCGGAAGAAGGCCTGGACCTGCGTGAGCATCTGCTTGCCATAGAGCGCGCACTCATCGAGCAGGCACTGCGGCGCTCGCACGGCACCGTCGCTCACGCAGCCAGGCTCCTCAATCTGCGCCGCACCACGCTCGTCGAGAAGATGCGCAAGCTGGGCATGGCTCCCGGCGCGGACGACGCGATCTGAAGCCAGAGCCCGGACGGCAAACGATTGCCGTCTGCAGCGCAGCGTCCGCCCGCATACGCTGCAGGACCCCGCCGGAAGATTGACGCTCGAGCGGCATACTCGTGCCGCCCTTGTGATCCTCTTCACGCTTTGCCGGCCGGCACAGCTTTTGCAACCTCCCGCCCACCTGCACCAAGAAGTGCGCGCGAGACGGGAATGGCTGAAGATCCGATCGTCCAACCAACAGCGGCCGCGTGTGTCACACGGGTGGAGCCCGAGCCCGTTGCCTGCGCGACCACCTCGACGCGTCTGCTCGAGCTGGCGCGGCGGGTGGCGGCAAGTGATTGCACCGTGCTGATCGTCGGCGAATCCGGCACCGGCAAGGAAGTGCTGGCCCGCTACATTCACCGCCGTTCGCCGCGCAGCGCTCATCCCTTGGTCGCGGTCAACTGTGCCGCGATTCCCGAGAACATGCTCGAAGCGATGCTCTTCGGGTACGAGCGTGGCGCGTTCACCGGCGCCCACGCTTCCCACCCCGGCAAGTTCGAGCAGGCCCAGGGCGGCACGCTGCTCCTCGATGAGGTGACCGAGATGCCGCTCGGGCTGCAGGCGAAACTGCTGCGCATTCTGCAGGAGCGCGAGGTCGAGCGGCTGGGTGGTCGCACGCCCATTGCTCTCGACGTGCGCGTCCTGGCGACCACCAACCGCCGGCTGCGCGAGGAAGTGGCCGCCGGCCGCTTCCGCGAGGACCTGTTCTACCGGCTCAACGTGTTTCCCCTTGCGATCGCCCCCTTGCGGCAACGCCGGGACGATGTACTGCCCCTGGCCATGCAGCTCCTGGGCGCCCGTTGCCGCCCCGGCGAGCGCATTCCAGCGCTCAGCGCCGAGGCCGCGCATCTGCTGCTCACCTACCCGTGGCCGGGCAACGTGCGCGAGCTCGACAACCTGCTGCAGCGCGCGCTGATACTCGTCAACGGGCCGGTCATTCGACCCGAGCACATCCAGTTCGAGCTTGCGAACGAGGGTGCTGCGGTGGAACACACGCACTTCAAGCCGCTGGCCGCACAGCCCGCCGCGGGTGCCGAGCCCGCGGCCGCGGGCAACACGGGCGCACCGCCTCAGAACGGCTCGCTCGCCACCTCGCTCGGGCAGACCGAGCGGGATCTCATTCTCGATGCGCTGCGCAGCGGCCAGGGCAACCGGCGCGAAGCCGCCGAACGCCTGGGCATCAGCCAGCGCACGCTGCGTTACAAGCTCGCGCGACTGCGCGAAGCCGGCATCGACGTGCCGGCGGCCTGACGCATCAGACGGAGCCACATATGAGCCAGATGGAAATCGACCGCGTCCTTGCGCAGATCCGCTCGCTGTCCAGCCAGACGCGCGTGGGCGCCCCGCAGGCCAACCAGACGCAGCCGACCGGTCCGAGCGAGTTCGCGAGCATCCTGAGCAAGGGCATCGAGCAGGTGAACCAGTCGGAGCTGCGGGCGACCCAGCTGGCCGATGCCTTCCAGCGGGGGACCCCCGGCGTCGAGCTGCCGCAGGTGATGGTGGAGATGCAGAAAGCAAGCGTCTCCTTCCGCGCCCTCACCGAGGTCCGCAACCGCCTGGTCAGCGCGTACCAGGACATCATGAACATGCAGATCTGACGGAACTGTAGTCATCCATGAACGCGGAAGTTGCTCAGCTGCCAGCCCCCTCCGGCCTGCCCGCCAGCCTG
>DASTDD010000128.1:0-3693 GCA_035710545.1 Steroidobacteraceae bacterium
GGGCGACGCTCTTTGCGATGGGTCTGTTCTTCGTGCTGCGGCTGCTCGGAGTCCATTGACTCCAGCTCATCGAGGTTCGAGCGGATGTGGGCCGCCTCCGCCGGCGTGCGGGCGAGCGCGATCGCCTGGCTGAAAGCAGCGCGGGCTTCGGTCTTGCGACCGAGCTCCTTGAGCAGCGCCCCCTTGACGCCGTGGAAATAAAAATACGCAGCCAGCGGCTCCGCGAGCGGCTCGAGCATCTCCAGCGCGGCACCAGGTCCGCGCACTTTTGAGACCGCCACGGCTCGATTGAGCGTCACGACCGGTGAGGGCTGCACCCGCTCGAGGACGCTGTACGCCTGATCGATTGCTGACCAGTCTGTCTCCTCGGGCCGCTCGGCGCGGGCGTGCACGGCGGCGATCTCCGCCTGGAGCTGATAGGGCCCCGGCTGCTGCAGGCGCCGCGCTTTCTCGACCAGCACCAGCGCTTCCGCAATGAGGCCTTGATCCCAGAGCTGCCGATCCTGGTCCGCAAGCAGAACTATGTTCGAGCTCTCGTCCAGGCGCGCGGCTGCGCGGGCGTGCTGCAGAAACAGCAGTGCCGCGAGGCCCATGATTTCGCCCTCGCCCGGAAACAGCCGCAGCAGCAGGCGGGCCAGCCGGATCGCTTCCTCGCACAGCGGCAAGCGCACATGTGCATCGCCCCCGCTCGCGGAATAACCCTCGTTGAAGAGGAGATAGATCATCGCGGCGACGGTGGTCAGTCGCTGGGCCCGCTCCACGGGTCCCGGTGTCTCGAAGGCAACCGAAGCGTCGGCCATTGCGCGCTTTGCCCGCGTGATCCGCTGGGCCATTGCCGCTTCGGTCACCAGGAATGCGCTGGCGATCTCCTTGACCGAGAGCCCCGAGACGATGCGCAGGGCGAGGGCGATCTGCTGGGTTGCCGGCAGGTCGGGCTGACAACAGATGAACAGCAGACGCAGCACATCGTCGTGGTAGGCGGCGGTGTCGAGTCTCTCGGCCAGGGCGGCCTCGGTATCGCCCATGTCGGAAACGAGCTCCTCGTCGACAAGCGGATCGTGCTTGCTGCGACGACGCATCTCATCCAGCGCGCTGTTGCGCCCGACGAAAATCAGCCACGCGGCCGGGTCGCGCGGCGGTCCGTTGATCGGCCAGCTCTTGAGCGCGCGCAGGCACGCTTCCTGGAAAGCTTCCTCGGCGACGTCGAGGTCGCGGAAGTATCGCAACAGCGCCGCCACCGCCTGGGGGCGGGCGGCGCTGACGGCTGCCCCGATCCATGCGCTATCCGTCACTGCAGCCCGACACCGGGGTAGAAGGTGGCCACCGGACGAACCTCGAGCGCGCCGGTGTCACCCACGAGGTTTCGCGCCACGTCGATGGCATCGTCCAGGGTCCGGCAGTCCACTATGTAAAAACCCAGAAGCTGCTCCTTGGTCTCGGCGAATGGGCCGTCCAGCAACAGGGGCGCCCGGCTCGCGCGCATCGTCATGGCCGTGGTGGTCGGCATCAGTCGGGCCACCGGTCCGAGCCGGCCCTGGGCCGCGAGTCCCTGGGCCACGATTTCCCGGTGCGCCAGAACGGACGCTTCCTTCTCGCGGGGCCATGCCTGGAGCTCGGTTTCGAGGTTATAGCAGAGTATGCAGTAGAACATCGCGGGGCCTCCTTCTGCTCCAAGGACGTGCGAGCGGGCCCGGGCGAGACATGGCCTTGCGCCGAAACCCGCAGGCCCGGCGTGGAGCCGCTCGGCCGCGAGAACCCGCGGCCTGGACTGGGCGTCCTCAGAACCAGCTGTAGTTGAAGCTGACGCTGATCCGTTCGGAGGCCACAGGGTTGGCTGCGACCTCGTGCCGAAGCCAGCTCTCGAAGAGGATGGCCGTTCCCGCTTCCGCGGGAAGGACCACCCACGGCCGGTTCGGGCCTCCCCGGCGGCCCGTGCGAGGCGGCGTGGCCATGAAGCGGTCGAGCCTCGGGTCTTCGAACTTCAGCCCCGGGCAGCCGGCCGGTGTCCGCACGAAGTAGGTCCCACTCACGGTGGAGAGGGGATGCAGGTGCAGACCGTGCGCGACGCGCTGCGACATGATGTTGACCCAGCAGTCGGTCATGGCCAGGGGCCGCCGCCGCAGGTCGAACTCCAGCGAGTGGGCGAAAGCACGGACATGCGGTTGAAGACGCGTTTCCAGCTCGGCGAATGTGGGCGACAGGCGATGCAGGTTGCTCACCGAGTTGTACGAGGTGTAGCCGCCGGGGTAGTTCTTCTGCGACCACTTGCGCCCTGCGGCATCATCAGCGCGAAGCTGCCGGCATTCCCGCACCAGCCGTTCGTTGAGCCTCGCCGCCGCGCCACGCCGCAGGCGGGTTCGATACACGAGTGTCGGAAAGAGCTTGCGCAGCCTCATCCGCGGTTCTGCGGCGGCTGTTCCGCCGCCATGGGTGCCTGCGGGTTCGAGCCCACCTCAGCCGCCCGTAGCCAGTCCAGGAATCCGGCGACTCGGGGGTCGCCCTCGGGAGGGGTCCACGGGGCGAATTCCGCGGCGGAGGCCGGATCGTAGGGACCTTCCTTGATCTCGAGAAACGCTGCGCCGTCGGCGGCGGCGATCAGGGTGTGCCAGGTTTCCCGCGGAGTCTCGAATCCGATGCTGGGGGTGCCTTCGCCCACCGCATGACGCGCCGTGACGGTGCCCGCGGCATCGAATGTCACGACGTCGAACCGGCCTCGTAGAACCAGGGCCAGCTCGGATTTCGTGCGATGCCGGTGCGGCCGGAAGTAGGACGCCCGGTTCGCCGCGATGAAGAAGCGCTGTACGAGATCGGCGGGCGAGGCGTGAATGTTGTGGTTGGCTCGCAGGCGCGGACTTGCGGCCGCACGCTCCGCGAGCTCATCCAGCAGAGCGCGGGAAAAGAGTTTCATCACAAGTGGCCCTGTACTGTCCGGACGCAATTGTGAACGATATCCGGTCGGACACGGGCTGCACCAGCACCACGAGGACCTCCATGAGCAACAGCCAGCAAGACAAAGCCGAGCGCTTCCGCGCTCAGCACGCCTCCGGGACGTTCGTGATTGCCAACGCCTGGGACGGCGGCTCGGCCAAGGTCCTGGCCGGCCTGGGTTTCAAGGCCCTCGCGACTTCGAGCGCTGCTTCCGCGTGGACGTTGGGAAAGATCGATGGCCAGGTGACGCGCGAGGAGGCACTGACTCAGGCGCGCACCATCGCGGGCGCGACGACATTGCCCGTCGCAGCCGATCTGGAGAAGGGGTTTGGCGACACGCCGGAGGCCGTCGCCGAGACCATCCGGCTGGCCGCACCGACCGGGCTGGTGGGCGGCTCGATCGAAGATGCCTCGGGTGATACGCGTCACCCGCTGTACGATCCGGTGCTGGCGGCGGAGCGGGTGGCCGCGGCGGCCGAGGCGGCGCATGCGCTGCCATTCCCGTTCACCCTGACAGCCCGGGCGGAAAATTATCTCAACGGCAAACCGGATCTCGATGACACGATCCGGCGTCTGCAGGCCTTCGAGCGAGCAGGCGCGGATGTCCTGTTCGCGCCTGGGCTTCCCGACCTTGCCGCGATTCGCACAGTCTGCTCGGCGGTGAGCCGTCCGGTGAATTTCATGGTCGGGATACCCGGCAGGTCTTTCACGTTCGCTGAGCTAGCCGCGGCCGGCGTGCGGCGTATCAGCCTGGCGACCTCCCTC
>DASTDD010000129.1:0-3673 GCA_035710545.1 Steroidobacteraceae bacterium
GTACGTGCCGAAGCAGAACGGCTGGCTGAATGTGGGTATCGGCGGGATGGCCGATCGCATGAAGGCGAGGCGCGGTGACATCCGGGAGCACTGGGCGCATCTGCAGGACACGCTGGATCGCACGCTGGCGCCCGGGGCTCGTTACGACCCTTCGGGGTACAGCTATTTCCTCCGGGGGCGGGTCGAGGTTGTCAGACACGGCAATGCGTTCATTACGGGAGACGCCGCAGGGCTTGCTACACGCGACATGGCCGAGGGTATCGGTCCCGCCGTCCGAAGCGGAATTCGGGCAGCGCGCTCGGTGCTCGATGGCCATCCTTACCGGCTGGAAGACGTGACCGGCGCGAGCCTCGGGGGCGGATGGGTCAGCCGGGCCCTCGATTGGGCGATGACCGGGGGCTACGCTCCGGCCGCAGCGAACACCAGCAGTGCATTCGCCGGCAAGGTGAGCGGGGCAGAGTAGGCGTATCCGTGCAGCGGCGCCGCCTCAGCGGTGACACGGCCTGCATTGCCGGCGACCAGCGGATTGGGCCAGTGGTCGTAGACGTCGCTGTTGAATGCCTCGCGCCATACCCCGCCGCCCGGAAAGCCAACACGGTAGTCGTACTGGTGTGAGTTGCAAAGGCTCACGACCACCACCACGTCCTGGCCCTGCTCAGGCACCCAGCGGTGGAAGGCGAGAACACGGTTGGCATCGTGCACGTGCACCAGTCGGAATCCTTCTCCCCGCAGTCCGGCAAGCTCCCGGCGCAGCGCAAGCAGCTCGCGCGTGAAGCGCAGGAAGTCGCGCATCGCCGGATCGGGCTCCTTCAGGCCCTGCCAGTACAGCAGCAGCTCGGGATAATCCAGCAGGTCGTCCGACCACTGTTTGTCCTCCATGAACTCCTGGCCCATGAACAGCATCGGAATCCCGGGCGCGGTGAGCACGAGGCCGGTCGCCACGCGCGAGCGGCTGCGAGCCCACCAGGAACGGGGATTGGAGGGGTCCGCGGCGCGCGCAATGCGCTCCATCCGATCGTGATCTCCCGGGTCCTTGGGCCGAAGTACGAGGTCATGGTTCTCGATGTCCTGGACACCGCGCCACAGGTCACGCAGGTACCGTGGCGCCAACTGATCCGCCAGGGCAGTCATGGGCAGAGGCCCGCCGTCCAGGCGCGCAGCGGCGGCGAGGGCATTGCGCAGCGCGATGCGCAATCCATCGGTGAGTGTTGTGTCGAAGCCCGCGCCGCCTTCGCCGGCATCCTTGACGACCCATGGATTCACCGGCCAGTACTCGGCGTGCTGCAGAATTCGTGGACGCAACGCGCGCAGGGCCGCCGTGAGCTCCTGACAGAAGTCCCAGCCATGGCCGTAGCCGCGGTGGTCGATGACACTGACTTCATCGAACCGGAAGCCATCGACGCGATACTCTTCGAGAAAGAATCGGGCGTTGTCGATCAGGAAGCGGCGCACCTCCGTGGACTCGAAATCGAAGACGTTGCCGCCGGCCCAGGTCTGATCGGAGAAGAACAGTGAGCTCCAGTAGCGCGGCGGGTCCTCTTCGGCGCCTCGCTGGCGATCGTAGAACCACAGGCTCTCCGCTCCGAAGCCGCCGCCCGCGTGATTGAACACCAGGTCGAAAATCACGGCGAGCCCGTAGGCATGACAGACATCGACCAGCGCCTTGAGCTGATTCGTGTCCCCGCGAAGGTCGCAGAGCTCATACGCGCGCAGACCCCGGCCAACGAGGAGCTCATTGATCTGCTCGAAGTAGGGGGCGAGATCGCCATCTTCGATGGCGAAAGCGGACTCGGGTGCAAAGTAATCCGTGCCGTTGTAGCCCAGGCTGAATTGACCGGGAAATTCCTGGATGGGCAGGAGTTGCACGACGCTGATGCCCAGCTCGGCGAGGTAGGGGACCTTGAGGATCACATCCAGAAACGTGCCGGCGCGCGGCGGGCAGTATGGAGCGTAGAACGATCCTACGTGGAGCTGATACAGAACCACATCCGCCAGCGGCGGCATTGCAAAGCCCGTGTCATGCCAGGGGAACGCCGCTCGCCGGATGATGCAGTGCCATTGATCGCCACGGACTTCCCGAGCGTAGGGGTCCCGCTTGTATCCGGGGCCGTCCTCGCCCGTGATCCAGAACTTGTAGCGCTGCCCCTCGGTCACGCCCGGGATGAAGCCTCGCCAGTGGCCCTTGTCGTCCACGACGAGGGCATTGTCCGCCGCAGGCGTAAAATCATTGAAGTCACCAACCACGTGCACGGCGGTGGCATGGGGTGCCCAGGTGCGGAAAGTAGCTCCGCCGTCGACCAGATTCGCCCCCATGGGTGTGTCGGGTCGGATGTTCTCGAGTGAGGCGCTCATTGATCGGACGCGGTCTTCGACGCGAGGCGCCATGATAGTGGCTTATGCGCAGTGCCGTGAGCCCGGAGGTTGATATCGTGCAGAACGAAGTAGTGGTCGTAACCGGAAGTCTCGGCGCCCTGGGGCGTGCAGTCACCCGTGCATTTGAAACGGCCGGAGCTCGGCTGGGCACCATCGATCACTCCGCGGTTCCCGTCGCGGAAGCGGCGCGAGCTGGCGATCGCTATTTCCCGGTCGGCAGCGTGGATCTGACACGACTCGAGCAGGCCGAAGCGGCGGTCCAGGCTATCGTCGCGCGCTTCGGCCGGCTGGACGTTCTCGTGAACATTGCCGGGGGCTTTCAGTGGCAGACGCTCGAGGAGGGGAGCATCGAAGCCTGGGATCAGATGTACGCGATGAATCTGAAGACCGCGGTAACGGCTTGTAAGGCGGCTCTGCCCGCGCTTCTCAAATCGGGGGCGGGACGCATCATCAACATCGGGGCGGGCGCGGCATCCAGCCGCGCCGCTGCCGGCATGGGCGCCTACACCGCCTCCAAGGCCGGTGTGCAGCGGCTCACCGAAAGCCTGGCCAACGAGCTCAAGGACAGAGGAGTGACCGTGAACGCGGTGCTGCCCGGAACGATCGATACTCCACGCAACCGCGCGGACATGCCCAAGGCGGATCATTCCAAATGGGTGCCCCCTGAAGCCATTGCGGACGTCATCCTCTTTCTCGCCTCGCCGGCCGCAAGGGCCGTCACCGGCGCGGCGGTGCCGGTATTCGGGCGCGGTTGAGTTGTCAAGGCCGCGGGCGGAGGTTGACCAGGCCGTGGCCGGAAGTCGACCGGGCCGTTTGCGGTCAGCCCGGCAGCATGATCTCGTTCGTGACGACCGCGTCCATCGCAATGTCGTGGTGTTGCGGGTAGATGGTCGGGAGCTGCTGGTCGGCGAACCCGATGCCGATCGTGCGCGGGCGAGGATGTGCGGCCGCGAGACTCCGATCGTAGAAACCACCGCCGTAGCCGAGTCGGAACCTCGAGGCATCAAAACCTACCAGCGGAATAACCAACAGCGCGGGAACGACGGGGTCGCGCTTGGGCGGCACGGGAATGTTCCACAGTCCCCGCTGCATCGCCACGCCCGGCTGCCAGCGCCAGAATTCAACCGGCGCGGCCTTCTGTACGACGACCGGCAGGCCCACCACGCCACCGGCAGCAACATGCCGGCGCGCCAGCTCGCGCAGATCGATTTCCCCGCGGATCGGCCAGTAGAGACCCAGCACGGGGCAGGTGGGGACGTCGATCGTGTCGAACAGATACTCGAGTACCGGTGCGCTCAGA
>DASTDD010000130.1:0-4684 GCA_035710545.1 Steroidobacteraceae bacterium
ACGGGCAGGGAAGGGTGGTCCACATGCAGCTCGCCCCGTCGGCCGTCGACGCGCAGTCCGAGAGTGGCCTGCAGCAACATGAAAACGGCTCCTGATGCCCACGCCTGCGGCAGGCAGGCCACCGGGTAGGGGGTCGGACCCTGGCCCGTGCGTCGCTCGAACCCGCAAAAAAGCTCGGGCAGGCGCATGGCGAACTGGTTAGCGGCCTCGAACAGCTCACTCACCAGGGGCGCGATGTGCACACTGCCAAAATAGCGGGCGATGCCCGCTGCGCACAGCGACGTGTCGTGCGGCCAGACCGCGCCATTGTGGTACGACATGGGGTTGTAACGCGCCTGCCCTTCCGCGAGCGTCCTGATGCCCCAGCCGGTGCGAAAGGCGTCGGACAGCAGCTGCTGCGCCACGAATTGCGCGCGTTTGCGCTCCGGAACGCCACAGAACAGCAGATGCCCGGGATTGGAGGCGCGCACCTTGCAGGGCTGACCTTCGCCATCGATGGCGAGGGCGTAGAAGTTCATGTCCTCCACCCAGAAGTGCCGCTCGATGGCCGCGGCCAGGCGCTCGGCGCGTTGGCGCCAGGCGTGACTCTGTTGCGACGTGCCCCGCGCGGCCGCTAGCGTCGCGATCGCGGTCAGCGCGGCATACGCATAGCCCTGCACCTCCACCACGGCGATTGGGCCGTCGGGCAGGCGGCCATCGGCGTGAAAGATCGAGTCGTGACTGTCTTTCCATCCCTGATTGGCAAGCCCCGATTCCGCGCCGCGCGCGTAGTCGAGAAAGCCGGTTGCGCTCCGCTCCAGACGGCGTTCGATCCAGGCGACGGCGGCCAGCAGGTTCTCCCAGATCTCGTCCACTAGCCGTGGATCGCCGGTCCGCTCTTCGTACGCACCCGCGAGCATGACGAACAGCGGAGTGGTATCGACGCCCCCGTAATACTGACCGAACGGCACCTCACGTAGCAGCGCCATCTCGCCCCGGCGCATCTCGTGCATGATCTTGCCGGGCTCGGCATCGCGGAAGGCGGACTCCTCATGGGCCTGGGTCTGAGCCAGAAAGCGCAGCACGCCGGCGGCGAGCGCGGGGTTGAGCCACAGCGTCTGCAAAGCGGTGATGATTGCGTCGCGGCCGAATTGTGTGGCGAACCAGGGAATGCCCGCGTAGGGGTAGGGGCCGGTCGGCAGGGCGGTCGTGAGCAGGGCCAGGTCGGAGCGCGATTGGTCGATCCACTCGTTGAACAGCCGCCCCGAGCTGGCGAGCGAGCCTCCGCCTTTCAGACGCTCCTGCATGCTCTGACTGAGGGCGAGCAGCGCCGCCTCGAACCGCTCCTTTGAGGCAGGGGCTGCGCAGGTTGCGCCGATTTCGATGAACAGCTCGGCGATGCCGCCACTTGCAACGTCAAGAGAGAAGGCGGCCTGGTGCTGGCCCAGCGCGACCGGCGGCACTGAAAACCGCACCTGCGTCACACGCAGCCGTGCGTCCAATCCGCGGTACGCGAGACGCACCCCGTCCGGGCAGAGCTCCGGCTCGAGAACTTCACCGCGTGTGGCGCGCCGATGCCCCTGGACCTCGAAGATGTCGGCGAAGTCCGCTTCGAACGCGAACTTCAGGGGTACGGTCGCGGTCTGCCCGCTGAAATTGGTGAGGCGCAGACGCTCGTGCAGAGCGCCCTGCCACAGGAAGCGGCTGCGCTCGATGTGAATGACTCCCTGCGGGATGACGCGTTCGCCGAGGGCCGGCAGAGGTCGGTTGGTGAGGTGCGACGTGAACAGCGTGTTGTCCTGGGAGATGGCGGCGCCGAGCAGCGAGGGATGCTTGGCGGCAACCTCCATCTCGAAGCGCGACAGAATGCGCGTATCGGCCGTGAACAGCCCGTCATCGCTCGCCTGAATGTCGCCCAGCGCATCGGCGAGCAGAAACGTGTCGCCATCCTTGAGAGTGAAGCGCGGCAGCAGGCCGCGCCGCTCGCTGCCTGACTCGGGAGCCGCGCTCACGCACTGCTCTCACATTTGTTGGTCGGAGCGCTGGGTATAAAGCAGGCGTTGGTAGACATTCAGATACGCATTGGCCATGACCGTCGTGCTGAAGGAGCGCTCGAATGCCGCCCGCACACCACCGCGATCCAGCTTGGCGACACGTGCGATAGCTTCGAGGGCCTCGGACTCGGAATTTACAACGAATCCGCTGACGCCCGCCTCAACTACTTCCGGAACCGCGCCGCAGTTCCAGGCAATGACGGGAGTTCCGCAGGCCATGGCTTCGATCATGACCAGGCCAAAAGGCTCGGGCCAATTGATGGGGAAGAGTAACGCGGTGGCGTTGCCGAGAAACTCTGACTTGCGTTCGTCGCCTATTTCGCCGACGAATTCGACGAGGGGATGCTGCAGCAGGGGCTTGATCTCGCGCTCGAAATACTGGGTATCCACGGGGTCGACCTTGGCCGCGATCTTGAGCGGCAGCCCCGCCGCACACGCCAGGCGAATCGCCCGATCGGGGCGTTTTTCCGGGGAGATGCGGCCGAGAAACGCCAGGTAGCCGCCGTGCGCTTGCGGCTGGAATTTGAACTGCTCGGGCGGGACGCCGTGCGGCACGGTCGCGAGCCAGCTGGCGGTGGACAGCGGCCGGCGCTGCGCGTTCGAGATCGAGACGAGACCGAACTGAGGCCAGCGCACATAGACCTGGGGCAGATCCTTGAGATCCAGCCGTCCGTGCAGGGTAGTCACGGTTTTGTGGGCGTGCTGCTCGAACATCGGAAAATGGATCATATCGACATGAAAGTGCAGGACGTCGAACTGCCGGCTGCGGCGCCGCACCTCGTAGAGCATCGCAAGGTGCGCCGCGAGGTCTGATTTGAGGGGCGCATCATCGAGCCGGATGGCCTGGTCGCGCACCTGCACCTGCCGTGCGCGGGTGCGCGCCTCGCCGGTGGCGAACAGGGTCACGTCGTGACCGAGGTCGACCAGCTCATTGCAGAGATGCGCAACGACTCGCTCGGTACCCCCATACAGTCGTGGCGGCACGGCCTCGTAGAGCGGAGCAATCTGGGCGATCTTCAGTGGCGCACGCATCAGCGACTTGCCTCGCAACTCGCTCACTTCGGGTGCGCCGCGTGCTCGGCGCGGGCGGCGCCGATGGCGCTGGTGACGTGCTTCCTCTCCTCGGGCGGTGGCAGCACGGCCCTCAGACCCAGGGACTTGAGCCACAGCTCCCGGCACCAGCCTGCGCTGTGGTACAGGTGTTCGTCCTCCTCGTCTTCCACCGCGGCCGCCGCATCGCGTAGCGCTTCTCCGATCTCGCCCTTGAACGCCTTGCCGCACGCCGCTATCAGCTGCCAATCGAGGTGGTCCTTGGTCTCCGCCAGGACCACGCACTCGCAAGCCACGAGCTGCGCGGCATCGCGATTGCCGGAAGCCAGGGTATCCTGCATGGCGCGCACCAGTGCGGCGCCGAGCGCCGTTACCACCTGCGTGCCCGGCGTCTCCTCTTCCGCATCAATTTCCATGGCCGAGCACACTTGCTCGAGGATGGTGACGTGACGCTGGGTTTGTTCGAAATACCTGCCCCATTCTTCTTTCAGACGTTCGTCGCCAGCACACTTCAGGGCCGTTTTGTAGACTCTTAGTCCGCCGCGCTCGTGCGCCAGGGACTGCAATACCAGCTCCTTCAGCTGCGCCGTCTCCATCAACTGCTCCTTGCTCCATGGGAAATTACCGTTGAATTGCAGGTAGGCTGCGCTTGCCTTGGATCTTTTGCAGCGCCGGTGCGCTGATTTGTAGGTCCGGGGAGTCCTACGTCCGCGATTTCGCTGCCGATGCCGGGCAGCGCTCGCGGCCGTATCAGCCGGATCTGCTGGTGCGGCCCACAAGCCGACGAGATCTGCGGATTTCAAGGCGAGGGTCGCAAGGCATGAGCGCGCGACGGCTGGCTTGATGCCCCGCCAGGGCGCGTGGGCGACACGCAGCGGCGGTCCTGGCGGGGCCTGACCGGAGATCGAGTCCGGGCCGGTGGGCAGGCGCCACTCCGGGAGCCCTAGCTAAAATCTCGATGGTCCAGTCACTCGCGACGCCGACGAAACGCTGAAAATCCGCCGGGGTACAGTCTTGGCAGGTGGGCGACCGCGACGACCGGGCGGAGGCGCCGCGTGCCTGTTCGAGGGGGCATAAACTCGCCACGAGTTTCGCGCGATACTGGGAAGCCCGTTGGTGACTGACCGTGCCAGTTATGGCTTACGCGGTCCCAATCGAGCAGGGAGGGAGGAAGGTATGCGCTGGCACACGCAGGGGTAGGCATCGGTCATGCTGCCTAGATCAAAGTCTCTTGTGCTCTTGGCCCTGGTTGTCTCGGCTGCAGTACTGCTTGTCGCGGGCTACTTCTCGTATTCTTCCGTCCGACTGTTCACCGAGGCCCGCGAGCAGACGGGTCGTTCGAAGGAGACCCTGCTCGAACTTGAAAGAACGGTTTCCACGCTACTCGATGCAGAAACGGGGCAACGGGGATATCTCCTGACGGGCAAGGACGCCTATCTGACCCCATACCATGCGGCGGTGAATGAAATTCGGGGCCAACTCGCTGCTTTGGCCCCACTCATGGCGGGGAATGTCGCGGCGACGCGGAACTTCTCCGAGCTGCAGACAGCGAGCCAGGCCAAGCTCGAGGAACTTGCGGAGACAATCCGGCTGTACGACTC
>DASTDD010000131.1:0-16253 GCA_035710545.1 Steroidobacteraceae bacterium
CGAGCTCGGCTACGGCGCTCAGGAGATCGCCGCCTTGCGCACCCGGAAGGCGATCTGAGCACCCAGGCGAGACACATGCATTCAAGCCCGCAGTGAGCCGTGCAGCGGATGAGGGATTTTCGATGACCCAAAGCCAGAGCGCCGTTCGCAGAATTCTCGATCAGGCCCGCGCCGCCGGCCGTGACGCCCTCACCGCGCCCGAAGCGCGCGAAGTGTGCGAAGCCTATGGCATCACCACCCCGAAGGAAGGTCTGGCACGCAGTGCTGATGAGGCGGCGCGGGTCGCCAAGGGGATTGGATTCCCCGTCGTGATGAAGATCGTCTCGCCGCAGATTCTGCACAAGACCGAGGCCGGCGGTGTCCTCGTGGGCATCAAGTCCGAGGCGGAGGCCACCCAAGGCTACGCGACGATCCTGGCGAATGCGCGCAAGTACGATTCCGGGGCCGAGGTGCTGGGCGTGCAGATCCAGCAGATGCTCTCCGGGGGTCAGGAAGTCATCATCGGTGCGGTCACCGATCCGGCCTTCGGCAAGCTCGTCGCCTTCGGCATGGGTGGCATCCTCGTGGAGGTGCTGAAGGACATCACCTTCCGGCTGGCCCCGGCCAGTTCCGCCGATGCGCTCTCGATGCTCGACAGCATCGCGGCTGCGGAGATCCTGCGCGGCGTGCGCGGGGCGAAACCGGCGGACCGGACCGCGCTCGCGAACCTGATCGAGCGCGTATCGGCTCTGGTGGCCGATTTTCCGGAGATCTCCGAGATGGATCTCAACCCCGTGTTCGCCTCGGAGCGTGGCGCAGTCGCGGCCGACGTGCGCATCGTCCTCAACTTCAAGCCTGCTCCACCGCGCTATCGGCCCGATCAGAAGCTGATCGTCGAGCAGATGAATCGCATCATGAAGCCCGACTCGGTGGCGGTGATCGGCGCTTCGGCCGAGAACGGCAAGATCGGCAACTCGGTCATGAAGAATCTCATCAACGGCGGCTATCAGGGAGCGATCTATCCGATCCACCCGAATGCCGGCGAGATTCTCGGCAAGAAAGCCTACAAGAGCGTCAAGGACGTCCCGGGAACCATCGACGTGGCGGTGTTCGCGATTCCGGCGAAATTCGTCGCCCAGGCGCTGATCGAGGTGGGCGAGAAGAAGATCCCGGGGGCCGTGCTGATTCCGTCGGGCTTTGCCGAGACCGGCAATGTGGAAGGGCAGAACGAGCTGGTGGCGATCGGGCGTAAATACGGCGTCCGCCTCATGGGGCCCAACATCTACGGGTTTTACTACACACCGAAGAACTTGTGCGCGACCTTCTGCACCGCCTACGACGTGAAAGGTACCGCGGCGCTGTCCTCGCAGTCCGGCGGAATCGGCATGGCCATCGTCGGCTTTTCGCGCTCGGCTAAGATGGGCGTCTCGGCCATCGTGGGCCTCGGAAACAAGTCCGATCTCGACGAGGACGATCTGCTCACATTCTTCGAACAGGATGACAACACCCAGCTCATCGCAATGCACTGCGAGGACCTGAAGGACGGCCGCTCGTTCGCCGAAGTCGCGAAACGCGTCTCGCGAAAGAAGCCCGTCGTGGTTCTGAAGGCAGGCCGCACGAGCATGGGCGCTCGGGCGGCGAGCTCCCACACGGGGGCGCTTGCGGGCAACGACAAGATTTACGAAGACGTCTTCCGCCAGTCGGGCGTCATTCGTGCGCGCTCGCTGCGGGACCTGCTCGACTTTGCGCGCGGCATTCCCGTGCTGCCGACTCCAAAGGGCAACAACGTCGTGATCATCACGGGCGCAGGCGGCTCGGGCGTGCTGCTGTCGGATGCCTGTGTGGACAACGGACTGTCGCTCATGGCGATGCCATCGGATCTGGATGCCGCGTTCCGCAAGTTCATTCCGCCATTCGGCGCAGCGGGAAATCCGGTCGACATCACCGGCGGCGAGCCGCCGAAGACCTACCAGAACACCGTGCGCCTCGGCCTGGAGGACCCGCGTATCCATGCGCTGATCCTGGGCTACTGGCACACGATCATCACGCCTCCGATGGTGTTTGCGCGCCTGATGGTGGAAGTCATCGGGGAAATGCGCGCGCGCGGGATCGAGAAGCCCGTGGTCGCCTCGCTTGCGGGCGACGTCGAGGTGGAGGAGGCCGCGGAGTATCTGTATCAGCACGGCATACCCGCCTATGCGTACTCGACCGAGATACCGGTGGCGGTGCTCGGCGCGAAGTATCGCTGGGCGCGCGGGGCCGGGCTGATTCCCGCCGAATGAGAATCGGCGGCGGGCAAGGGGAGTTTTTGCGGGCGCGAGGTCTACAGCACAAAGGTCTCTGAAAAGGAAAGGTTCCTGAAAGGTAAAGGGCAGCGGCTGTTGCCCGGGGCGCAGCTGTGCCCTGGATGGACGGGCTTGCGGATCGGCGCCGGAAAGAACGCGAAGTGGGCTTGGAGTCGGTGGTCGTTCGGTAACTAACCTTCCAAAGGGGGAAGTCTCATGTTGATTGGCACGAGAGCGCTTTCGGCGGCGCTGGCGGCGACGGTGGTGCTTGCCACCGTCCCAGCCACGAGCCGGGCTGCTGACAACGACGCGAAACTACGCGCCATGCAGCAGCAGATCGAGGAGTTGTCCAAACAGCTGGAGGCGTTGCGCAGGGAGGCGGCCGAGCAGGCCGCGGTCCAGGCGCAGGCGACCCAGCAAGCCCAGGACGCGGCGGCGAAGGCACAGGCCGCAGCCCAGCAGGCCCAGACCGTGGCGGGCTCGGCCAAGCCACCGAAGGGAGCCAAGGAGGCGCCGGCGGAGACGAAGTTCGACAAGTTCATCAAGGGCTTCTATGGAACCCTGGACGTCTCGGTGGACTACACGACCAAGGGCATCAACAACCCGGTCGCATTTCCGTACGATTTCGCCAACGGTCCCGGCAGTGGGTACGTGATCGCGGGACCACAGAAGGGAGGTCCCTTCGGCAAGGTGGGCTGGCTGGGAGCAATGTCCAGCAACGGATCCAACGTCGGATATCGGGGCTCTCACCCGATTCCCGGCTCGACCGTGAACTTCATCTACCAGGTTTCCACGGCCCTCGACATGGACGCGGCGCCGGGTTTGCGCAACACCTGGACCAAGTCTTCTAACACGGTACAGGGGGCTATCGGCCTGGGCGACACCTGGCTCGGTTTCCAGGAGCACAACTGGGGCCGGGTCCGCTTCGGCGAGATGTACACGCCCTACAAGACCTCGACCGACCGCCTCAATCCGTTTGCCGGCGGGCTGGGCAACTACTCGGTCATGCTGGGCAACACCGGGGGTGACAATCGTGTCGAATTTGGCAGCCGCATGGATCACGTGGTCGCCTACGCTTCGCCGACCTGGAGCGGGCTGAGCTTCGAGGCCGCGTATGCGTTCGGCCAGAACGTAGACCCCAACAACAACATCACGCCCCTCGGATCGCCCGACTGCTCCGGATCGAATAACCCGGGAAGCGGCAATCTGCCGATCAATTGCGACGACGGCGGATTCGACGATGCCTACAGCGCAGACATCAAGTTCGAGACCAAGCACATCTATCTCGTGGCCGCGTATGAGATGCACAAGCGCGTGAACCGCAGCAGCGATGGCATCGGCTCGAATCAGCCGCTCTACAACGTATGGTTCAACGAGGGTCCGACCGGAGTGGATGCCGCTAAACTCAACTGGAACGACTACCAGGCTCTGCAGGCCGAATTTCCGGGTGCAGCCGGGGTCGCGACACCGGAATATTCGACTCAGTTCGACGTCGCCGACGAGTGGGCGCTGAAGTTCGGCGGTCAATACTCGTTCGACTTTGGACTCACGGTCTCCTACCTGTGGGAGGGCATGCATCGCAATCTGCCGCAGGTCATGGAGTTCCAGAACGAGCGGACGCGTAACAGCGATTGGCTCGCCCTGGAACAGAAGTTCAACGACGGCAGGGACATCGTGGCGATCGGCTGGGCACACGCGGGAGCCACGGAGGGGGATCCGGGTGGACAGCACAACTTCGACCCCCTCAAGCTCGGCGACAACCAGGCGAACATGTACACCGCGCAGTACTGGCACAAGTTCGACAAGCAGTTGACCTGGTACTTCGACGTGGCAGAGACCGTGAATGACGGCAATGCCCATTTCGACATCGGGGCCGGCGGTCACGGCATCAAGACCGACTGCCACGATGCGACGCACTTTACGTTCGTGGATTACAGCGGCGCGGGTCCGACCACCTGGGGCGGCTGCCACGAGATCGGACTGTCCACGGGAATCAATTACAAGTTCTAAAGCTCTCGACAGACTTTCCGCCGGGCGCAGGCGCCCAGTCGACGATTCGCCGACCAGCGGGATCTCCCGGCAGGGATGCCGGGGGATCGCGTGACGAGCGGTGTGGCCCTCGTCACCGGGTGCCGAACGCGGATGGCTGTGATATATCTGGAGCGGAAGAATCAGGAGGTACGTGCCTTGTCACCACTCATGCAGCGCCTCTCATGGGCCACGCTGGTAGCCGTGCTGGCGTGTGGCTCGGTGGGATGTGCGACAACCCAGACGGATGCGCAGCGGCAGGCTGATCGCGACATCACGGATCGGGTCCAGGCCGCGCTCAATGCAGACAAAGGGCTGTACGCCCAACATATCAGCGTGAATGCCAACAGCGGCATCGTGCATCTGAGCGGTTATGTCTGGACCCAACCTGACCTCGAGGAGGCGCAACGCATCGCCGGATTGGTTCCGGGTGTCACGAAGGTCGTCAACGACATGGAGCTCGAGCGCGGCGGAATCGACAACTCGAACGTCAGCCGCTAGGCGAATCGCAACGGCGGCGGGAGCTGATGCCGATGAAGGTGGCGATCGTCGGAGTAGGTGCGATTGGCGGCTATCTCGGTGCGCGGCTGGCTCTCGCCGGCGAGGACGTCACATTCATCGCGCGTGGCGCCAACCTCCAGGCCCTCCGCACACGCGGAATCCGATTGGTACTCGCCGACGGCCGCGAGGAGGCCATGTCGGATGTGAAGGCGACCTCGGACTACAGGGCAGCCGGACCGCAGGACACCGTGATCCTCGCGATGAAGGCGCATCAGGTCGCTGACGTGGCTGCCGATGTGCCGCATCTGTTCGGCGATCACACCGTCGTGGTCCCCATGCAGAATGGGATTCCGTACTGGTACTTCCACCAACATGCCGGGAAGCTGGCGGGAAAGTGTGTCGAGAGCGTGGATCCAGGCGGCCTCATCGGCAAGCAGATTTCCGCGGAACGGGTCATAGGCTGCGTCGTCTACCCTGCCGCCGAGCTGCTCTCTTACGGAGTCATCAAACACATCGAGGGAAATCGGTTTCCGGTGGGCGAGCCCGACGGGACGACGACCGAGCGTGTCACCCGGATATCGGAGTGCTTCCAGCGGGGCGGCCTGAAATCGCCGATCCTGCCGGACATCCGCTCGGAGATCTGGCTCAAGCTGTGGGGCAACATGACGTTCAATCCCATCAGCGCGCTGACACGGGCAACGCTCGCGGGTATTTGCCAGTACCCGCCCACACGGGCTCTGTCCGCTGCCATGATGACGGAAGCGCAGACGGTCGCGCACAAGCTTGGTATCACCTTTCGCGTACCTCTCGAAAAGCGGATCGCCGGCGCCGAGAAGGTGGGGCATCACAAGACCTCCATGCTGCAGGACATCGAGGCGGGGCGAGCGCTGGAGGTGGACGCCCTCCTGGGAGCGGTGGTCGAGCTTGCGCGCCTGACCGACACGCCGACTCCGCATTTGGACGCCGTGTACGCTTTGACCAAGCTTCTGGCGAAAACCCTCCAGGAAGAAAAGCCTGCTTGAGCCATGACTGACCCGGTCGCCGAGGCCGTACTGGGAAGCCGCGCCGAAGCCATCATCGCGGCGGATCGCCACGGCCACATCACCTTTTGGAATCCTGGCGCCGAGCGGGTGTTCGGCTACGCAGCTGCCAGCGCGATGGGTCAGTCCCTGGATCTCATCATCCCGGAAAGACTGCGGCAGCGGCATTGGGAGGGTTACAACCAGGTCATCTCGAGCGGACGCAGCCGCTACGGGGAAGCGGATGTTCTCTCCGTGCCCGCGTTGCGCAGCGACGGCTCGACGATCTCGATCGAATTCACGATCGTGCCTCTCAAAGACGCACAGCAACGCGTCACCGGCATGGTGGCCATCATTCGCGATGTGACGCAACGATTCGCCGAGCTGCGTGAGCTGAAAAAGAAGCTGGCCGAGGCGCAGCGCACCTAGGATCTGCGAGTCCGGGTCAAAGCTGCCGCGGCGCTTCCGGCAACCGGAGCCGCGCGCGCACCCCGATCACGTCACGAGATTCTGCGGGGTCCCCGCGCACCAGCGCTCGATGTTGTCGATGAGCTGGTCGGCGAGAAACTGCATGGCCCCGTCCGAGGCCCAGGCGATGTGCGGAGTCAGGATGAAGTTGGGTCTGCGCACATCGAGCAGCGGGTGGCCCTCTCGCGGCGGCTCCACTGTGAGCACGTCGAATCCCGCGCCGGCAATCAGCCCCTCATCCAGCGCCTGGATGAGAGCGGCCTCGTCCACCAGGCCGCCGCGCGCGGTATTGATGAGCAACGCATTGCGTTTCATCTTCCGGAACGCCGCCAGGTCGATCAGGTTGCGGGTCGCCGGCATCAACGGGGCGTGCAGTGAGATCACATCGGATTCGGCCAGGACCTGCTCGTGGGGCGTGAAAGTGACCCCTTCCATCCTGGGCGGAGGATGATCCGCGAACAGCACCCGCATGCCGAAGGCCCGGCCGATCGCGGCCGTACCCTGCCCGATCGCTCCCTCACCGATGATTCCCAGGGTTGATCCGTAGAGATCGCCAATGGGGTGCGTGAAGAAGCAGAACTGATCGGAACGGTTCCACTCGCCGCTCTCCACATCCTGCCGATAGGCCAGCAGGTTCCGCCGCAGCGCGAGGACGAGTGCGAACACATGCTCGGGAACCGTGTGTATGGCGTAATTGCGGATGTTGGCAACGGCGATGCCGTGATGCCGGCAGTAGTTGATATCGACGACGTCGTAACCTGTCGCAGCGACCGCGATGAGCTTGAGCTCCGGGAGTTGCCGCAGTGTCGCAGCCGGAAGCGGCACCTTGTTGATGATCGCCACGGTCGCGCCTTTGAGGCGCGGCACGATCTGTTCGTCCGCTGTCTTGTCGTATTCGACGTATTCGCTGGCGCAGGAGGGCTCGCGAACCCGCGCCTTCAGCGACGCGCGGTCCAGGAACACGACGCGCTGACTCATGCGGCCCGGCTCTTCTTCGAGGCTGCGCTCGCAGCGGGTGCGTGGCCACGCCAGTACTCCTGTGCAGCGGCAGTGCCGGCGCCGGGCTCGATGCGCACGCCCACATCGCGCATCGCCATCTCCACGCCAGCCAGGCAACCCAACAGCATCAGCTCATTGAGATCACCCAGGTGCCCGATGCGGAACAGCTTGCCCGCCACCTTGGAGAGGCCGGCGCCGAGAGCCAGGTTGTAGCGATTGAACGCGCGCGAGATGACCTCGGCTCCATTGATGCCGTCCGGGACCATCACGGCGGAGACCGTGTCGGAATACCACTTCGGCTCGGTCGCGCACAATTTCAGCTTCCAGCCATCGAACACCGCGGCCCGCACCCCGGCAGCCAGATAGCTGTGCCGCTTGAAGATGTTCTCCAGGCCTTCCTCGGCGATCATCGCGAGGGACTCGCGCAAGCCATACATCATCGGCACGGAGGGGGTGTACGGAAAATATCCGGCGGCGTTTGCCGAGACCATGTCCGCATAGTCGAAATAGCAGCGCGGAGATTTCGCGCTCTTGGACGCCTGCAGCGCCTTCTGGCTCACGCACGTGACGCCCATCCCCGCGGGCAGCATGAACCCTTTCTGCGAGCCGCTGACGCAGACGTCCACACCCCATTCATCCATCCGGAAATCGATGCTGACCAGAGCGCTCACCGAGTCCACGAACAGCAGCGCAGGGTGCTTCGCTTCGTCCAGGGCCCGACGTACGGCAGCGACGTCGCTCGTTACGCCCGTGGCCGTCTCGTTCTGGCATACCAGCACGGCCTTGATGCGGCGTTGCTTGTCGGCGCTGAGCGATGCAAGGTAGCGCTCGACCGGCGCTCCTTCACCCCAGGGCGTCTCGAGGATCTCGACTTCGTAGCCCAGCCGCTGGCACATATCTATCCACAGATGGCTGAACTGACCGAAGCGCGAAGCGAGGATCCTGTCTCCAGGGTTGAGGCAGTTGGTCAGGGCGGCCTCCCAGCAGCCGGTGCCGGAGGAGGGGAACAGGAGGGGTGTGCCGGTAGTGGTCTTGAACACCGGCTTCAGCCCATTCAGGCAGGCGAAGGTGAGCTCCGGGAAGGTCGGCGAACGGTGGTCCTCCATGGGGACGGCCATGGCACGCAGAATGCGATCGGGGACGTTCGTGGGTCCGGGAACGAAGAGGAAGTTGCGGCCAGCCATGGAGCGTCCTCGCGGCAGGGGCATGTCCGTACAACATATATGAGATATGAGGCAGAGTACATATAATCGCAGCAGCGAAGGGCCCCCCGGGGGCTCTCCGAGCCCGTGGCACTGCCCGCAACCCGGAGCTTGACCGATGCGCATCGCCCTTGTGGGGCAGCAGGATTTCGGGAAGGCCGTGCTCGATGCCTTCGTGAGCAGGGGCGACACCGTGGTGGGCGTGTTCTGCGCCCCGGAGAAGCCGGGGGCGCGGCCGGATCCGCTACGCCTGGCAGCCCAGGAGGCGGGCGTCCGCGTTTTCCAGTCGCCGTCGCTCAAGACAGAGGAGGCGCGGCAGTCGCTGCGGTCCCTCAACGTCGATCTCGGCGTGATGGCGTACGTGCTGCAGTTTGTTCCGCAGGAGTTCGTCGCGGTCCCACGCCACGGGATGATTCAGTACCACCCCTCACTCCTGCCCAAATATCGCGGGCCCAGCTCGATCAATTGGCCGATCATCCGGGGCGATGCGCAGACGGGGCTCACGATCTTCCGTCCGACAGATGGACTCGATGAGGGCCCCGTCATATTGCAACGCGAGGTGCCGATCAGTCCCGACGACACGCTGGGCAGCGTCTATTTCGAGCGGCTCTTTCCCATGGGGGTCGCGGCGATGCTGGAGGCTGCCGACCTGGTGACCGGGGGTCGCTCCCGGGAGCTCGAGCAGGACGAGTCGAGGGCCAGCTACGAAGGCTGGTGCCGGGCAGCGGAGGCGCAGGTCAACTGGCACAACCACGTCGATCAGGTCTACAACCTGATCCGCGGCTGCAATCCGGCCCCCGGTGCGTGGACCCGGTTCCGCGGCAAGACGCTGCAGTTGTTCGACGCACGCAAGCATCTGTTCCGCAGGTTCTCGCAGGTGTCGGGTGGCATCGGAGCGGTGACCGCCATCGGCGCCGAGAGCCTGTTCGTCACGGCGCAGGGCGGCCAGATCGAGGTATCCAAGGTGAAGTATCAGGACGGCAAGAAGATTTCCGCCGCGCAATTCGCTGCCGAGGCGGGCCTGACGACCGGCTCCGTGCTCGGAGAGTGAGCCGGGCCGCGCCTCGGCAGGAGATGCAATGACCACTGCGTACATTACCCACGGCGACTGTCTGCGGCATGAGATGGGCGCCGGTCATCCTGAGAGTCCGGAGCGCCTCGGCTCCGTCAACGAGCACATGCGCACGTCCGGACTTATGGACACGCTGCGCTGCCTCGAAGCGCCGCTCGCTGACAGAACGGATCTGGAGCGCGTGCATCGGCCGGCCTACGTGCAGCTGATATTCGAGAACGCTCCGCATGAGGGCTATCTGCAGCTCGATCCGGATACCGCGATGAATCCGCAGAGCCTGGCCGCGGCGCGCCGCGCGGCCGGGGCCGGCGTTCTCGCCGTCCAGGAGCTCATGGAGGGGCGGGCGGCCAACGCCTTCTGCGCAGTCCGTCCGTGCGGACATCATGCGACCCAGCGCCGCGCCATGGGCTTCTGCATTTTCAACAACATCGCGGTGGCAGCGGCGTTCGCGCTGGAAAAAATGGGCCTGCAGCGAGTCGCGATCATCGACTTCGATGTCCATCACGGCAACGGCACCGAGGACATGTTCAGTCAGCCGCAATGGCAACAGCGCGTGCTGATGACCAGCTTCTTTCAGCATCCCTTCTATCCCTATAGCGGGACCGAGAGCCCGGCTCCCAACATGATCAACGTGCCGCTCGCTGCCGGCAGCGACGGCAGCAAGGCGCGCAAGGCGGTCGAAGAGCAGTGGCTGCCGGCGCTCGAGGACTTCAAGCCGCAGATGGTGCTGATATCGGCCGGTTTCGATGCGCACCGTGACGATCTGCTGGGTGGCCTGGCGCTCGTCGAGGATGACTATGTCTGGATGACGCGCGAGCTGATGAGTCTCGCCGCGCAGCACTCGCAGGGACGGATCGTTTCGATGCTGGAGGGAGGCTACAACCTTGCGGCGCTCGGCCGCAGTGCTGCGGCGCATGTGCGCGCGCTGACCGATGGATGAAGCGCCGCCGGCCCGGGGCGGGGCCCGCTCACACAGTCAGAACGATCTTGCCGATGTGGCTCGATGTCTCCATGAGACGGTGCGCTTCGCTTGCCTGCGTCAGCGGAAACGTCGCGTGAATCACCGGCCGCGCGCGACCGGCTGCGAGCAGCGGCCAGACGTTCTGGTGCACGCCCGCGGCGACGAGCGCCTTCTGCTGGACGGTCCGTGCGCGCAACGTCGAGCCTGTCAGAGTCAGGCGCTTGAGCATGATCGGGAGCAACTTGATCTCGGCGCGCGTGCCACCGAGTGTCGCAATGATGATGATGCGGCCTTCCACGGCGGCCGCTTCGAGGTTCCGCTCGAGGTAACTGCCTGCGACCATGTCAAGGATGATGTCCAATCCCTTGCCGCCGGTCTCACGCTGCGTGACCTCGACGAAGTCTTCCGTTCGATAGTTGATTCCGCGCACCGCGCCCAGCTTCTCGCACGCAGTCACTTTCTCGGGCGACCCGGCCGTTGCGAAGACCCGGGCTCCCCAGGCCGTTGCCAGTTGAATTGCCGTGGTGCCGATCCCGCTGGTGCCACCGTGCACCAGGACGTTGTCGCCGGCCGCGCAGCGGCCGCGCTCGAACACATTGGTCCACACCGTGAAATACGTCTCGGGTATCGCCGCAGCCTCCACCATGCTCAGGCCCCTGGGAACCGGCAGGCACAGCGCAGCCGAGGCTACCGCGTAGGCAGCGTAGCCTCCACCGGTGAGCAGAGCTGTGACTGCATCGCCCACCGCAACGTTTGTGACGTTGGGGCCGAGCGCTGCGACTTCGCCGGCGATCTCCAGACCGGGCAGATCGGACGCGCCCGCCGGCGGGGGGTAACGTCCCTGGCGCTGCATCACATCCGGGCGATTGATGCCGGCGGCCGCCACTTTCACCAGGACTTCCCCCTCCTTGGGTTGCGGCACTGGACGTGTCGCCTCCTGAAGCTGCTCCGGACCACCGGGAGCGGCGATCTGGACCACGGTCATCTCGGCGGGCACGCGTGAAATAGTCATTCTCCGGAGTGGATCTGCGGCAACGATCGAAAATCTAACATGTCCATCCCGCAACTTGAACCATGAAGATCTGCGTCTTCGGCGCCGGCGCCATCGGCGGCTACCTTGCGGTCGAGCTGGCGCTCGCGGGCAATGAGGTGTCCGTGGTGGCGCGCGGCTCCCACCTGCGCGCTATCCAGCAGCACGGCCTGAAACTTCTCGCTCATGGGCACGAGAAGGTGGCGCGCCTGCCGGCCACCGACGATCCCCGGACTCTCGGCCAGCAGGACGTCGTGATCTGTGCGCTCAAGGCGCATCAGGCCTACGAGGCCGCGACAGCTTTTGCTCCGCTCCTGAGTGCCTCGACCGCGGTCGTCACGGCCATGAACGGCATTCCCTGGTGGTACTTCCACAAGGTCGGCGGTCGATTCGAGGGGCATCACCTGCTGGCGGTCGACCCCGGCGCGCGGCAGTGGAATGCGATCGGGCCGCAACGAGCCATCGGCTGCGTCGTGGACCCGGCATGCCACCTCGCAGCGCCGGGTGTCGTCGTGCACCAGGAGTTCAATCGATTCACGCTGGGGGAGCCCGACGGCACGCGCTCCAGCCGTGTCCTGGCTCTGAGCGAGGCACTGATCAGGGCCGGATTCGACGCGCCGGTGCGGGATAACATCCGCTGGAACGTCTGGCTCAAACTCTGGGGCAATGTCTGCTTCAATCCCATCAGCGCGCTGACCGGCGCCACCCTGGATCGCATCACGAGCGATGCCGGGCTGCGTGCCCTGTGTAGGAGCATGATGCTGGAAACCCGTGCGGTCAACGAGGCCCTCGGCGTACAGATTCCGTTGCAGATGATGGAGCGCCGCCTGAATGCCGCGGGATCGGTGACCGGCCACAAGATGTCGATGTTGCAGGATCTGGAAGCGGGGCGGCCTTTGGAGATCGATGCGCTCGTGACTGCAGTGCAGGAGCTCGGGCGCCTCACGGAAGTGGCGACGCCATGCATCGACACCGTCCTCTCGCTGGTTCTTGCGCGGGCGCGCGGCCTGGGGCTGTACACTCCCGTGGGCGCGAGTTGACTTGCGGAGCGAGGAGTCAGGCCGTGAATCAGGTGCGCGTGCTGGGGATAGCCGGATGGAGCGGCTCGGGAAAAACGACGCTGATCGTCCGGTTGTTACCCGTGCTGGCGCGAGGCGGGATGCGCATCGCGACACTGAAACACGCCCATCACTCGTTCGATGTGGACGAGCCCGGGAAGGACTCGTTCAAGCATCGACAGGCCGGCGCGAGCGAGGTCATCGTATCCTCGCCGCGTCGCTGGGTTCAGATGCACGAGTTGCGCGAGGCGCCCGAGGCTACTTTGCCCGAGCTCCTCGCGCGGGTATCCGCGTGCGAGCTCATCCTGGTGGAGGGCTTCAAGACGCATCCGCACCCGAAGCTCGAGGTATTTCGAGCGGCCCTGGGCAAGCGTCCCCTGCATCCGGCGGATCCTAATTTCCTGGCCGTGGCCAGCGACACCGGGCTGCCCGAGGCGCGGGTGCCGGTCGTCGATCTGAACGACATCGAGGCGGTTGCGAGCCTCGTGCGCAGTCTCGCCCTGCCACTTCCGGAGGTGCTGCGAAGACTGACAGCGGCCGGCAACCCAACCTGACCTCGCCGCCGCTATCGCGCCAGTCGCACCAGCCGGGCGAGGGCTTCCCTGTCCACCTGCTGCGATTCCTGGAACAGATCGTAGAGGGTCACGACCAGCATGGACCGTTTTGCAGAACTGAGCGGGATCGACTCCACGGTGATCTGCGCATCGAGCGCATCCATGATGCTCTCGAGCAAGGCGTAGTTGAGCGGCTTTCCTCCTGCCGCCGGGCCGTAGGCCGGCGGCGCTGACTCCTGCAGCGAGACCGGCGCGCCATCCGGGCGGCCCCGGCCGGTGACCAGCCACTCGATGCTGGTGTTGGTGTGCTCGCACAGCGCGCGCAGGTCGGTCACGTTCGGCTCGGACTCGCCGCGCAGCCACTTGCGCACCGCGCCTTCGGAGCGCTCGATGGTTCTGGCGATCGAGTTGGCGCTGCCATGCGCCTCGATCACCTGTCGCAAACGCAGGGCGAAGCCGCCGCTCGCTTGTCTTGCGCGCCTGTCGGCCATGGGAAATCTGCCTGAGTGCATTCACCTGCGGGTGCGGCACAAATGTAGCGCCGGCCGCCGACGCAGCCAAATGCCATCACATAAGTGTTGACTTCTCGTATTAAAGTAACGTAACGTACCGCCCGGGCGCAAGTGATGCGGTTGGGTGGGAGACAAGGAGCGAGCATGGTTTCCCGCAAATCCGAGTCCAGGTCCCGCATCATCCGTACCCAGGTGCAGGAGGTGGTCCTGCACCTGCGTCAGATTCAATCGGCCATCGTCGTGGCCGTCGCGGCGCTGCGCCAGCAGAACAGTGACCTCGACGAGGATATTGCCAATGTTCTGCAGCGAAGCGTCGCCGATCGGATCCAGGACCAGATCGAGCGGCTCGAGGCGGTCACGCGGCGGGTTGCTTCCCTCGGCCGGGGAGCCCGCCCGGCCGCCTGACAAATGTGGTCGAGAGGATCCTGCCGGGCGTGCTCGAGACGCTCATCGGGTATACTCCCCGGGCCCCAAAAGTACGCCAGCATCAGTCGAATAGCGCTGCCTGAAGCCGCACGTTCGGTGCGCGCGCTGCACGGGCGAAAGTGGCGGAACTGGTAGACGCGCTGGATTTAGGTTCCAGTGGGGAAACCCGTGAGAGTTCGAGTCTCTCCTTTCGCATATCACGCGCCGTTCGCGCGGGATTCAACGCGATGCGCTCCCGGGCTCGGTGCGAGGCCGCGCGTCGGGGTGTGCTGGGCTCGAGGCGGCAAGGTCAAAGAAGAGGATGAGCCATGCAAGTATCCGTGACCGCCACGGGCGGTCTGCAGCGCCGCCTGGAAGTGGCGGTCCCCGCGAACGAGGTCGCTTCCGAGGTCGAGCAGCGGCTGAAGAGTATCTCCCGTACGGCGCGCCTGAAGGGCTTCCGGCCGGGCAAGGCTCCCATCACGGTCGTGCGCAAGCAGTTCGGCTCGCAGGTGCATCAGGAGGTCATCAGCGACCTGATGCGCAGCTCGTTCGCGCAGGCCCTCACGCAGGAAAAGCTCACGCCCGCGGGCGGTCCGCGCATTGAGCCCATTGCGGTGGGGCCGGGCGCGGATCTGCGCTATGCGGCGGTGTTCGAGGTCATCCCCGAGATCCGTGTCGAGCCGACCGACCGCATCTCCATCGATCGGCCCACCGCGCTCGTGACCGACGACGATGTGAGCGCAATGATCGAGAGCATGAGGCATCAGCGCCCGATCTGGACTTCAGTCGAGCGCCCCGCCCGGGATACGGATCGCGTGACGCTCGACTTCGATGGTCGGATCGATGGCCAGCCCTTCGAGGGCAGCGAGGGCCGGGATGTGCAGGTCATCGTCGGCGCCCGGCAGGCGGTGCCCCAGCTCGAGCAAGCGGTGCGCGAGGCCTCGGTCGGGGATCTTCGCAGCGTGGCCCTTCCATTTCCGGCGGAGCACCCCAACAAGGCCCTTGCAGGGCGGACTGCAGAGTTGGAAGTGACCATAAAGCGGGTCGAGGAACAGTCTCTTCCGGAAGTGGACGAGGCCTTCTGCCACGCGTACGGTGTCGAGGAAGGCGGGGTCGAGGCGCTGCGGGTGGAGGTCCGCAAGAGCATGGAGCGGGAGCTGCAGGACATCATCCGGAACCGGGTGCGCACTCAAGTGATGGACGGCCTGTACCGGGAAAACTCGATCGAGGTGCCGCGTGCGCTCATCGATGAGCAGGTCCAGAGAATGCAGCTCGATGCAGCACGGCGGATGGGAGCGAAGGATGTGAGCCAGGTGCCCCCGCGGGAGCCTTTCGAGGAGCCTGCGCGGCGCCGGGCGGCCCTGGGGCTGATCATGGGGCAGATCGTGCAGACCGAGACCATAAAGCTCGACCAGGCACGGGTGCAGAGCCGCCTGGGAGATATCATTGCCAACTATCCCGATCCGGACGAGGCGCGGCGCGCTTATGTCCAGAACGCCGATGCGATGCGACAGATTGAATCGGCCGTTCTGGAGGATCAGGTGGTGGATTGGGTGGTGGAGCATGCCCGGGTGACGGACCGGCCGATGAGCTTCAAGGAGCTCACGGGCTTCGGTCAGGATGCCGGAACTTCGGGCGAGAATACGGATCGCAAAAGCGAGAGCCAGTTATGAACGAACGCGCGTTGAATCTCGTTCCCATGGTCGTCGAGCAGACGGCGCGGGGCGAGCGGGCTTATGACATCTACTCGCGCCTGCTGAAGGAGCGACTGATCTTCGTCGTGGGTGCCGT
Organism: Steroidobacteraceae bacterium; assembly: GCA_035710545.1. Lineage (GTDB taxonomy): Bacteria > Pseudomonadota > Gammaproteobacteria > Steroidobacterales > Steroidobacteraceae > 13-2-20CM-66-19. Next base: position 15,868 of record DASTDD010000131.1, read on the forward strand.
GGACGATTACATGGCCAACATCGTCGTGGCGCAGATGCTGTTCCTCGAGTCGGAGAACCCGGACAAGGACATCGCGCTGTATGTCAATTCACCCGGCGGGGTCGTGACCGCGGGCTTGGCCATTTATGACACCATGCAGTTCATCAAGCCGGATGTGAGCACGATCTGCATCGGCCAGGCAGCCAGCATGGGCGCGGTGCTGCTGGCGGCGGGGGCGCCCGGTAAGCGCTTCTGCCTGCCGCACGCGCGGGTCATGATCCACCAGCCCCTGGGTGGCTTTCAGGGCCAGGCGGCGGACATGGAGATCCACGCAAAGGAAATGCTGGAAACCCGTGACCGACTGAACAAAATTCTGGCCAAGCATACCGGTCAGAGCGTCGACCGGA
>DASTDD010000132.1:0-5727 GCA_035710545.1 Steroidobacteraceae bacterium
GAACGCGTCATTCGTCCAGGCGATGAGACCCGGAATCGACCGGAAGTTGCGCGTCAGTCGCAACGGCTCCAGATGACGGGCTCCGATGCCCTGATCCCGCGCACGCAGAAACAACCCCACTTCGGCCTCCCGGAACTGGTAGATCGACTGCATGGGATCGCCGACCACGAACAGCGTGCGCCCATCGCCCTCTTCCCAGCTCGCCGTCAGTGCTTCGATGAGCTCGAGCTGCGCAAGCGAGGTGTCCTGGAACTCATCCACCAGGATGTGGCGCAGGGTCAGGCCGGTGCGCAGCGCCAGGTCGGTTGGCAAGCCGGCCTCTGTCAGCGCAGCGCGAGCGGCCCCGGATACGTAGGTATGGTCCACCCGGCCCGCCGCCGCGAATCGCGCTTGCAGTTGGGCGGCCGCCACGCGCAACACGCGCGATAGCGCCTCGATCGCCTCAGCGTCCGCGATGGCCAGATCGGGAGACGGCAGGGTTGTCACGTTCAGCAGTGCAGCTTTTAATCCAGGCACCTGGCTCATGCGCTCGATCGTTGCTGCGAGCGCTTCGCGGGCGTAAGCGACCTCGTATCCGCTGCCCAGCGAGCGGTTGATTCCGGTCGCCTTGCGCCACTCGCCTCCCTTGGTGAGGGCAAGACAGGCCAGCTGTTTCCACGCCGGGAGAGCATCGGGCAGCGCTCCGAGGGGGCCGACCCCGACCAGCGCCTGTGCCCGAGCGCGCAAATCGGCCGGCATGAGCGGTTGAATCGCGGCCAGCTGCTCGCGCACGACATGTGTCAGGCTTTCGCCGATCCGCGCGCACAACTCGTGCGGCTCGTGCCCCAGGACGTAACGCAGCCAGTGGCCCCGTCGCTGCAGCATGTCGGCCAGCAGTTGCTCGACGTTCTTCCAGTTGTTATCGAGCCGCTCGAACAGCAGCTCGATGTCCCGCACCAGCTGCTCATCCTCGTCCGCCGTGGCGAGCGTGGTTCGCGCCGCTTCCGCGTAGAGCTCTTCGGGCCTCTCGCTGATCGAGAGCGCGCCCCCCGCACGCGCGGTGACCGTGAGCTGGCTGGCCAGAGCAAAGTTGAAGGAGTCGATGGTCTGAACCCGCAAGCGCCCGGGATCCTGAGCGAGATTCCAGCGGCGCGCGGCGTCCCGGGCCAGCACCGCCGCGGCGAGTTTCCGCAGCCGGCTTCCCAGGATGCCCTCGGGGAGCTCGCCGCGCAGGGCCTTGAGCACCCGCTCGCGCATCTCGGCGGCCGCGCGCCGGGTGAACGTGATGGCAAGAATCTCTTCCGGCTCATCCACGCGTGCCAGCAGCCGCAACAGGCGCTCGGTGAGTACAGTGGTCTTCCCGGACCCCGCAGGAGCCTGCAGCAGCACGGAACGCGCCGGGTCCGAAGCAAGCTCGCGGGCCCGCTCATCGGATGGGGCCTGCGGCTCCAGGCCGAACCCTGGCAACTCCCGCTGCTCAAACATCGGTGGGCTCGAAACTGAGCTCGGCCGCCTCGGAGAGCCGCTCGAGTGCTCGCTCGGAGATCCGGCAGATGCCGATTGCGTGACAGTAGTCGCAAGCTCCCGGTTTGGGGTCCAGCGCCGCACGGCCGGCGAGGAAGTCGCGCGCCAGCCGCTCGAGATTCGACACCCATTCCTGGGTGCGCACGAGCCAGGCTTCCTCGCGGGCCAGCCCCGCAGCATCGACCGCCCTCACCTTCGGGAGCCTCTGCGCGCTGTCCGCAAGCCCGTCAAAGCGGATCTCGCGCGCCGTGATGTTCACCAGCGCCATCGCCGATGCGCTCGCACGGTGGACGGCCAGGTAGGCGAGCAATTGTGGATGCGACGGCCGCTCCGAATACCAGTCGGCCGGTTTGCGGCGGCCGGACTTGTAGTCGAGGATGGCGCGGCTGCCGTCCTCGAGCTCGTCCAATCGGTCGATGCGCAGCGGAACCTGCGCTCCGGCGAGCGTGAGAGTTGCCTCAGCCTCCGTCGCAAGCACCCGGAAAGGCCGGCGTTGGCGCTCGAGGGCACACAGCTGTCTGATCAGACGCACGGAGCGCCGGCATTCGCGTGCGAACAGCCGTTCTTTGCCCGGGGAGCTCGCGGCGCGGTTGCGCGGCGCGAGGATGTGCTCAGCAGCCTCGGCCACGCTCTGCTCGATGAGCTCCCCGAGCGCTGCCTCGGAGCGTTCCGTGAGCCCGCGTGAATCCAGCAGCCGCTGCCACAACTTCTGCAGCGCCAGGTGCAGAAACTGGCCACGAACATCGAACCCGACTCCGGGCTCCGGAGTCTCCATCTCCTCGCTCCCCAGTCTCAGCTCCGCATACGCGCGGAAGGCACATAGGCTCTGCAACTCGAGACTGCGCGTGCCGCCTGGAAGCGATCGTTCCACCGGCCATGCCACTCCGGGGTCCTCCACACTCTCCAGATGACCGGGGCGGTGCATGCGAGCCGCGAGCCATAGAGGCTTGTGCTCTGTGGCGGGAGGCTCGGCGTGTCGCATCCAAAGAGCCAGCAGCGGGCTCGGCAGCAATTGCAGATCGCCACTGCGCGCCGGCACGCTCAGCACCAGCTGCTCGGTCGCGGCCCGCCACGCCTTCATGAGCGCGTGGGCCTCTTCCAGGCGGCCGTCGGGACTCGACTGGGGAATCCCACTCAGCCTCTGCATCGCCAGCGGCAAGAACGGGTCGGGCTGGACTGGCTGGGGCAACGCGTCGGCGTGCAGGCCAGCGACCCAGATGCCATCGTAGGTGACGACTGGATCGGCCAGGGCGGGGGAGATCGTGACCACGGCATCCTCGTCCGCCGGACGATAGCTGGTGTGCGCGGCCAGCTCTGCAAGCCAGCCGGCCGCCTCCTGCGGCGACATCGAGCGCACACTCAGCGCGAGCTGGCCAAATTCATCGAGCAGCTCGAAAAACCGCACGACCGTCTGCTGCTCGCCGCTGCCGCGCACGCGCGCCCCCGGCCACCCCATCGCCTCCAGGGCTGCCCGGAAGCGCTCCGACCACTCGCGCGGGGAAGCTCGACCCTCCGCGAGTGCCTCAGCGGCCGACTCGAGCCGACCGGCCAGATCCCGCGCCGCCTCGCTGATCTCCTCCGGCATCGCGACCAGCGTGCCGCGCAAGTGGCTCAGGCTCACACTGCTGAAGCCTCTCTTGCGGAGCCAAAGATCAATGCGCGCCCGCCCGACTTCATCGGGCGTCTTCCAGTAGGGGTCGCGCAACCACTCGCTCAGTTCGCTGAACTGCCCGGGCGCACCCGAGAGCCAGCTCAGGGTATCGATCGCATGTGCGACGATGGGTCTGCGCGCAAGCGATGCGCCGCCTTCGATGACGGCCAGGCTCGCGACCGGTGCGTCCGCTGGACTCACAGCGCCGGTTTCGAACCAGGCTCTTGGGTCAATCATCTGGCGGATCAACGTTGCGAGGCGCTCGCGCGCGCCGGAGGAGCCGGGATAAATCACCAGCAGTCGCGCCTCCGGATGGGCGGCGATCCGCGCCTGACACCACAGCGCAATGCGCTCCATCTCGTCATGGTCATCGCTGGCAAGGGCGACGCGCGGCTGGGCAAGCGGTCCGGGGAGAGCTGTCTGCACCGCGCCGATAGATACCAGGCGCGGCGGAAGCTTGAGAAACCCGTTGAAGGTGGCTGCGCGAGCGGCGCTCCGCGCCGGCAATTGACCCACGAGCGCGTGCATTCGCGCCGCCCCGAGGCTGCGACACCGTTCATCAACCGCGCGCTCCACGTTGGACAGCAGTGGCGCCTCGAGACCTGGCGCGCTCGCCAGTCGTGCGACATCCACCCCGAAATCGGCCGCCAGTGCGCTCGCCCGGCGCAAGGAGTCGGCGAGGCCCGCGGGATCGAGAAGGCCCAGCGTCCCGGTGGCCTGCGCAGTGCACTGCCGCCACATCAGCCACTCTTCCGCAGGGGAAATCAGGCGAGCAAGAGAAACACCCTCTGCGGCGGCGCGCTCGATCTCGCGCACCTGCCATGCTTCGATGGCCAGAATGTCCGCGCTCGACCACACCTTCTTGCCGGCGCTCAGCTGCGCGGCAGCGTAAGCAAGCCGTGCCGCGTGCGCGCGCTGCCGCGAGGGCAGAACGAGCGTCGCCCCGGCCTCCAGCACGGCCAATGTGGACTTATTAAGTCTAATCAAAACAGGTTATTAGACAGAGTTTAGAGAAATCACTTGAAACGATTGCCGGCCTGCACGACGTTCCCTGTGTTGGCGTCGACTGCTGCGCTGTCAGGCGTGAGCGCAAGGCTGGCCGGCTTCATCGCAACGGCGGCGTACCCGCCGAGCAGCTCTTCGATTCTCGCAAGCACAGCCTGCAGAATCGCTGGATCCGGAAGACTGGTCACCCGGAAATGGGTGCGGTACGGCACGTTGAAGCTGACGCCCGGAGCGACGAGGACATGCTTCTGCTCCAGGAGGTCCAGCGCGAACCGCTGGTCGTCGAATTCCGGCAGCTGCTGGTCATCCACGCCGATGAAGGCGTACATGGCGCCCGCCGGTGGGCTCAGTCGCAGGAAGCGGCTCTGCTGCACGGTAGAGACGATTGCGCGTCGCGATTCGTGAAGGCGCCCGCCGGGGCAGACCAGGTCCCGGACACTCTGATAGCCACCCAACGCAGTCTGCACGGCCCACTGGGCCGGTACGTTGCTGCACAGGCGCAGTGAGCTGAGCAGCTCCATGGCATGCAGATAATCCGCCGCGGCGGCCACCCGGCCCGAGAAGACCGCCCACCCGACCCGATAGCCGCAAGCCCGATAGATCTTGGACAACCCGGAGAGTGTTACGCAGAGCGTATCGCGCACGAGGGTCGCCATCGGAATGAACTCGGCACCGTCGTACACCATCTGGTCATAGATCTCGTCACTGAAGAGCACGAGCCCGTTACGCTCGGCGAGCTGTGCGAGGGACTCGAGCACCGCGCGCGGATACACCGCACCCGTCGGATTGTTGGGATTGATGATCACGATGGCGCGGGTGCGCGGAGTGATGAGGTGTGCAACCTCCTGCGGATCCGGCACGAAGCGGTTTTCGGCGCGACACGGGTAGTGCACTGCGCGGCCACGGTTGAGCGTGGCCGCGGCGGTCCAGAGCGGGTAATCGGGGCTCGGTATCAGGACCTCGTCACCCTCGTTGAGCAGCGCTCGCAGGACGAGGTCAATCAGTTCGCTGACGCCGTTGCCGATGAAGACCTCCTCGGCCGTGACTCCCGTGACGCCGCGAGCCTGCTGCTGCATGACCACGGCCTCTCGGGCTGGGAAGATGCCCTTCTGATGGCAGTAGCCCTCGGCCTCTGACAGGTTCTCGATCATGGCCAGGCGCATGGTCTGCGGAGTCCGGAACCCGAACTCGCCCGGGTTACCGATGTTCAGCGAGATGATCTCGTAGCCCAGGCGCTGCAGCTCGTGTGCACGCCGCGCGAGCCGTCCACGGATCTCGTAACGCACGTGGCGCAGGCCTTCGCTCGGCCGAATACGAATCTCGGATCTCATGGAGGCAAGGATATCGCACGCTGCCGCCCGCCGCGCTCAGCGATCTTCAGCACCCGCGGGCGCAAGCGCACGCCACCGATGGCAGGCGACCCACCGAAGGCGCGACCCGCCCTCCTCCCAGGCAGGCACCTGCTCGCGGCAAATCTCTGCTGCGTGCGGGCATCGTGTCCGGTAGACGCAACCACTGGGTGGTGAGAGCGGTGACGGCGGCTCGCCGGTCAGAGCCCGCCCAAGACG
>DASTDD010000133.1:0-12015 GCA_035710545.1 Steroidobacteraceae bacterium
GCGATCGCACACAGCAGCACGCTAACCAGGCTGGCGAGGCTGAGGAAGCGCCCGGCACGCTCCACGGCGTTCTTCACCTGGGGACTGGCGTCGGTGATGTCCCGCAGCCGTTCGCCGGAGCGCTTGTGCGCCTTGAGCCACTCCTTGAAGACATCGATGCGGGTTCGCTCGCCGGCGAACAGGCCGGCGTAGCTCACGCGGCTGCCCGGCTGGATCAGGCTGGTGGCGGGCAGGTCGGCGACGTTCATGATAAGTGACGGCGCGAGCTCGGCGAACGTGCCGCCCTGGTCCGGACGCGAGATGAGCACGCGGCCAACCCGGAACGTGGTTGCGCCGATCGCCAGCCTCGACCCCACCCGGGCGCCGAGCGCCGCCAGCAGCTTCGAGTCCGGCCATACCTCCCCCGGCGGCGGGATGCCCTGCGCCGGCATGCCCTTGGCGAACGGCTCGTCGGCGAGCAGCAGGCGCCCGCGCAGCGGGTAGCCGGCCGTGACCGCCGCAACGTTGGTCAGCTGGCTCGCCTCGCCATTGAAGACCACCGACAGCAGGTTGGTACTGCGTGCGCTCCGCAACCCGCGCCGCTGCGCCTCGCTGAAGTAGTCCGCCGCGAGCGGCTGGGGCGAGCCCAGGCGGATGTCGGCAGCCAGCACCTCGCTCGCCTGCAACGCGACCGCGGCGCTGATGCGGCTCACCAGGAAGCCGACCCCGGTCAGCGCGGCCACTGCGACCGTGAGCGCGAGCAGCAGCACGCCCAGCTCGCCGGAACGCCATTCGCGCGCCAGGGTGCGCAGCGCCAGCCGCACGACCTTCATAGGGCGCGCCCCGCCTCCATGCGGACCACGCGCGCACAGCGCGCAGCGAGCTCGCGGTCGTGGGTCACCAGTACCAGCGTGGTATGCGCGTGGGCGTTGAGGTCGAACAGCAGCTCGCCGACCCGTGCGCCGGTCGCGGTGTCGAGGTTGCCGGTAGGTTCGTCCGCGAACAGCACCGCCGGGCGCGTGACGAAAGCACGCGCGATGGCTACGCGCTGCTGCTCGCCGCCGGAGAGCTGGCGCGGATAGTGGCCGGTGCGCTCGGCGAGTCCCACACCGGCCATGGTCTCGGCCGCGATGCGGCGCGCATCGCCAAGGCCGGCGAGCTCCAGGGGCAGCATCACGTTCTCGAGGGCCGTGAGCGCCGGAATAAGGTGAAAGGACTGGAAGACGAAGCCGACGCGCTGCGCGCGCAGTCGTGCCCGTCCATCCTCGTCGAGCCGCGTCAGGTCCTGCCCGGCCAGCAACACCCGACCGCGGGTCGGTACGTCGAGACCGGCGAGCAGGGCCAGCAGCGTGGATTTACCCGCGCCCGAAGGCCCGGTCACGGCTACCGACTCCCCGGCCGCGATGTCGAGCGAAACGTCGTCGACAATGGTCAGCGAACCTTCCGGACTGCTAACCTGCTTGCAGAGGTTTTCGGCCTTGAGAACGCTGCTGCGGGTCGTCGGCGCCTGGGCGCTGGGCATGGGATTGGTGTTCATCGCGCTCCAGAACGCGGTGGCCGCCGACCGCACCATCCTTGTATTCGGCGACAGCCTGAGCGCCGCCCACGGAATCCGGCCGGAAGAGGGTTGGGTGGCGCTGCTCGCGCAGCGCCTTTACGCGCAAGGGTACGGGTACCAGATCGTCAACGCCAGCGAGAGCGGCGAAACGAGCAGTGGCGGCCTGGAACGCCTACCCCGGGCGCTGCAGAACCACCGGCCTGCGCTCGTGATTCTCGAACTCGGCGCCAACGACGGTTTGCGCGGGCTGCCCCTGAGCGGCTCGCGGCAGAACCTGGCGCAGATGGTGCGTCTATCACAGGCCGCGGGGGCGCGGGTGTTGCTGGCCGGTATGCGCCTGCCGCCCAATCTTGGGCCACGCTACACCGAGGAATTCGCGCGGATATTCCCCGACCTGGCAAACCAATACCATCTGCCGCTCGTGCCGTTCCTGCTTGATCGCGTGGCCCTGGACTCCGAGCTGATGCAGGAGGATGGGCTGCATCCGAACGCGAAGGGCGAGCCGCGCATCCTGGACAACGTCTGGCCCTACCTGCAGCCGCTGCTGAACAAATAAGAACCGGGGGATCCGATGGAGAAAATCTGGCTGAAGTCGTACCCCCCGGGGGTGCCCGCGGAAATCGATCCGACGCAGCTGCGCTCGCTGAAGGAGCTCATCGAGCAGGCCTGCGCGGCTCACGGCGACCGGGTTGCCTACGTGCAGATGGGGGCGGAACTCACCTACCGCCAGCTCGACGAGCGCTCACGCGCCTTCGGCGCGTGGCTGCAGCGGGCGGGCTTCAAGAAAGGCGATCGCATCGCCATCATGCTGCCGAATACCCTGCAGTACCCGATCGCGTTGTTCGGCGCCCTGCGCGCCGGGCTGACGGTCGTGAACACCAACCCGCTATACACCGGGCCCGAACTCGAACACCAGCTCAAGGACTCGGGTGCCACGGCGATCGTGGTACTGGAGAACTTCGCGCACGTATTGCAGCGGGTCATCGCCCACACCAGCGTCAAACGGGTGCTGGTCACCGGCGCCGGCGATCTCCTGCCGTTCCCCAAGTCCATGATCGTCAATTTCGTCGTGCGACACGTGCGCAAGCAGGTGCCGAGCTGGAGCATTGCCGGGGCCATTCCATTCACGTCGGCCGTCGCGGCCGGCATGAAGCTGCGGCTGGCGCCGGTGGAAGTCACAGCTGACGATCTCGCGTTCTTGCAGTACACCGGTGGCACGACCGGAGTTGCCAAGGGCGCCATGCTGTCTCACGGCAACGTGAGCACCAACACCCTGCAGGCCGAGGCGTGGCTCGGCAAGTCCTATCGCGACAAGCCCGGCGTGCTGGTTACGGCAATTCCGCTGTACCACATCTTCGCTTTGTCGTGTAACTGCATGCTGTTTGCGCGACTGGGTTGGAAGAACGTGCTGATCATCAACCCTCGTGATCAGAAGGCGCTGTGCGCCGAGATGCAGAAGTATCCCTGCAACTTCCTCAGCGGCGTAAACACACTGTTCAACGCCATGCTGCATGCGCCCGGTTTCAAACAGATCGACTTCAGCACCCTGAAGATTACCCTCGGCGGCGGGATGGCGGTGCAGGCATCCGTCGCTCAGAGGTGGAAAGACGCAACCGGATGCGTCCTAACGCAGGCATGGGGCTTGACCGAGACCTCTCCCGCGGCGTGCATAAACCCGCCAGATGAAGGCTTCAACGGGTCGATAGGTCTGCCGATCTCGTCCACCGAAGTGGCTATCAAGGACGACAGCGGCAACGACGTAGCGCTGGGACAGCCGGGTGAGATCTGCGTGCGCGGGCCACAAGTAATGAAAGGCTATTGGAACCGGCCGGATGAGACCGCAAAGGTGATGTTGACGGATGGATGGCTGCGCACGGGTGACGTGGGCAAGATGGACGAGCGCGGCTTCGTTTACATCGAGGACCGCAAGAAGGACATGATCCTGGTGTCTGGCTTCAACGTCTATCCGAACGAAGTCGAAGCTGCTGCAGCCGAGTGTTCCGGCATACTTGAGGCTGCGGCCGTCGCCCAACCAGATGAACACTCTGGCGAAGTCGTAGCGCTATTTGTGGTCCGCAAAGACCCGGCGCTCACGGAGAAGGACGTCGTCGCTTGCTGCCGCAAGTCGTTGGCTGGTTACAAGGTTCCCAAGCACGTCTACTTCAGAAATGAGCTGCCGAAGAGCAACGTTGGCAAAATCCTGAGGAAAGTCCTGAGGGAAGAGTTCACTAAGCACTGACGGCCGTTGGATCGGCGTTACTCCAAGTCTAGAGCCCGCATTTTTTGGACCCGGGACGAACTGAATGGCAGACGTACGCTCAGTCTGACGCCTGTTCCGGTTGCGACTACAGCCCCAATTCTCCGTAGCTCTTCAAGGAGAGCCTTGTGGGGCACGTCCTTCGCATACCGCTTTGCTAGGCTGGCAAAGGAATATCTGGCACCCGTAACTGCAAGGCGCTTAGGACGACGGTACTGATCGATGAAGTGACGATCTGTCCGCCACCCTAAAACGACGCGCTCCAATGGCCCACTACGCGCCTGAGCCCAAGAGTCGGAGCCAGCACTTAAGACACGCTTAATCTCCGCGCGTGTTAGTCCCGTCCGGGCAGCAACCCTTGAGTAGTTGACCCTGCCATTCGTAAACGTTGAGCCCTTTGTCGCCGCCTGCACAAAGGCGCATCGAGCCAACTGCTCGAAGGTCTTTGCGGTCATTCCTTGGCCAATCAGAAGAGCGGCGAGCGTGGTCATTTGCTGCTGGAGAGCAAATGAATTCCACCTTCTTTGCACCACCGCGCCCCTAGACACAGTCCGATCCTTATTCAGCGTGATCGCTGAATTGTCGTGGTGGGAATGAGCTCTGAGTCACGACCTCAGCGGCTCCAAAATCTGAGCCGGAGTGTGCCCCACTACGGGACTGAGGGCAGCTTCGATTTACGCGCTGTCTGTATAGATATTGAGACCCGGCGAGTTTGGCGCCGGGAGCCGGGAAGCAGCGTCGCAACTATATCGAGGCGAGATGCCTACTGAGGAGCGCCGCTACCGCTAATCCCTAAGGCTCCGTGGCTGCTCATTCCGAAGATCTGCGTACGAGACTTTCCACTGCCGCTGATCCCGGAAGTGCCGCTGCCGCTGATGCCGGAAGTACCACTGCCGCTGATGCCGGAAGTGCCACTGCCGCTGATGCCGGATGTACCGCTGCCACTTATGCCGGACGTGCCGCTTCCGCTGATACCGGACGTGCCGCTTCCGCTGATACCGGATGTGCCGCTGCCGCTGATGCCGGAAGTACCACTGCCGCTAATCCCGGAAGTGCCGCTGCCGCTGATGCCGGAAGTGCCGCTGCCGCTGATGCCGGAAGTGCCGCTGCCGCTGATGCCGGAGGTACCGCTGCCGCTGATGCGGGAAGTGCCACTGCCGCTGATGCCGTTCAAGCGGCCGCCACTCCCGCTGATTCCCGAGGTACCGCTGCCGCTGATCCCGGATGTACCACTGCCGCTGATACCGGATGTACCACTGCCGCTGATACCGGAAGTGCCGCTGCCGCTGATACCGGAAGTGCCGCTGCCGCTGATACCGGAAGTGCCGCTGCCGCTGATACCGGATGTGCCGCTGCCGCTGATACCGGAGGTACCGCTGCCGCTGATACCGGAGGTACCGCTGCCGCTGATACCGGAAGTGCCGCTGCCGCTGATACCGGAGGTACCACTGCCGCTGATCCCGTTCAAACGGCCGCCACTCCCGCTGATCCCGGACGTGCCGCTGCCGCTGATGCCGGATGTACCGCTGCCACTTATGCCGGACGTGCCGCTTCCGCTGATGCCGTTGACCAATACCAGACCGTGGCTAGCGGGCTGTATTCCAGAAATGCTCAATTTTGCGCCGACGGAGGGCGCAAACGTGCCATGCGACATGGCGGACGTGAGATCCACTCGGACGCCGTTCATTACAACGTGCCCGATCGACGACTGTGCGCTTTCAACACGACCGGAGAGGAAAACAGTCGTCGCGCCAGGGACGTAGGCTCCGCGCGACTGAATCGCTGCGGCTGCAATAGTTCCGTCCGGTCGCGCGACGCCGAAGACCGCCACGGTGTCACCGACCACGAGCCGATCCAGCATCTCTGTCTGGACGCGTTGCCCCAAGACCAGCGCTGTTCGATCGACGGCGCTCACGGCCTCAACCGGACCGACCACAAGCAGCTCCGCGCCGCTTCCGCTAATCCCTGCCGAGCTCGTAGCGCCTGCCGTAGCCGCCAGTACGGCCGCGACGACGGTTGAAATTGAGGCCTTCATCAGTCTTCTCCCAAAAAACAATCGCTACTTGTGGTGGCCAAAGCCTGCGAGGACGTCGATCTCTTCAACGGGCGACTCCTTGCGACTGCTCTTGTGATCGTCGTATGGCTCGCTGAAACCTGCGTCCGAGTCAGGCGGCGAATGATCCTCAAAGAAATAGATCCCTACGCCGTATCGTTTTCCTGCATCTTTTCGCTCAGATGTCGAAAGACGCGTCAAGAACGTGTCGAGTTCGGTGAGAAGCTCCTGACTCCGCTCACCGGCTATTGCCAAGAACTTGTCACGGCCTGCCTCCGAGAGGAGTTCGTCACATACAACTGCGCGCTCGAAGTAAATCGGCTCAGGTGCGATCCGCAGCAAGTTGTGTACAAAGCTCGCCGTGACACTCGTTAGGAATCTGCCCATTCGTTCAATTCGTTTTACGTCGGCACCCTTGGGCACATAGGCGCGCGAAAGACACCGCACCGTGCTTCCGTCAATAACTTCGACGGAACCGGCAGCTACCAACTCATCGAGAAGCGCGTCTTCGTCCGCTCCCGGGCAAGCTGCTTTGATCAGTTCGCGGAAGCTACGGCGGGGTGAGTCGTGCGTGGGCGCCAGATCGAGTTCCAGCGCCAACCCATAAGCGCCCGAGAAACCAGAGTGCGTGTGCCACACTGTCAGAAGATTTGTTACCTGATCGAGGCTTACGCTGCCTCTTAGGCTGTGCGGAGCGCCGGAGCGGGTCGCCTCACGCAACGCTGTCACGTCTGACTTCGCCAGCCCCGCGACGACGGCAAGACGGGCGTCGGTGGTCGCCCGCTTCTGCTCCATGAGTCGTGCCTCGAGCGCCTGGATGTATGTGCGTCGCACAACACCCGCGATCTCGCCGGCGGAGATTCCGTATTCGAAAGCGACACGCATGAGCGGCTGCACAAGCGCAGCAAACACGCTCAACACCGCTTCTTTCTCCCTCGCCGACTTATTCATGAGCCACTGGGCGCCCTTGTTGTGACATAACTCTAGGTGGCTCAGTGACTTATGTCAATTTACGATGTGCGGTAGATCACACATTGATCGTGCGTTCAATCTGGGAACATCATATAAAACAACGACTTGCAAACTTAGCCATTCTGTAGGACACGGCACCGCACCGCACCAATCTCTATGCGGAAAATCAGTGTCTTAGTTGTGTCAGCGTGTTCCGACAGGAAAACGCTCAGGTGCGCTCGGCGGGCTCGAAGAGGCGTTCGTGCTCGAGGATGGCGTAGCGATCGGTCATGCCGGCGATGTAGTCAGCGACTGCACGCGCGCGTCCGGCGGCCGCGTGCGTGCTTTCAGCCTGCAGCGCGTGATCGCGATGTTCGGTCGGCATGAGACTTACGTCACGGAAAAATGCCTCAAACAGTTGTTGCAAGACGCGTCGGGCCTTGGAGGTCATGCGCAGCACCTTGTAGTGCCGGTAGACGTGCTCGCGCAGAAATTCCTTGAGCTCGAGGTGCTCCTCGCGACACGGCTCGGATAGCACCGCCAGGGCCTGGGGATAGGCGCGCACCTCGTCGATGGAGCGCACCTGGGCCTGCGCGAGCCGGGCGCTCGTGGCACGGATGAAGTCGACCACCAGGTGGTTGATCATCCGCCGAATGGTCTCGTGCACCAGACGCCGCTCGCTCAACTCCGGATAGCGCGCGAGCACCGCGTCGTGCTGGCGGCGGAACATGCGTACCTCGCGTAAGGCCGTAATATCCAGCAGTTGCGCGCGGATCCCGTCGTCGACGTCATGGTTGTTGTAGGCGATCTCATCGGCCAGATTGGCGATCTGTGCCTCAAGTCCGGGCTGCTGGCGCTTGATGAACCGCTCGCCAAGCTCGCCGAGCTGGCGCGCGTTCTTGAGCGAGCAGTGCTTGAGGATGCCTTCGCGGCATTCGAAGGTGAGATTGAGACCGCGGAACTCGGCGTAGCGCTCCTCGAGCTCGTCGACGACCCGCAGCGACTGCAGGTTGTGCTCGAAGCCGCCGTACTCGCGCATGCACTCGTTGAGGGCATCCTGCCCGGCATGCCCGAACGGCGTGTGTCCGAGGTCATGGGCGAGACAGATCGCCTCGGTGAGCGGTTCGTTCAGGCGCAGCGCCACCGCCACCGATCGTGCGATCTGTGCCACCTCGATCGAGTGGGTCACGCGAGTGCGATACAGATCGCCCTCGTGATTCACGAACACCTGGGTCTTGTAGACCAGGCGGCGGAACGCATTCGAATGAATGATGCGGTCGCGGTCGCGCTGAAACTCGCTGCGCAACTCCGGCTTAGGTTCCGGATGGCGCCGGCCGCGCGAGTTGTCATCGCCGGCGGCATAGGGGGCGAGTCCGGACGTCGGGACAACGTCGTTCATGCTGCGCCGCCGCAATGAAGCGCGAGCGTGCGCTCGAGAGCTGCCGCGGGGTAGTCGGCCGTCAGGAACGCCTCGCCGATGCGCCTCAGCAGCACGAGGCGCAGCTGCCCGTCCTGCACCTTCTTGTCCAGGCGCATGTGGTCGCGCAGCGCCTGCGGGGCGAGCCCCTCGAAGCGAGTCGGCAGGCCGGTCCTCTCGACCAGCGCACGCACGCGTGCGGCTTCGGCCGCCGGCAGCAGGCCGACGTCGTGCGACATATCGGCCGCCATGACCAGGCCGGCGCCGACGGCTTCGCCGTGCAGCCACTCCTTATAGGAGGTCGCGGCCTCGAGCGCATGCCCGAAGGTGTGGCCGAGGTTGAGCAGGGCCCGCTCGCCCGCCTCGCGCTCGTCGCGCGCGACGACGGCCGTCTTGATCTCGCAGGAGCGGCGGATGACGTACGCCAGTGCGGCCGGGTCCCCGGCCAGCAGCGACTCGAGGTGCACCTCGAGCCAGCCAAACAGGACGGCATCGCAGATCAGGCCGTATTTGATGACCTCGGCCAGGCCGGCACGCAGCTCGCGCGCCGGCAGCGTCGCGAGCGTCGTCGTGTCACTCACCACCAGGGCCGGCTGGTGGAAGGCGCCGATGAGATTCTTGCCGCCCGGGTGGTTGACGCCGGTCTTGCCGCCGACCGCCGAATCCACCTGCGCCAACAGCGTCGTCGGCACCTGCACGAAGGTCACGCCACGCTGGTAGGTGGCGGCAACGAAGCCGGCGAGGTCACCCACCACCCCGCCGCCGAGCGCCACGACGGCGCAGTCGCGCGCGAAGCGGTTGGCGACCAGCACGTCCAGCACGCGCGCCATGTTGGCGAGCGTCTTGTGCGCCTCGCCGTCGGGCAGGGTGACCTCGACGCTACGCCGTCCCTCCAGGGAAGCCGCGAGGCGCGGCAGATACAGGGGCGCAACCGTGGTGTTACTGACGATGAGGATGTCGCGGGCGGCGCAGCGCGCCGCGAACAGATCGGCGCGTCCGAGCAGGTCGGCGCCGATCAGGATCGGATAGCTGCGGTTGGCGAGTGCGACGTTCAGGATGTCCACGGTGCGCACGGCGCCGACCAAACGCGCACGCCGCGCGTCGGCAGTATACGTGAGCGCCGCTCAGCCGCGCGCCGCGGCCAGCTCGCGCAGCACCTGCTCGGCCACGTGCTGCACCCGCCGTCCGTCGGTCGACACGACCAGGTCGGCGATCTCACCGTAGAGTGGCGCGCGCGCGTCCATGAGCTGGCCGAGGCGTGCGGTGGCATCCGTCGCGGCGGCGAGTAGTGGGCGGTTGCGGCCGTGGCGCACGCGCTCGGCCTGCTGCGCCACCGAGGTCTGCAGGTACACGACGCAGCCGCGCGCCGCCAGGTGCCGACGGTTCTCGGGCAGCAGCACCGCGCCGCCGCCGGTGGCGAGCACGACGCCCTCGAGCGCGGTGAGCGCCTCGATGGCCTCGCGCTCACGCTGTCTGAAGCCGGCCTCGCCTTCCTTCTCGAATATGAACGGGATGTCCACGCCGGTGCGTCGCTCGATCTCGGCGTCGCTGTCGTAGAACGGCAGGCCGAGCGCACGCGCGAGGTGGCGCCCCACGGCTGTCTTGCCCGAGCCCATGGGTCCGACCAGGAACACGCTCACCTTGCCGCGCATGCAAAGAGGATACCGCGGCGCGATGCGCGCGGGCGCGGCCGCCCGATCACGACTGCCGCGGTCACGCTCTAAAAGCGCCAGGCCACGCTGGCGCGCAACGTCCGCGGCTCGGCAGGATGGAAGTGGATGTCCTCGACTGGCGCGCGCTCGCCGCGCAGCCGGGAGGCGTAGTAGTAGGCGATGTCGTCGTCCTGGCGGTTGAGGAGGTTGTAAAGGCTGAGCGTGGCGGTAAGCGCCGGGGTCAGGTGGTAGCCGGCCTGCAGCGAAACCAGGAGCGAGGAGTGCGAGCGCACGGCGTCGTCCTGGGTGATGGGCGCGGTGCCGAGGTAGCGCAGCTGCACGCCACCGAACAGACCGGTCCCGCGGTTCAGCGCGATGCCCACCGAGGCGACCTGCGCGAGCGAGTTCGGCAGGTACTGGCCGTCGGGCTGGAAGTCGAGATAACGAGCGTGGGTCAGGGCGAGCTCCGCGTTCACGAGTACCAGCGGTGCCGGCCGGTAGAGGGCGCTGAGTTCCAGACCGTAGCGCCGCGTGGCCGCGCTCGGCTCGATGCTGCTGGCATCGGCATCGAGCGTGAGCTCCGAGTCCAGCTTCAACGTCCACAGCGACGCCGAGAGCTCCAGCTGCGGCACCGGAGTCGTGCGCACGCCAAGCTCGGCACCCCAGGCGCGCGCCACGGGAGTCACGCGCGGCACCGGAGTGACGCCATCGCCCGGATCCACGCTGAGGGTCGCGCCGCGCGCGTCGTTGCTGTGAAAGCCGCGGCCGAAGTTCACGAAATACTCGGTGTCCCGCCACGGGCCGAGGACCAGAGTGGCCTTGGGGCTCGCCACCGTGACGCGCGCCACACCCGAGTTAGCCGGGAGATTGGCAGCGACGCCGAAATGGAAGCTATCCAGACGCGCGCCGAGGTTCAGGCGCGACCAGCTGGTCGGCGCGGCGCTGAAGCTGAAGTAGCCGGCGTAGTGCTGCTCATCGACGCGCGCCGTGCTGACCGTGCGCCAGCGCACGCGATGGGTCGTGTCGTAGAGCGCGACCGGATCGATGTCGTCCTCGCGTACCTGTAGCCCGGCGCCGAGCACGGGCGCGCCCCTTGCGCTGAGCGGCTGCTGCCACCGCAGCTCGCCGCCGTAGACGTGGCGGCGATCGTACTGCTCGAACTGGTCCCCGTGCACCGGGTCCAGGAAGTAGGTGAAATCGGAGCACAGGTCGAGGAAGTAATCGAGCGCATAGACGTTCGCCGCGAGCTCTGCAGCACCGAAGCGCCGCCAGAAGCTCGCGCCGAGGCTGTAGCGGTGGGTCACGCCGCCGTCGCTGGGGTCGACGTAGCCGAAGCGCGCGAGCGCACCGTCCGCGACCGCCCGCAGCGGAATCTGGTCCGTGGCTCGCCAGCGGCCGCCGTACAGCAGGCTCTCGAGCGTGAAGCCGCCAGAGCGGTCACCGCTGCTGTAGCTGAGCAGCGCGGCCCCCGAGCGGTAGTGCTCCGGCAGCAGCCAGGGACCGTCCTGGTAGCGCCCCTGCGCCGCGACCAGGAGCTCACCCGATCCCAGCAGCGTCGAGCCGGCCGCGAGCGCGCGCCGATAGCCGTACTCGCCCGCACTCACCGACAGCAGGCTGGAGTCGAGGTGCGTCTTGAGCTGGATGTCGGCGGCCCCGGCGGCGGCGAAATCGCCCACGTCGGCATAGTAGGGACCCTTGCGATAGCTGAGTTCTTCCACCAGCTCGGGGATGAGGAAATTCAGATCCGTGTAGCCCTGGCCGTGGGCGTGGGTGGGCATGTTGACCGGTACTCCGTCGACCGAGGTGGCGAAGTCCGTGCCGTGATCGAGATCGAAGCCACGCAGGAAGTACTGGTTCGCCTTGCCGTCGCCGGAGTGCTGCGTGACGATGAGTCCGGGAACGACCTCCAGCAGCTCCCCGGGGCGTTCCAGGGGGCGGTTGGCGAGCTGATCCGCTCCCGCCACGCCCGCGCTCGCCGCGTCCGTCCCGACAGACGCACCCAGCGCGCTCGCCGTCACCACTACCTCCTGCACCGCGGCGTTAGCGGTCTCCTGCGTCCACGCCGGTACCGGCAGCAGCGCCACGCACACGACGAGCACACCAACCGAGCTCCGGTGCGTTCCCATGTGCGTCAATACGTCGCCACCG
>DASTDD010000134.1:0-8968 GCA_035710545.1 Steroidobacteraceae bacterium
CCGCCGAATCGGTCGCGCTCAGTGAAGCAGGTCCGGCTGAGGCGCAGCAGACCGCAGCCGGGGCGGCAGGCTCCACTGCCGCGCAGACACTGACCCTGGAGCAAGCGCATGATCTGGCGCTCAAAGGCCACCCAGGTGTCGCGGCGGCCAACTATCGTGCGCTCGCAGCGACGGAGGTGTTCAAGCAGGCCCGCTCGGGGTTGTTGCCGCAGGTGAATCTTTACGGCTCCGTCGTGCAGGCCGAGTCCGAGAACACCCGTATTCTCGCTGGCGGCCTGAACAATCCAAGCGTGCTGAATCGGGCCGCCTACGGGGCGGGCCTGAGCCAGCTCATCACCGACTTTGGCCGTACCTGGAATCTCGCCGCCGGCACGAAGCTGCAGGCGAGTGCCGAGAGCCAGAATGCGCAGGCGACACGCGAGCAGGTATTGCTGGATGTCGATCGGACCTATTTTGGCGTCCTGCAGGCCCAGGCGGTCGAGAACGTCGCGCGCCAGACCGTGGACACGCGTCAGCTGCTGCTCGATCGCGTCAGCATTCTGGCGCAGAACAAGCTCAAATCCGAGCTGGACGTCAGTTTCTCCAGGGTCGCCCTCGAAGACGCGAAGCTGCTGCTGCAGAGGGCGCAGAACGATTACGATTCGGCCATGGCCTCGCTGTCCACCGCGCTGGGACTGCGCGAGCAGCAGCAATTCAATCTCGTCGAACAGGCTCCGACTCCCGTGGCCGCGCAGGCTGACGTGGGCCCGCTGATCGATAGGGCGCTGCGTGATCGGCCTGAGCTTGCGCGCCTGCGCGATGAGCGGGATGCGGCCGTTCGTCTGGCGCGATCGCTACGCGATGCCCGTCTTCCCACAGTCTCCGCAGTGGTTGCCGCCGGCGAGGCGCCTTCGCACGATGTGCGACTGCCCGGGAGTTACACCGCCGGAGGAATTCTGCTCAGCGTGCCGGTATTCGCGGGCGGCCTCTATGAGGCACGTCAGCACGAGGCGGAGTTGCGCGCCAAGGCGGCCGCAGAAGCCTTGCGTGCGGCGGAGGATCAGGTCACGCGCGATGTGCGCATAGCGTGGCTCAATCTCAACAATGCGCGCGAGCGCCTGCGGACCTCGCAGGCGCTGAGCCGGTATGCGGGCAACGCATACCAGCTGGCCGATGCCCGTTACAGGGCCGGCAGCAGCTCGATCGTGGAGCTGAGTCAGGCGCAGCTCGAGCTGACCTCCGCGCAGATAGGCGAGACGAACGCCCGCTACGAGGTTCTGGTGCAGCAGTCGGCCCTCGACTACGAGACCGGCGGGCTGCTGACTGGAATGGCCGCGTCGAATCCGGCGCCCTGACCTCAGGAGAAGCCATCCATCGACATCGCGAAGGGTGGCCGCCGAAATGCCCCGGAGCACGAGCCTGCATCGAGCCCCTGTGCGCTGCCGGCCAGAACGAAGGCGACCTTCAGCCGATTGGTGCAATCGGTCTCCGTCACATGAGCCGCGCCCTTGACGAGGATGCGCTTTCCATTGGGAAGGTACTTCAACTCCTGGGCTGCGTAGGCCGGCGGGCTCGCCGGGTCATCCGTTCCCGATATCATCAGAACCGGTAGAGTGCTGCGCACCGGCTCGGCAACACGCGCGGGATCCGGCTTGACGTTCCAGATCCTGCAAGCGCGCTGCTGCGCGCGGACGCGAACATCGCCTTCGAAGGAGCGGGCGCTCGTGTCACGCACCATCTCTTCGCTGATCGCGGGGATGTCTTCGGCGCAGGTGACGGAGAGATTCAACCCCAGGTTGACCAACCCGCCCAACGATCTCGTCGTCGTATCGATGATCCGGCCCAGTGGAACGTAATCCCCGCGATAGGCGTTTTCCACGGCGAACGGGACGTACGCGGCGGCGTCGGTCGAGTAGAGCGTCTGTCGAAGTCGATCCGCGAATACTTCCTTGGAAAGCCGCACGACCTGAGGGCGCTTCGTAGCGGGATTCTCGATACGCACCTCCAAGGGGCCCTTGTCGAAGCGGTGTGACACGGCGGCGAAATGCGCGGCAAGCTGGGGAAACCGCTTGTGGCAGGCAGCGTCGGCGCGACACGCTACGATGAGCTGATCCATGGCGAGCTGGGCACCCGCCGCATCCTCGAGGGGTATGACGAGCAGCCCCGGCGGAGCGACTCCGTCGAGAACCACGCTTTCGACATGCTCCGGGTGCCGGTGCATGTAGATCATGAAGAAGTACGTGCCATAGGAGTCGCCGTTGAGGACGATCTTCGGATAACTCAAGGCCGCCCGCATGTCGTCGAGATCGTCGGCGGAAATGGTCGAGGAGTACAAAGAGAGGTTCGCCTTCGAGGCGAGTCTGTCGCGGCAGGATTTCAGCAGCGCGTCGGGCCACAACTGCAGGAAGTAGTACTCAGGATGGTCCGCCGGTGCAAGATCGCATTGCTGAGTATCCGCTCCGCCCACTCCGCGATTGTTCGCCAGGACGATGTCGTATCGGTCGTGCAGCTGCATCAGGTCTTTGGCCAGCACGCCATTGACGATCCGCTCGGCAAAGTCGACCGCGCCCGCACCGGGACCGCCGGGATTCCAGAACACGGCCCGATTCGAGCGGTGCCGCGCAGGGATCACGATCAGTGGAATGGCGGTGGTCCGGCCCGAGCGAGCGGCGCGATCCTCGTACACCACGAAAGTGCCGCAGCGGGCGGCGACTTTGCTTGCGCCCAGAGTGCAGTCGGTGAGATGAAGACCGAGCGCGCCACCGGCCTCCTGCGCCGTGAGCTCTGGGCAGGGTAAGGCGGCCAGGAGCAAGAGCGCCAGGCCCGCTCTGGCCGACCGAAAACTCCTCCAGGTAGCAAGCTTCATTCGGTTGTCTCCGCAGCACAGCAAGCGCCGGCGAGCGAGCGGGGCCGGCAACCCGGAAGCGTACCACTCGAGGCGCGCTCCCGGTCACGCTGCGGTCCGGTGCCGTGTGCACCGCCCGGATCAGCTAGACTCCAGGCCTCAACTATCTGAAGTCGAGCAAGGTGTTACATGGCCAAGGCATACTGGGTCGTCTGCTATCGTGAGATCAAGGATCCCGCCAAACTGGCGGCTTACGGCAAGCTGGCGGGGCCGGCCATCGAAGCAGCCGGAGGCAGGGCGCTCGCGCGTGGGACGGCCGTGAAAGCCTATGAAGTCGGGCAGCTCGAGCGCACGGTGTTGGTCGAATTCGACTCTCTCGAGCAGGCCATGTCGGCTCATGAAACCCCGGCGTACCAGGCTGCCCTGCGAGCGCTCGACGGCGGGGCGGTGCGCGACATGCGAGTCGTCGCCGGGGTCTGAGCGCGCCTGCGTCGGCCGATTTTCCCGCTGCGCGATTCTTGCTTCGCGGTAGCCGGAGGGTCTCGGGACCGTCAAGCCCCTGGAAGGCGATCACCGTGCCGGACGGGTATGCGACAGAGCCTGTCGGGGTCCAGGGCGGCCGTCGCCGGTCTTTCGCCCATCAGGCGCAATCGGTGATGATTGGGCTCAAGACAAGCACTTTCGGCATAGGATGAGCGACTCGGAGACGGGAGATCCGCAGCCCTGCAACGCCGGGTTCGCGCAGCGCGGCTACTGGCGTATTCGCTGGACAGTCTTCGCACTGCTCTTTGGCCTTGCCATATTCGGCTACGTGCAGCGCACCGGCATTGCGATTGCGGCCGATCGCATGCTGCCGGAGCTCGGGCTGACGCGCATCCAGTTTGGATGGCTTCTGAATGCCTTCCTCATCGCCTACACCGCGCTCCAGGTGCCGGGCGCACTGGCCGGACAGTGGCTGGGGCCGCGGGTCGCGCTCGCGCTCGTGGGGCTCATCAGCACGCTTGCGGCCCTTTCGATCGCGCTGCTGCCGGCGGGACACGCCACCGGAGTGATCCTGGGCCTCGTGCTGCTGAGCCGATCGGCTCTCGGGGCGGCCCAGGCGGCGTTGTTTCCGGTGGCGAGCGGGGTGATCGAAGCGTGGTTTCCCGTACGATCCTGGGGGTCGGCGCAAGGCCTGATCGTCACCGGACTGTGGGTCGGTGCTGCGATTACACCGCCGACGATTGCGTGGCTCATGAGCCACTGGGGCTGGCGGGCCGCGCTTCTCGCCAGCAGCGCGCCGGCGTTACTGCTGGTGCTGGCCTGGTGTCAGTATGCGCAAAATGAGCCGGCCAGCCATCCCTCCATGGGTCAGCCCGAGCTGGCGGAGCTGAAAGCCAACCCCCCGCGCAGTGTTCTCCGCGTGACACGCAGTGAGCTGTCGAGGCTACTGGTCGACAGACGTATCGCGTTTCTCACGCTGTCTTACTTCCTGATGAACTACGTGTTCTATCTCGTGACCTTCTGGTGTTTCCTGTATCTGGTGCAGGAGCGGCACTTCACGCTGCTCGAGGGTGGAGGGCTCGCCAGTTTGCCGTTCGTCTGTGCGGCGGTGGCGGCCGCTGCCGGCGGTAAACTGTGTGATGCGTTGAGCCTGCGCTATGGAGCTCGCTGGGGCATGCGCCTGGTACCCCTGGTTGCATTGCCCATTTCGGCGGCGTTTCTCGTCACGACGGGCGCGGTGGGCAGCGCGTATCTGGCTGTGGTCAGCCTCTGCCTGGCTTTCGCCTGCAGCGAGCTGACGGAAGGTACTTACTGGGCCGCCACCATGCGAGCGGCGCCCAGACAGGTGATGCCGGCGACGGCACTGCTGAACATGGGAGGCAATCTTGGCGGCGTTGTCGCTACGCCGACGATTGCGGCATTATCGGAGCAGCACCACTGGAGCAGCATATTCGCGCTCGGCGCCATTCTCGCGGTGCTTGCATCCCTGGTCATGCTGCTGGTAGACGTGGAGCCGAGCCGAAGTGCCGAGGATAAAACATGATTGCTCCCGCAACCGCCACGCCCGTACGGCCATTTCTCAACTGGAACGTGGTGACCGATCCGACGCAATGGTCCGCGGATGTGGCCCTGATCGGTATTCAACACAGCGAGCCGTATGCGGGGGACCCGCAGCCGAACGACCAGGCGCGGGCCCCCGATGCCGTTCGCCTGCTATCCCGCACGTTCTGCTATGGACCCGATCAGTGGGATTTCGACTATGGCAGTCCGCTCTCGGCGGTCCAGCCCGCCCGCTGCATCGATTGCGGAAACTTCGCCTGGGTCGGCGGAAGCTACGACGCCTACGCGGAGTTCATCACCGCCTCGCTGCGGCAACTCTGGCGGCGCGGGGCGCAGGTCTTCATCATCGGCGGTGATCACGGAGTCACGATTCCCGTCCTGGACGCTCTCGACGTCATCGGCGAGCCTGTGTACATCCTGCACATCGACGCTCATCTCGACTGGCGAGTGGATGTCGGCGGGGTGACACGCGGCTATTCGAGCCCCCTACGCTGGGCAAGTACCCGGCCTTGGGTTGCCGGCATGACCCAGATTGGAATGCGCTCCACGGGAAGTGCGCGGCGGGGAGAGGTCGAGGACGCGCGGCGCTACGGCTCCCACATTTTTACCGCCGGGGAGATTCATGCCCAGGGCATGGATTCGGTCCTCGCAAGTATTCCTCCCGCGCTCCCGGTGTACGTCACCATCGATGCGGACGGGTTGGATCCGACCGAGATGCCTGGCGTCATGGCGCCGGCGCCGGGTGGCCTGCGTTTCGAGCAGCTTGCCCCGCTGCTGCGTACCGTGGCGACGCGCCAGCGCATCGTGGGACTGGATGTCGTGGAGATCGCGCCACAGTTCGATCAGGCCAATGGGATCACCTCGATTACCGCCGGCCGATTGATCCTCAATGCCCTGGGCGCATCGTGGGGTGCGGAAGGGGCCTACCGGCAAGTTCAGCGGCCTGGCCAGGCCGCGAGCAGGCGCCAGACCTCAGGGGCATGACGTACGACGCAGTTTTCATTTGCCCCCGAGAACTGCGTCACGCCCGGACGCTTTTTTCTGGCTCGGTGCGGGATTTAGCCTCAAATTCGCTCTTTGGCAGGCCGCTCACGGTCATGGCGGCCGTGTCCGCCAGGTCTATCGAAACGCATACAGACAATCCGACGTGGACACAGAAGACGTACCTACGGAGCCGCTTCGAACCGCGGGCATTTCTGCCTGGGTGGATGGGGTCTTCAGGGGGCTGGTAGCGTACACGGCCCTTGCCACGGTTTGGATGCTAACGGGCTTTGGTGGCCCTGAGGTCACCCGTTACGTCGGGCTCCTGTCCGATGCGCCGGCGGCCTTCGTAACCGTCATCCTGCTTGCCACCACGGTGCGCTTCTCAGTCCGGGGGGCGGCGCGGGCCGGGTGGGTTCTGCTGGCGGCCTCGATTGGCCTCTATCTGGTCGGGGTGGTGATCGGAGCGGTTTCCTGGCTGCATGGCCACGACCCGTTTCCAGGTCCGGCCGATATTTTCTTCCTGGCGTTCTATCTTGTCTGGTCATTGGGCATGGCGTGCTTCATACGCGCGGCGGCCGTGCGCGTGCCCTGGATACAGTTGTCACTGGACGCGACCATTTTCCTGGTCGGCTTCGGCGCGTTCTTCTGGTTCCTGGTGATTCGCAACACCGTCTCCGTCACCGAAGTGGATTTTCTCAAGCAGACATTGACGCTGGCCTACGCGGCGCTTGATTGCGTTCTCGTGCTCACGCTGGGTGTGCTGCTGCTTGCCGGGGCCGGCAGCGTCGCGAGCCGCCGGATTGCATTGCTGTTGCTGCTGGGTATCGCCGCGATGTTCCTGAGCGACGTGCTCTGGTCGCTTGCCAAGATGCGGGGCTATTACCTGCCGGGCCAGTTTCAGGACGTGCTGTACTTGTGTTGGTACGTGCCCATTGCCGCCGCGGGTCGGCGGCAGCTGCACTCGCTGTCGGCCTCCGCGTCTGCTGCATCGACCACCTCCGATTCCCTCGCACGCGCCCTGCCGTACGCCTCCATGCTCGCGGCGTTTCTGGTACTGGTATACCTCAGCCGCGGTGAGGTCCGCGGCCCCGCCACCATCATGACCATGGTGGTATTCGCGCTCATGCTGCTGATCATGGTCAGACAGGGAGTGACTCTGCGTGGCGACGCGCTGGTGCGCGAGCGCAAGGCCGCGCGCATCGTCGAGGACCGTTACGCGTCCCTGATTGCAAACGCGTCGGACGTGATCGCGATCGTCGGTGCCGACGAGACTCTGCGGTTCGTATCACCATCGTCAGAGCGCACCTTCGGCCTCAGGCCCGAGGAGATGAACGGGAGGGTCCTGCCCGACCTGTGGGTCGGTGAGGATCGGGACAAGCTGCGAGGATTTCTGGCAGAAGTGATTGCCACGAGCTCGGGAACCGTCGGTCCGGTCGAGCTGCGCTTCGAGCGGGCCGAGCGGCGCTATGTCATGGAAGCGGTCGGCAGCAATCTGATGCAGGATCCGGCGGTGCAGGGACTGGCTCTGAATTTCCGCGATGTCAGCGACCGCAAGGCGCTGGAAGAGCAACTCCGACAGCTCGCGTTTCACGATCCACTGACCTTGCTCGCCAACCGCAATCTCTTCCGGGACAGGGTGCAGCACGCGCTGACTCTGGCCCAGCGCGGGCACAGCCTCGTTGCCGTCATGTTCCTCGACCTGGATAACTTCAAGAACATCAATGATTCGCTCGGCCACGATGCGGGCGATCGGTTGCTGCAAGCGGCGGCGCAACGGATCGTCAAGGCGACCCGGTCCTCGGACACCGTCGCCCGACTGGGTGGAGATGAGTTCGCCGTTCTGCTCGAGAATGTCGCCACGTCCACAGAAATCGAGGACGTGGCGGGCACGCTGATCGAGACACTGGCGGCGCCATTCATGCTGGATGGAATGGAGGTGCGGGTCGGGGCGAGCATCGGCGTGGCCTCCTCGAATCGCGAGACCGGCGCGGAGGCGCTGTTGAGCAACGCCGACATTGCGATGTATCACGCCAAGGCGTCGGGCAAGAACCGGTATGTCCCGTTCCAGGCGCAGATGCAGGACAGGCTGCAGGAGCGATTGCGTCTCGAGGCGGATATCGCCCGCGCACTGGCCCGGGGGGAGTTCTTCCTCGAATACCAGCCCATCGTGGATCTCGGCACGAGAAGTCTGCTCGGTGTCGAAGCCCTCGTGCGCTGGAGGCATCCCGAAGCGGGCGTGCTGATGCCCGCTCAATTCATCCAGGTAGCGGAGGAGTGTGGTCAGATCGACAAGGTGGGCCGCTGGGTGCTCAAGCAGGCCTGCCGCGATCTGTGCTCCTGGCGCGATGCGGTCGCCGGCGGGGAGGAGCTGCGGCTCGCGGTCAACATCTCGGGGCGCCATCTCCAGCACGGAGACCTGGCGCATGATGTGGCGCACGCGCTGCAGGAATCAGGGCTCGAGCCCGGCAACCTCGTCATCGAGCTCACCGAAAGCACCATCATGTACAACACCGATGCGAATCTCGAGCGATTCCATCGCCTCAAGGCCCTGGGCGTGCGGCTTGCAATCGATGACTTTGGAACGGGCTACTCGTCACTGTCTTACCTGCACCGCTTCCCGATCGACATCCTCAAGATAGATCGATCCTTCGTGAGCCGCCTGACGAATACCGATAACGGGCCCGAGGTGGCCAGCGCGGTCATCACGCTCGGCGAGACGCTGGGGCTTGACACGGTGGCCGAAGGCATCGAGCTCGAGCCACAGGTCACGGCCCTCCTCGAGCTCGGCTGCGTCGCGGGGCAAGGATTTCTGTTCGCCAAGGCGGGCTCGCTCGAACAGATATCGAAAAGCTCCTTTGTCGCCTGCCGCAACGCGCTCTGGACTGCACAAGCCGGTCGCGAGCAGCTTTCAGCCACCGGCCGGTTCAGGGCGCTCAAGGCGCGCAGCCGCCGCAGGGCCGTATCGGCTTAGCACCGCCGTTCCCATCGACACTATGTCAACGCCCAGGGGCTGTTAGCCCCGGGAGGACGGCATCGGTTCGCCGGCCAGCTGGGAAATTGTGTAGGCCTTTGCAGACAATTGATCTGCTTGCGGGGTTGCGATTAACTGCCGTGCCT
>DASTDD010000135.1:0-15691 GCA_035710545.1 Steroidobacteraceae bacterium
TGAAGGGTCTACCGACCGGGTGGCATGCCGCGCTCAAGGGTAGCTGGCGACCGGACATTGTCCTCGACGGTTGCGCATACCGAGGCGGGCGGTCGGTCTGGCAGACCGCTGCCAGAAAAATACCAGCCGCACGACTAGGAATCCCGGGATCGCAGCCGGCAGCATCGCCTCGCACCGCTGGTGCAGCCGGCCCCATGGTCGCGGCATTTGCATCGGAAACCCCACGGGAGATGACGTCGTGAAGCGCAAAACCCTTATCTTCTGCAGTGTCATGGCCGCCGCAAGCCCGGTCATCTGGGCCGACAGCCCCTTCGACGGAACGTGGCGACCGGAGTACCCCCAGAAGGCCAGTCCGGGTCAAAAGCACGACGTCACCGAGCTCAGGAACGGGATATACGAGTGCCACTCCTGCACCCCGCCATACACAGTCCAGGCCGACGGCATGGATCACCCGGTCAAAGACAATCCCGAGTACGACGCTCGCAACGTCAAGGTCGTGGACGCCCAAACCATCATCAAGAGCGTCAAGAAGGGCGGGAGCGTCGTTTTCGAGACAAAAGACACCGCAGGTGCAGACGGCACGTCGCTGACGGAGCTGCAGACGATCTATGGGATGACGTCGCATCCGTTCGTGGTGCGGATGTGCTCCAAGCGCGTGGGTGCGCCGCCGGCAGGCTCGCATGCGGTAGCGGGGGAATGGCGGCAGCTGGACTTCGATATGCCCAACAACGATGAGGACACGACGCTCAAGGTGGAGGGCGACATGCTGTCGATGTCGGACAAGATGGGCCGCTCGTTCAAGGCCAAGCTGGACGGTACGGATGCTCCGTATTCCGGGACGCCGGAATTCACCAGCGTGTCGGTTAAGCTCGTCGACAGCCACACGATCGAGGAGCGAGACAAGAGCGATGGCAACGTCGTGAAGATCACCCGTTGGGTGGTGACTCCGGACGGCAAGACCATCCACGCCCGCTTCGACGACACCCACGGGCACATCCAGGAACAGGACGGTCACAAGCTTCCCTAGCGCACGACCACGCGGTCGCTGGCATTTCGGCGCTCGTGACCGCCATACGGCGGGTGCCGAGGCGGATCGAGTCATGCGAAGCGGTGCGGGGTCTCGTCATCCGGTGGGCAGGCTGGGCAATAGTCGCATCGTCGGACGGGACCTGGCAGGGGGCTTTCTGTGGTCTCGGGGACCCGAAATGCCCCGCACTGCTTCGCATAGTGTCCGGCAAAATCATCTTGCCTGCCGCGGACTTGCGATCTTCGTACGGCTTGCCAGCCATCTGCCAGAAAAATGCCAGCCCGCCGGCTAGGAATCCCCCGACCCCGCCGCGGCACCGTTGCCCCCGTGAACTGACCACCGGGGGTGCACGTCATGAGCGAATCGAGCAGGCCGCAGCGTACTCGCTGCACCGTGTACGTCCTGGCCTGCGCCGCGGCACTGCTGGCTGCGGGCTGCGCCAGGCAACAGCCGCCTCCGGCCGCGGCTCCGCCCGTTGCTCCCGAGCACCCGGAGACTGCGCAGTCCAATCCGGCGCCGTCCAACCCGGCTGCTGAGGCCGAGGCCGCGAGTCTCTTCGACCCCAAGCTCAATCCCGACGCGGCGGTCGGGGTGCCGCTGGATCCGCACACGCTCACGCCCACGCAGCTGCAGTACGGGATCGCGCCCAAGCGCGATCCGCACGTGACCTACGCGAGTGACGTCATCCTCATGGAGGACGGGGACAAGGCCATCAAGATGGCGGCGAGCGACGGCATGACCTGGGTGTTCGACGCCTCGGCCCCGCACGTGAGCGAATTCGAAGAGGGCAAGATCGTGTTCGCTACCGGCCGCGCCGTCGGCCGCATCGGTCAGCTGCAGCGCAACGGCGCGACCGTGACGGTGCGACTCGCCCCGGTGCAGATCACCGACGTGATCAAGAAGGGCCATTTCATCGTCAATGGCCCGCTGCATCCGAAGAACTTCATCATCTATTCCGCGCCGGATTTCCCCGCGGCGGTGGATCTCACAGCCGCGGCCAGGAAACCTGCCGGCAACTGGGAACTGGGGGATGCGCCGCGACTGTGGCGCACCGCCTTGCAGTCCCTGCCGGCGCCGCCGACCGGCGGCGCGGCCGGGGCTCCTGTGGCCGCACCGGCGGCGGTGATCGGTCAGGCGCCCGCCATCAACCTCGGCAAGGACGGCCTGAACATCTACCCGCTCTCAGGCTCGGATACCTCCGTCGGGGTCGAATTCGTCTACAAAAAGAACGGCGTGTACCTCAAGTCCGACGGCCGCCTGCGGCTTGGTAAAGCCAGCGTGTCGTTCGACCTTCTGATCGACAACGGCGGCATCGAGACCTTCGGCATGAAAGTCGAGGGCATGGCCTCGATGGAACTGGACTTCGAGTCGTCGGCCGCGAAGGACGAGTTCGTCAATGCATCGTTCGTCGCCGACCCGAACGTCGACATGACCATACCGATGCCGGTCGGCGGCGTGCCGCTGTCGCTCACCGTCGGCACCAAGTTCATCTTCAAGACGGGATTCAGCGCCAAGACCTCCACGCTCACGGCGCACGCCAAATACTCCGCCGACGGCTCGCTGTTCATCGGCAAGAAGGGTCACGACATAGGCGTGATGCCGAAAGTAACGACGGATTCCGAGGCCAACCTGGGTCGCACCGCCGACGGTGTCTCCGTGGGCATCACCAGCATGATCCTCACATTCGACATCCAGCCGATGGTGGGGATTGGTGCTTTTGGATTCACCACCGGCCTGTACGTGGACATCGACTTCGGGGGCGACGTCGTCAGGCAGTCGGACGTCGCCATGCCATGCAAGGAAGGCTTCATGCGCGCCGGCATCGATGCCGGAATCGGCTACAAGCTTCCCGGTCCCTTTGTCGCCTTCATCAACACACTGCTGAAGTCGTTCACGCACTACCAGCTCGACCAGAAGGGATCGATCGTGCAGTGGCCCACTGACGGTACCCAAGTCTCGCTGTTGGGCGAAAAGACCACGGTGGGAATGTGTGGGAGCTAGCGGGAGCCCCACTCTGCCAGCCAACTGCCAGAAAAATGCCAGCGCGCGTCACATGAATCTCATGACCGTGAGAGGCACCGTGGCGTCGTGAATGAGGCACGTACGCCCCGGAAGGCACAGCTCACCCTTATCCATCGAGGAGACACGCACATGTTTTCACGTCTGCACACACTTAACGCACTGCGCCGCGCGCTGCTCGCGGCCTGCCTTGCGCTCGCCTCCTTCGGCGCTCACGCCCAGCAGGGCGGCAATACGCCGGCGCCAAACCTCGGCGACGCACTCGGCGGCTTTTTGAATTCCATGGGAGCCGCGATGGGCGGCAGCCAGCCGGTCGCGCCGGTCGACTTCCATGCCCTGACCGCTCTCCTGCCGGCGTCGCTCCCCGGCATGAAGCGCACCAATGGCGGCGGCTCGAACTCCCAGGGCATGGGGGTCAAGACCGCCAAGGCGCACGCCGAGTATCACGGCGGCGGCAGCCAGTCGATCCAGATCAACATCACCGACCTCACCGGCATCGCCGGCGTCATGGGCATGGCGGATGCAATGCCCAAGGACAGCGACTCGGAAAGCGACAGCGGCTACGAGAAAGACGTAACCGTCGGCGGGCGGTCGATGCACGAGAAGTACACCAAGGAAGGACAGCAGGGCTCGCTGCAGGTGATCGTCGCCAAGCGCTTCGAGGTCGACGTCGATGGCAGCGGCGTCAGCATGGACGCCGTACACGCGGCCATGGCGCAGGTCGATCTCGCGAAGCTCGAGGCCATGAAGTCGCAGAGCGCGCCGACCCAGGCCGCAAAGAAGTAGGACCATGTCTGCCACCCCCGTGACAGCTGCCGCATCCGGCGGCCCCGGAAACCGCCTGACCCGCGAGCGACGCCGCTGGATCGTGGCGGTCATCATCGCCTTCGTGCTCGGGTTCCTGCTCGCCTGGCGCCTGCCGCAGACGATGATGCGCAACTGCAGGATCTCTGAACCCGACGACGGCAAGAAGCAGCAAATGCACGGCAGCTCCGGTATGCACGGTGCGCCCGATAAGGGCGCGCCAGTGAAGCTCGGTGCACCGGACGACGGCGACTCCAACCGCAAGCCGGGCGGCGGTGATGCGACCGCCGGCGGTGGTGGCGGGGGCGGCGGCAAGGGTCGGGCGGGCGACGGCGGTGGGGGGCCCGGCACCCCGTGGAAGGCGGACGGCGATGGCGAAAACCACGGCAGTGGCAACTCACACGCGGACGAGAGCTCGGGCGGCGGCCCGGATGGGGACAAAGACTTCAAGGGGGGCGGCGACGGCGATGTAAAGCCATCGCCGCCCGCGGAAAAATACGTAGCCAACGCTCAGCAGGGCACCGGCCCGCCAGCGGCGCTCGGCGGGGGGACCGCCGAGGGAGCGGCAGAGCCGCCGAAGCCCGTTGCCGCCAGTGCGGGCACGCCCGGTCCGGATGCACTGGTCGCCAAGGACTTGCGCTACGACAAGTCGGAGCTGCCGCACTACCCGAATGCGACGCAGAGCGCCAGCGGTGCACCGGCGCTGAACGGCCCGAAGCCCTCCGATCCCAACATCAGCATCGCCACGATCATGACCAAGGACGACCTGCCGACGGTTGCTGCGTGGTATCACCAGCAGCTGCCGGACTGGAGCGAGCAGAATCTCGGGCAAATGGTCACGTTCTGGCCGCCTGATCGCAAGGCCGACCCGCGGACGGTGTGGCTGGTGATCGATCCGAAGACCGGCCAGACCGGGGCCATCCTGTGGAAGGCGAAGAAAAACGTTGCGCCATGACCTTGAGGCGACCGACCGACTCAGACGCGTTCGCTGCCAGTGAGGAGATCACGATGTACAGGCATACGCGCACGCACATGCACACGACCGCGGCATACGCTGCGCTCGGCGTGCTCATCGTCTGCCATGCCGGCACCGCGGGCGCGGCCGCGGCGCAGAAGAACACCACCGGGCTGCCCACCTGTCCCCACGATGCGAACGGCAAGATGGATGCCGTCGCCCGCGCGCTGCCGAACGGCCAGCAATGCACGCATTATTCGTCGAGCAGCACCGATGCGCTGCAGACGATCATCGACTGGTACAAGAAGGCGCCGCCAGGGGCGCGCGTCGAGGACGTCAACAAGGACTCGCTCTACGGCAACTACTTCAAGCTCGAGGGAGTGAAACTGCTCGTCGGCAACGACATCGTGAACGTCTATCGACTGCCGCACGACATGAATCTGCCTTACATGAAGAAGGACGGTCCGCCGAAGACCACCATCGAGCTCTTCAAATGCCGCGACGCAGCCGCCGTGAAATGACCTGGCGCCCCGATCGAGTCCTTACGGGCGCCGCCGCGGCGCCCGGCCCCGGCTTACAAGCTCCTTCGCCACTGTTACTGCTGTGTAACCGGGGACTGCTTATGCTGTCCGAGTGGAAGCTCACTTGGGGGCGCGGCACATGGACGTTCGTTTACCAAGCAAGGCGGCAGCGACTACGCCGCAGCACTGGATGGCCCCGCAGTCGGCAGCACGCACCATCGCCATCGTCGGCGCAGGCTTCAGCGGTACGGCCACGGCGATCGCCCTTCTGCGCCTGCCGCACGCCGCCTCACTGCGCGTGGTGCTCATCGAGCGCGAGACCATGGCGCGCGGCACGGCCTACGGCCGGCAGCATCGCTCGTACCTGCTGAACGTGCCCGCCGGCCGCATGTCGGCGAGCTCCGCCGATCCCCTGGAATTCCTCGCCTTCGCGCAGCGCCGGCATCCGGACGCGACGGCCGCGGATTTTCTGCCGCGCGAGCTGTACGGCGAGTATCTCGAGTCCACGCTCGCCTGCGCCGCCCAGGCCGCGCCCGCCCACGTGCAGCTCGAGCGCATCCGCGGGCACGTGACCGCGATCGAGCGCGAGCACCGCGGCGCGGGGCTGCGCCTGCATCTCGGAAACGGCCTGCGGCTGACCGCCGATACGGTGGTGCTCGCTCTGGGCAACCCGGCCCCGAAGCCGCTGCCGGGCAGCGAGCGCCTGCCCGAAGCGCGCTACGTGGCCGACCCCTGGCGGGCACCGCCGCAGTTCCGCGCCGGCGAGACTGTGCTGCTGGTCGGCACCGGACTCACCATGGCCGACATCGCGCTCGCCGGCGATGCGGCCGCGCAGGGACGGGCCACGATCCACGCCATCTCGCGTCATGGGCTCATCCCCGCGCCACAGCGGGAGACGCGCCAGGTCGAGCCGCGCTCCGGCGCGGCGACGCTGGCGCGCGCCGCCGCGGTCTCGGTGCGGCGCCTCGTGCGCGCGGTCCGTTCGCTGGCCGAGGACATCGAGGTGCGCGGCGGGGACTGGCGCGAGGGGGTCACCCTGGTGCGCAACCTGGTGCCGGCGCTGTGGCAGAACCTGCCTGCGGCGGAGCGGCGACGCTTCCTCAGGCACGTGCGCGGCTACTGGGAGGTGCACCGCCATCGCCTGCCCGAGCGCACCTGGTCGGCGCTGAGCGAGCTGTGGCGCGCCGGCCGCCTGCACGTGCACGCCGGGCGCATCGAGCGGCTCGAGCCCGCCGACCGGCAGGTGCGGGTGCGCTGGCGCGCGCGCGGTGCGCGCAGCGCGAAGACCCTGCTCGTCGATCGCGTGATCAACTGCACCGGGCCTGATTACGATGCGCGCCACAGCCGCGAGCGGCTGCTGCGCTCACTGCTCGCCCAGGGTGTCGCGGTTGCCGACCCGCTCGGCCTCGGAATCCGCACCGACGAGCGCGGTGCGCTCATCGATGCGAGCGGCCGCGTGTCCGGGAGTCTCTATTACGTAGGTCCCATGCTGCGGCCGCGGTACTGGGAGACGACCGCGGTGCCGGAGCTGCGGGTGCACGCCGAGCGCCTGGCGTGGCATCTCGCGAGCGCCGCCGGGAGTGGCGCGCGCGTGCGCGTGGCGTGACGAACTGAGCTCAGCGCTCGAACGGCACCGTCACGTAGCTGTCGCTGTGCCAGCGCACCTTGAGGTCGCGGCCGGCATCGGCGCGCGACTCATCGCTCACGTCCTTGCCCGTGCCGTAGTTCACCTGGGCGATGGAGTTCATGTTCACGTCCAGCAGCACCACGAGCCGGCTCCCCTGACCGAGCCGGCGGCTGACGACGCTGGTCTCGAACGGGACCTGCGCGGGCCGGTCGGGGGTGAGGAGGGTGCGGGCGCTGCGATCGGCGGCGAAGCTCGCCCGCCCGATCCAGTAGGCGAGGTGCACGAGGCGCCCGTCCGGCAGCTCCTCGAACACCGTGACCCCGGCGTCGAGGTCCTTCTTATTGATGGTGACGTCCAGCGTGCCGGTGAACGCCCCGCTCACGATGCGCGGCGCCGGCAGCGGCGCGCTGACGAACATGAGCTCGGTCACGTGGTCGAGTTGCTGCTCGATGATCGGGTCGGGGTAGTAGTGATTGTTGTGCTGCACGCGGTGGTCGGCGAGGTCGATCTTCTGCTTCAGGTCGGACGCCTTGGGCTCCTCGGCGGTCAGCAGATAGTGGTCCTTCTCGTGCCTGACGCGCGTGGCGCTGAAGTACAGTCGCTCGGGTGCCTTCGCCATGGCCTCGAGCGAGGGCGCGTGGTGCCACTCGTTGGCCCCCATGACCTCGTAGTTGATGCGGTCCACGAGCACGGGGGGCTTGGGTGCCCCGCGCAGCACGTAGTCCATCCACTCGTAGAAGAGCGCCGGGGTGGCGAACTGCGCCGCCGGGTCGATGGCGTAGCCGCGCAGCACCGGGGCCTTCTGGCTGCGGTGCGTGCCGATGTGATCGTAGGGACCGATGACCACGTAGTCCTCGGCGTCCGGGCGGTAGCGGTGGTGCTCGCGCACGTACTCGAGAGCGGAGAGCTGGGCGTCGTCGTAGTAGCCGGTGACGGTGAGCACCGGGATGCCGATGCGCGCGAAGTCCTGGCGGTACGGCACCATCGCCTGCCAGTAGCCGTCGTAGGCCGGGTGCCTGAGCCAGCGCTGCAGCCACGGGTTCGGCGTGCCGTCGATGACGTCGATGTCGCGGTAGCGGCGCCCGCTTGCGAACCACTTGTCCGGCAGCGCCGACCAGCGCGCATTGTCGTTGTAGGTCTTCTCGTCCAGGAAGCGGTTGTCGCCGACGTAGAACGCCCAACCCTAGTTCGCACTGAGGAAGATATTGTTCACCATGGGCAGGCCCTGGCCCGGGATCCCTGGCGCCGACACCGCGATGGTCTTCAGCGCCGGGTGCAGGTGCTTGGTGGCCGCCCAGGCGGTGAAGCCGGAGTAGCTGCCGCCGCGCATCCCGACCTGCCCGTCGCTCCACTCCTGGTGCACGATCCAGTCGATGACGTCGTAGGCGTCGGCCCCCTCGTGCTCGTAGGGCTCGATCGGGGCGGTGGACAGGCGCTTGCCGCGGGTATCGGCGGTCACGGCGATGTAGCCGTGATCGGCAGCGTCCTTGCCGCGGGTGGCGAAGCCGGCGGGGTCCGTGTAGATGTCGAGCGTGAGGAGGGTCGGCAGGGGCTGGGTCGCGCCCCTGGGGCGGATCACGGTCGCCGACAGCGTCGCCCCGTCGTGGGTGCGGATCAGGACGTCGTCGCGGATGTCGTAGCGCCGGTCGTCCTTCCCCTGCGCCGCGGCCGGGCCGCCCGGCAGCGCGGCCACCAGCAGCATCGCGAGCATCACCGGCGCGCGCACGCTCAGCGCCCCCACGCGAGCCGCGCGCCGAGCAGCATGAACAGCGCCCCCACGCCGCGGTCGATGCGCCGGCGCAGGAGTGCGTTACGCACCAAAAAGGCGCGCAGCCGCGCGGCCGCAGCGGCCAGCACCAGGCACCAGATCCCGCCCATCGACACGAAAGTCGCGCCGAGGGTAAGGAAGGCCACGCTCTTGGATGCGCCCTGCGGATCGATGAACTGCGGCAGGAAGGCGAGGAAAAAAAGCGCCACCTTCGGGTTCAGAAGATTGCTGAGCGCGCCCTGCACGAAGGCCCGCCGTGCACTGGATGGGGGCGAGGGCATTGTTAAATCGTGTAGGGCGTTGCGTGCGAGCAATAGCCGCGCGCCGAGATATATCAGATATGCGGCGCCGCAGAGCTTCACGGCCACGAACGCGGGAGGAAAGGCCCTCAGAAGCAGGGAAAGTCCGGCTGCGGCGGCCAACGTATGCACCACGCTGCCCGCGGTGATGCCGAGAGCCGAGGCGACGCCGGCCCGCAAGCCCCCGCTGAGACTACGTCCGAGAACATAGAGCGTGTCCTGGCCTGGGGTGAGAATGAGGACGATCGCGGCCAGCACGAACACTCCGTAGTGGTGGATGTCCGACAATCTTTCCCCCTCGTCTGCAACGAAGCCTTAGCAGTAGAAAATTACTATATTTTTGGGATTGCGCGCGCACTCCGGAGCGGGGAGACTGGACCCGCGGGCTCGCGTTTTGCGCGTGTACATAGACTATAACCATCCCGCAGGTGGAAGACACAGCTTGCTCGAAGCGTATAAACATACGCGGCTCATGGAGGAATCCGAGACGCGGGTGCAAATGTCGGCCCTTCAGCACACGAAGGCCGATACCGTGGCGAGCCGCGTGCTCGAGTCCCCGGCCGTGTACACGACCTGGATGGCCGAGCACGACCGCCTGATGCGCTCCATCTCGCGCGAGGGCCGCTTCGCGCGCCAGGTGGTGGCGCTGCGCCAGGCCGCGTTCACGCTGGTGCACCGCAAGGCGATGATGGAGTACATCCGCGAGCGCCACCTCACCGGCCGCAAGCGCATGCGCCTGTTCGCGCTCTTCTACGGCAACCGCGACTACTGCAACGCCGTGCTCGCCGAGCACCACAACTTCGTGCGCTGCAACTCGAGCTACGTGTGCACCAACTACATCGGCGAGCACCTCATGCAGGACGCGGTGTTCGACGAGCCGATGCAGCTCTACGAGGAATGGTTCAGCGAATATTTCCGCGGCTTCTGCGACGTCGAGCTCGCAATGACCGAGGAGGAGCAGCATCTCGTGGCCCCGGTGGCGGCGCTGCGGCCGCTGCTCAAGCATCGTCTCACCGAAGCCCGCACCGCGATCCTCGCCATGCCCGAGCACCCGGACCGCGAGTGGCGCGAGGTCACCATCCGCAAGCCGAACGGCGACACGCAGCGCATGCGGAGCATTTTCGGCCAGGACTGAGCCGGCGCGGCCGGCCTTGACCACTCCTTGCTCGCGTGGTGGGCTGCCCTCCTGGCAAGGAGGTGAGAGACATGGTCACCCGCATCTGGCACGGCCGCACCCGGCGCGAGCGCGCCGACGACTATTCGGCATTCCTTACCATGCGTGCGATTCCGGATTACCGCGAGACCGAGGGCAACCTCGACGTCACCATCCTGCGGCGCGACGACGGCGAGGTGAGCCACTTCCTCACCGTGACCCGCTGGGAGTCGGAGGAGGCGATCCGCGCCTTCGCGGGAGACGCGGTGCTGAAGGCGAAGTACTACCCGCAGGACGAGGAGTTCCTCCTCGAGTTCGAGCCCGAGGTGCAGCACTACACCGTGGTGGCCGCGTCGTCGGCCCTGTGAGGCGGGTTATTTCTTGACGGGCTTGGCGGGCGTTTTCGCCGCGGGCCTGGAGGACGGCGCGGTGTTGCGCTTGCCATAGGGGTCGTAGCCGCCCCCGGCCTTCTCATCTTCCAGCATGAGCTCTTTGTTCTCGCCCGAGTCCTCGAGCTTCAGCTCCGGCACCTCGAGCTTCTTCAGCAGCATCGAGGTGCTCTCGATCGCGTTGCGGCCGGTCTTGGCGAGCCAGTCCCACACCGCGTTGCCGCGCTCGTCGTGCACCACGCGCCCGGACGACGGGGCGCCCGCCGGCGTCTCGGCCGGTTTCTGTGGCGCGGCGGGCCTGGCGGCCGCCGGCTTATCCGGTGCGCTCGCCTTGGAGCCGGGCAGCAGGGCTTTCAGTCGGATGGTGGGCATGGCTTCCTGGGAGCCGCCCGGGCGACAAGTGATCTCCCGGGTAGGGCGTTTAGCATAATCAATCGGCCGCAACCGCCCGGGGCTGAAGGGTGGATCTGTGCAGGGGGTCACAGATCCCGCGGCGGCGCTCGCGCTAGTGATTCTCGCTAGCTGGCACCACGCGGGAGAGCCGCAAGAGCGCTGGCGAGGTACGCCCAGGCTCTCTTCATGCGAGCATTTTCTTCGGCGGATTTGCGGAATTGCATCGCGCCGGCCCAGCGGGCGTAGACCTGCGGGTCACCGAGGGCATGCTCCGCGCAGATCCGCGCCACGCGCTGGGCGAGCGCCCGCGCAGGGGCCGAGTCCGGGGCGGTGCTGCCTTCGGCCAGCTCCGTCGCGGCGTCCGTGGTTTCCCGCAGCGCCCGATGCCAGGCAGCCGCCTCCTGGGCTGCGCCGAAGTAGGCCCACAGACTCTCATCCGCCGCAGCCCGCTGCGGAGCCATGCGCAGCGACATGGCGCGCTCGCCGACCTGCAGCCATTTCCGGGCGATGGCCGGATTCCACTCGAGCAGCGCCGCCATGAAAGCGCGCAGGCCGCAACGGACCGCAACAGCGTTCCACTCGGTGATGAGCTCTTGTGCCTCGGCAGCGGCCGGGTCGACCTGCGCCTCCCGCAGCGCCTGCAGAGCGCGAAACAGCGGAGATACCGCGGCGCCGTATTCCTGCATCGCTTTGATCTCATCGGGGGCGCGGGCTGCCACCCAGGTCGTGTAGGCCCGCTCCTCGTGGGGTGTGATCTGTTCGTTGATCAGCTCGCGGGTGAGGGCCTGCTGATTTCCCATTTCCATGCCCCTCGTGAGATTGCAAAGCTCTTCCAGGGTCAATGTCCGTCCGGATTCGATCGTCGCGAGCGCCGCCTGAACGAGCTCGAGAGCCTGCTGCGCGCCATCTCGCCTGGCCCGGCATGCCCTGAGTTGCATCTCGAGTACCCGCGCGAGCGGTGGCGGTCTGGTTTTCAGGAGCGAGCGGATCTGCGCCAGCGTCATGCCGAGGGTCTTGAGGGTCACGATGACGTTCAGGCGCTGGAGCTCCTTCGGGCCG
Source organism: Steroidobacteraceae bacterium (assembly GCA_035710545.1). GTDB lineage: Bacteria > Pseudomonadota > Gammaproteobacteria > Steroidobacterales > Steroidobacteraceae > 13-2-20CM-66-19. Next base: position 12,015 of record DASTDD010000135.1, read on the forward strand.
TAGAGCCGCCAGCCCTTGCCCGACCGCGTCGGCGCGATGAGCCCGTTGCGCTCGTAAACGCGCAATGCGCGCACCGTCAGGCCGGTGCGACGGGCGCACGCGACGGCGCTGAGGGACTCGGGTCTTTTCGGTTTCGGCATCGGGCGGAATCGAGCGTAGGGTATGACCCAAGGTCCGGGTCAAGCGTGCGGGTTTTGGCCGCCCGCGGCCATGTGCGAAGCGCCCCGGCCCTCAGCAAGCCGCCGGGAATCGACCTGCTTCGGCAACGCCAGGCGTGCCGTTCTTTCCGCTCGGCGGCTTCACCCGGCTGCAGTCGTCGGCCCTGTCGGATGTGGCACGGCGCCTCGGTGCCACTCCCATGCAGGTCGCGCTCGCCTGGCTGCTGCGCCGCGCACCCAACATTCTGCTGATCCCCGGCACCTCTTCCAGCGTACATCTGCGCGAAAACCTGGCGGCAGCCGGGTTGGATCTGCCGCAGGACGCGGCCATGGCGCTGGACAAGATTGGGACACACGCCGACGCCGCCGCCTGAACAGCAGAAAGACTAGGGCTGCTTCTTGGCAGCGAGAATCAGGTGCAGAAGCTGGCCAAGTTGGTCCAGGGTGACCCTCTTCGCCGGATCATCCGTATTGACGCGATGCACGACTACGAGGCTGAGAGCGGGGATTACGGTGATGATGTGGCCTCCGGCGCCCCACGCTGAAAAGCTCCCGTCGGGCAACTCGACATTCGGGTAATGGTTGCCATTGACCGCAACCCACCACAGGTAACCGTAACCACTGTAACCGTCCCGCGCGTTGCCATCGGCGATCGACCACGCAGTGGTACTGTCCCGAACCCATTGCGCAGGCACGATCTGAGCGTTTCCCCACCTGCCGCCTCGCAGATACAGCAGGCCGAATCGGGCCATGTCACGCGCGCTCATTCGAAATGGATACGCGCGATGAATCGAATCCGGGCCGGTGACGTATTCCTGCTCGGCCGGATCGTAGTCTTCCATGCCGATTCGCCGGGCGATTTGAGTGTCGAAAGCGCGATAGATCGAGTCGTGAGTTTGGTTCTCGTAGATTGTTCCCAGGGCATTGAAGTCCCAGTTGTTGTATGACCAGAACGAGCGCGGCGGATGGGAACCCCGCGGCGGCTTTTCCGCCTTCATGGCAGGTGTTTCGTATAGCGCGGCGTGATAAATGCCGGAGCGCGCCTTGAGTAGATCGATTACCCGAGCCCGCTTTTCTTCGGGCGTCAATGCGGGCTCGTTGTCGTCAATGCCTAACTGCCCCAGCGTCGCGTTCAGATCAATTTGTTTCTTCGCTACGGCGACGCCATATAGAGAACTCAGAAAGCTTTTGCGGATTGAGTGCACGTTAAACTTGGTAGTTGTCGCACCCCATTGGGAGACCACAACGCCGTCATCGACGACTATGACTGCGGCTGTGTCGATCGAATCCGCGTAGGCCTTGGCAACAGCCAGCGCCTGAGCGGACCAGCCTCGACTCTCGGGCGTGCTGACCTCGGTCCAATGCCTTCCTGGATACTCGGTATGCGCGCCGGCCCGGGTTCTTGCGACCGCTTCGGCGTGCAGCAAGGACCCGAGAGCGAAAAACGAGATAGAGGCGGCCAGCATGCAGACCCGCATCGGCGTGGCGGCGGGTCTCATTGGGGCATTCCCTCAGGCAGTCGCGTGTTCACTGCAGCAGACGCGCCTTTCGGCATCTTCGGTGCCTGCACCAACGTGATGGCATGGTCGCGGATGCCCGGGGAGTTGGCAACCGGCACGGTTTGGGGTGTGGGACGGGGCTATCGGAGAGCGACTCGGCCGATACCCTCTGAGTTCGACGCCAGCGACAACCGGTACGAAGCGGGAATAACGAAATCGGGCCCGGGCTACCAGCCGATGCCGTAGTCCTCGCCGTGGTTGCTCGAGCCGCCCCACAGCGTGCCGTGCTTGCGATCGACCATGATGGCGTTGATGGGGCCGGAGCTGCGCTCCTCGAACTCGAGCTGGTAGCCCATCCTGGTGAGCTCCTGGCGCACGTACGGCGGCGTCGCGCTGTTCACCGTGAGCCGGCCCGGGAAGGACTGGTGATCGTTGAACGAGTCGCGCATCTGGTAACTGGTGATGTTCGCCGCCTCGGTCGCCTCCTGCACGGTCATGCCGAACTCGACCACGTTGAGGAAGAACTGCAGCAGGTTCTGGTCCTGGGTGTCGCCGCCCTGCACCGAGAAGATGAGGTAGGGCTTGCCGTCCTTCAGCGCCAGCGTCGGGGTCAGCGTGGCGCGCGGGCGCTTGCCCGGCTCGAGCACGTTGTAGGGGTTCTCGTTCTTGTCGAGCACGAAGCTCTGCATGCGCTGCGACAGGCCGATGCCGGTGCGGCCCGCGATCACCGCCGGCACCCAGCCGCCCGAGGGCGTCACCGATACGGCCCAGCCCTGCTCGTCGGCCGCCTCCACGCTGGTGGTCCCGAGACGGAACGTGCGGTCGAACTCGGCCAGGGTGATGGGCGTCTGCGCCGCCGCCCTGGTGTGCCACTGGGCGAGGATCGCGGCGTACGGGTTGCTGCCGCTCTGGAACGGGTACGGGTCTCCCGGGCGCACGTCCGGGTCGTTGTGGTCGGGGTTGATGAGCCGGGCGCGCTCGCGCGCGTAGTCCTTCGACAGCAGTCCCTTGATCGGGGTGGCGGGCGAGAACGCCGGGTCGCCGTAGTAGAAGTCGCGGTCGGCGTAGGCGAGATTCATCGCCTGGTAGAGGGTGTGGATGTAGCGTGCGCTGTCGTAGCCCATCGACTTGAGATCAAGGTTCTCGAGGATGTTCAGCGTCTGCAGCATCACCGGTCCCTGCACCCAGCTGTCGAGCTTGTAGACCTCCACCCCCTTGTAGCTGGTGTGCACCGGCTCCTCGATCTTCACCTTCCAGCTGGCGAGATCCTCGAGGGTGAAGAGACCGCCCTGCTCACGCACCGCGCTCACCAGCTCGTGCGCGATGTCGCCGCGGTAGAAGCGGTCGTACGCGGCGTAGATCGCCGCCTTGCGGTCCTTGCCCGCCTTGAGCGCCTTCTGCTCCGCCTCGACCAGCTTGCGCAGCGTCGCGGCGAGATCGCTCTGGCGGAAGATCTCACCGGGCTCGGGCGCCTCGTGCGCCTGACCCAGGTGCGTCAGCATGACGCGCCGGGAGTCCGGCCACTTCTTGAGGTGGTCCTTGTAGCGCTCGATGGTGTTCACGAGCTCCGCCTCGATCGGGTAGCCGTCGGCCATCTCGATGGCGGGCGCGAGCACCTGCTTCAGGCTCATGCTGCCGTACTCGGCCAGCATGGTCATGAGTCCGCCGGGCGTGCCGGGGGTGACGGCGGCGAGCGGCCCGAACTCGGGCGGGTAGCGCATGCCGAGCTTGTGGAAGTACTCGGGCGTGGCGCCGGTCGGGGCGACGCCTAAGCCGTTGATGGCGATCACCTTGCCGGTGTGGGGGTTATAGATGAGGGCCTGAGTCTCGCCGCCCCAGGACAGCGTGTCCCACATGGTCGAGGTGGCGGCGATCATGGCGCAGGCGGCATCGACGGCGTTGCCGCCGCGCTCGAAGATCATGGCGCCGGCGGTGGCGGCCAGCGGCTTGCCGGTGACGGCCATCCAGTGGCGGCCATAGAGCGGCGGCTTCTGCGTGCGACTGTGCGCGTTGGGTCCAC
>DASTDD010000136.1:0-5218 GCA_035710545.1 Steroidobacteraceae bacterium
AGGTCCTTGCGCAGGACCGCCAGGTCCATCTCCGCACGCTCCACGGTCTCCAGCTCCGCGACGAGCTGAGCCGAGCGCTCCGCGAGCTCGGTCGGCTGCACCCGGTGCTTGCGCGCCAGCTCCTCGATCGCCGCGAGGCGCCGCTCCACCTGGTCCTGGCGAGCCGTGTCGAGGTCGAGGTTGTCGCGATAACGTGTCAATTCGTGGGCGGCCTCCCGGATCTGGATCGCCGCGCTCTCGACCAGGGGCAAGACGGATTCCAGCTTGGAGTCCACGCTCGCAAGGCCGCGCAAGGACTGCAGCGCGCGGCTGGCGCTCGCGTGGGAGCTGCCTTCCTCGCCTTCGTACAGCAGCTGCAGAGCCAACTGGGTCGCTTCCGCGAGCCGCCCGCGGTTCGCCAGGCGCGCGCGCTCCTCGGCGAGGCGCACGAGCTCGCCGCTCTTGAGCTGCAGGGCGTTCAGCTCGGAAACCTGGTGGCGCAGGGACTCGAGCCTCGTATCGCGATCGCGCGCCTTGGATTCCAGCTCCAGGGTGCGGTTGAGCAGCTCGAGCCACACGCGGTGGGCGATGCCGACCTGGCCGGTCGCCTGCTCGAGGCGACCGAACCCATCGAGCAACTCGCGCTGCGCGGCGGCGCGCGTCAATGACTGGAATTCATGCTGCCCGTGGATGTCGATCAGGATGTTGCCCGCTTCGCGCAGCAGCTGCAGCGCAACCGCCTGGCCGTTCAGATAGGCGCGCGTGCGGCCGTCGCTGGCCACCACGCGGCGGATCGAAAGCTCCTCGGGAGCGTAGATCGACTGCTCCTCCAGCCACCGCTTCAACTCCCGCGGCGACTTGCTCAGATCGAAGTTGCCGGTGATCTCGGCGCGCTCGGCCCCGTGCCGCACGACCTCCGCGCCGGCGCGACCGCCGGCCAGCAGCTGCAGCGCATCGACCAGAATGGACTTTCCGGCGCCGGTCTCTCCGGTGAGCACCGTCAGGCCGGGCCGCACTTCCAGCTCGATGCTGTCGATGATCGCGAAGTCCCGGATCTGCAGATAGGTGAGCATATGTTGGACCTCAGCGTTCGAAGCTGCCGCGACCCCAATGCAGCTTGGAGCGCAGCAGGCGGTAGTAGTCGAAGCCGGCCGGGTGCAGCAGCGTGACCCGCTCGCGGCCGGCCTCGATGCACAGACTGTCGCCGGGCGCGAATTCCCCGAGCACGATACCGTCGCAGGTGATCTGCGCCCGCGTGTCCGGTCGCTCGAGCAGCCTCACCTCGATCCGCGAGCGCGCCGAGACGACGATGGGGCGATCCGAGAGTGTGTGGGGACAGATGGGGGCGACCACGAAAGCATCGAGATGCGGCTCGATGATCGGGCCGCCACACGACAGGGCGTAGGCGGTCGAGCCGGTAGCGCTCGCCACGACCACGCCGTCTCCGGCATGAGTGTTGACGTAGGTCCCGTTCAGATGTGTCTCGAAATCCAGCATGCGACCTGTTGCAAGTTTCTGCATTACCACATCATTCAGCGCGAGTGCCTCCGAGACGGCCCCGGCGGCATTCTGCAGCCGGGCCCGCAGCAGCGGCCGCTCATCGAGCTCGAGCTTGCCGAGCAGCGCCGCGTCGATGCACGGAAACATGTCCTGGGGCATCACATCGGTCAGGAAGCCCAGCCTTCCACGATTGACCCCCAGCAGGGGCACCCGGTGCCGGGCCACGAGACGGGCGGCATACAGCAGGGTGCCGTCCCCCCCGATGGCGATGACCAGATCCGCCTGCACGCCGATCTCCTGCTCCGGTACCCGCATCACCCCGGCGTCCGGCCCGGAGCCGATCTCCTGGGTGATCAGCACCCGGACATCCCGGGAGCGCAGGTGCGGAACCAGCAAGCCGACGGATTCAGCCACACGCGGGTCCTGGAATCTGCCGACCAGCGCGCACACTCGCACGGGAAAGCCCATCTGGAGCCTCGTTAGGGGGCCTCGCGAGCGTGCGAGGCGGGTCTTTGTAGCACGATGCCGCGGCAGGGCCAATGCGCTCCGGCCCGCGGCAGGCCCCAGTTCACACCTGGGCCGCCGCCCGGATCGCTTGACGGTGGGGTCGGCCGTCGCTAGCGTTCTTGGCGCCAACGGGCGGCTCCCGGATATAACGCAACGCGCTGATCGGCAATCAATGGGCCACGAAGGTCGAGATACGGAGACCCTGAGCGAGCGCGCTCAACACCTCCTGCGGGTGCTGGTCGAAAGTTACATCCGCGACGGGCAGCCGGTCGGCTCCCGTGTGCTCTCGCGCGACTCGGGTCTGCAGCTGAGCTCCGCGACGATCCGCAACGTGATGGCCGACCTCGAGGAGTTCGGATTCGTCGCCTCGCCGCACACTTCCGCGGGGCGCGTGCCGACTGACAAGGGGTACCGCTTCTTCGTCAACACGCTGCTGCGCGTGCGGCCACCCGACGAGTCGGCCATTGCCGAGATCCGCCGCCAGGTGGACAGCAGCCGCGAAGGCTCCAAGGAGCTGATCGCTACCGTCTCGCAGCTGCTCTCGAGCGTCACCCGGCTGGCGGGCGTGGTGACGGTGCCGCGCACGCAGCAGGCCTCCATCACCCAGATCGAATTCGTCGGGTTGTCCGAGCACCGGGTGCTGGTGGTGCTGGTCTTCAACGACCGCGAGGTGCAGAACCGCATCATCCAGCTCGAGCGCCACTACTCCCCGGATGAGCTCAAGCGCGCCTCGAACTATCTGAACGAGCAATTCCGCGGCCGCACACTGCAGCAGGTGCGTCAGGAGATCCTGCGCCAGCTCGCCGAGGCGCATGCTCACATGAGTCAGATCATGCTCGATGCCATCGCCGTCGCTCAGCACGTCTTCGAGGCGGGAGAGGGCGAGGAGCGGCTCGAGTACGTCATCAAGGGCGAGACCAACCTGATGGGCATGGCCGAGCTGACCAACGTCGAGAAGCTGCGTCGCCTGTTCGAAGCGTTCAACGAGAAGCGCGACTTCCTGCACCTGCTCGATAACAGCCTCAAGGCCGAGGGCGTGCAGATCTTCATCGGCCATGAGTCGGGCTACCAGATCCTCGATGACTGCAGCGTCGTGACCGCCCCCTATGCCGACGGCGACTCGGTGGTCGGTGTCGTGGGGGTCATCGGGCCGACCCGCATGGCCTACGAGCGCGTCATCCCGATCGTGGACATGACTGCGAAGCTGCTGGGCGCCGCCTTGAATTCAAGGCGCTGAAGCCGCACAAAGTCGCCGACATTTATCTTTCCGCCGCTGCAGGTCCACGGCGGACGATAATCAGCCGATTTCAGGAGGATCCCATGAGCAGTGACGAGTCCGGGCGGGAGCGCTCGACAGCCGAGCCGACGACCGTGTTGCCCGAGACGGCGACCCAGCTGGTGGAACTCGAGCGGCTGCAGCAGGCCCTCGCGGAGTCCGAGGATCGGGCGCGCAATCACTGGGAGCAGTACCTGCGGGCGGTCGCCGAGCTCGACAACGTTCGCAAGCGTGCACAGCGCGACATCGAGGCCGCCAGCCGCTACGGGCTGGAGAAGTTCCTCGCCGACCTCCTTCCCGTGCAGGACAGCCTGGAGCTCGCAGTGCAGAACGCCGGGAAGGCCGATGCCCGCAGCCTGGCCCAGGGCCAGGAGGCGACGCTGAAGCTCCTGGCCAAGGCCCTGGAGAAGATCGGGATCGTGCCCATCGACCCGCTCGGCGAGCCCTTCGATCCGACCCGCCACGAGGCCATGCTGGTCCGGGAATCGGACACCGCCGAGCCCGACTCGGTGCTGCAGGTCGTGCAGCCGGGCTACGAGCTCAACGGCCGCCTGCTGCGGCCGGCCCGGGTGATCGTGGCCAAGGGGCCGGGCTGAGGGGGCCCCCGAGGGCTTTTTCACCTCCCTCTACTTGAATAGGTAGGGGCAAATACCCAAGAAGTGCAGCCAATAGACCCAGAATGATTTCCTGCGGAGTACACCCATGGCAAAGGTAATCGGCATCGACCTCGGGACCACCAATTCATGCGTGGCCATCATGGAGGGCGGCAAGCCTCGCGTGATCGAGAACAGCGAGGGCGACCGGACCACTCCATCGATCATCGCCTTCAGCAAGGATGGCGAGGTCCTCGTCGGCCAGCCGGCCAAGCGCCAGGCGGTCACCAATCCGCAGAACACCCTGTTTGCCATCAAGCGCCTCATCGGACGCAAGTTCGACGACGAGATCGTGCAGCGGGACATCAAGATGGTCCCCTACAAGATCGTGCGCGCGGACAACGGCGATGCGTGGGTCGAGGTTCAGGGCAAGCGGATGGCCCCACAGGAGATCTCGGCGCGGGTTCTCATGAAGATGAAGAAGACCGCCGAGGACTATCTCGGCGAGCCGGTCACCGAGGCCGTCATCACGGTGCCCGCCTACTTCAACGATTCGCAGCGACAGGCGACCAAGGACGCGGGTCGCATCGCCGGGCTCGAAGTCAAGCGCATCATCAATGAGCCGACCGCCGCCTCGCTCGCCTATGGCGAGGACAAGCAGGGTAAGGACCGCAAGATCGCCGTATATGATCTGGGCGGCGGCACATTCGACATCTCCATCATCGAGATCGCGGAGGTCGACGGCGAGCGTCAGTTCGAGGTGCTCTCGACCAACGGCGATACCTTCCTCGGCGGCGAGGACTTCGATCTGCGCATCATCAACTTCCTGGCCGAGGAGTTCCTCAAGGAGTCCGGAGTGGACGTTCGCAAGGACCCCCTGGCCATGCAGCGTCTGAAGGAGGCGAGCGAGAAAGCCAAGATCGAGCTGTCCTCGACACAGCAGACCGACATCAATCTGCCCTACATCACGGCCGACGCCTCCGGGCCGAAGCACCTCAACATCAAGCTGACGCGGGCGAAGCTCGAATCGCTGGTCGAGGATCTGGTGCAGAAGTACGTGAGGGACTTCTTCGGCAAGGAGCCGCGCAAGGACGTCAACCCCGATGAGGCAGTGGCCGTGGGTGCCGCAATCCAGGCTGGCGTGCTCGCGGGCGAAGTGAAGGACGTGCTGCTGCTCGATGTGACGCCGCTGTCGCTGGGCATCGAGACCCTCGGCGGAGTGATGACCAAGCTCATCGAGAAGAACACGACGATTCCGACCAAGGCGTCGCAGACCTTCTCGACTGCGGATGACAACCAGACTGCGGTGACCATCCACGTGCTGCAGGGTGAGCGCGAGCGCGCCGCCGACAACAAGTCCCTC
>DASTDD010000137.1:0-2987 GCA_035710545.1 Steroidobacteraceae bacterium
GACCGGATGCGGGCCGGCTTCAGGATCGAGGACGTTGACAGCACCGCGATCGACCAGCAGCTGCGCTGGTTCGCCTCGCACCCGGATTACCTCGAGCGGGCATTCAGCCGCGCCGATCTGTACCTCTACCATATCGTGACCGAGCTCGAAGCGCGTGGCATGCCGCTGGAGATCGCGCTGCTGCCCGTTGTCGAGAGCGCCTTTGAGCCGTACGCCTACTCGCGCGCGCGCGCCTCGGGCCTGTGGCAATTCATCCCCGGTACCGGCTCGCGCTACGGGCTCAAACAGGATTGGTGGTATGACGGCCGGCGTGACGTCGTCGAGTCCACGCGTGCGGCGCTGGACTACCTGCAGTCCCTGCACGATGAGTTCAATGGAGACTGGCTGCTCGCGATCGCCGCCTACAACTGCGGGGAGCTGGCGGTCGAGCACGCCCTGGACGTCAATCGGCAGAAGGGCAAGCCGCTGGACTTCTGGAGCCTGAAGCTGCCGAAGGAAACCAAGGCCTATGTGCCGAAGCTGCTGGCGATGCGGCGCCTGGTCCTCGACCCCGAGAAATACGACATCTCGATCAGCCCCATTCCGAACCAGCCTTATTTCACGCGGGTTGAGACGCGCGGACAGATCGACCTGAAGCTCGCAGCCGAGATCGCCGGAGTCAGCGACGAGGAGATCTACGAGCTCAACCCTGCCTATCACCGCTGGGCGACCGACCCTTCCGGGCCGCACTACCTGTTGGTCCCCGTGGACGGCGCGCAGGCGTTTACGCAGAACATCGCCCAGCTCACCGACGACCAGCTGATGCGCTCGACGAGCTACACGGTCGCCAAGGGCGATTCCGTGGCCTCGGTGGCGCGGCGCTTCCACACGACCCCGGCGGTCCTGCGCGAGATGAATGAGCTCCCCACCGGGCCGTTGACCGTGGGCGCCGACCTGCGCGTTCCCTCCACATCCGTCGAACTGCCGGCGAAGGTATTGCTTGCGGCGGCGCGCGTTGATGGGCATGACCGGCTTGCCAGGCGCCCGCACGTGCATGTAGTGCACCGTGGGGATTCTCTCTGGAGTATCGCGCGGCGCACGGGTATCAACGTCAATACCCTGGCGACGATCAACGGCATGCAGCCTGGCGACCCGTTGCGCGCCGGCCAGCGGTTGCGTCTGTCGAACCAGTCCGGATCCTCGTCCGCGGGCACTTCGCGACAGGTGACCTACACGGTCCGCAACGGGGACACGCTCGCCCAGATCGCGCGACTCTTCCAGGTCACGGTGAAGCAGATCCTCGCCTGGAACGGCATGGTCAGCCATTCGATCATCCCGGGGCAGAAACTGACCATCCGCGTCGTCAGCCGCCGCGGCTGAGCGCGCCGCCCCCGCCCGATCAAGCCAAGACTGGATGCCCTGCGCACGGTCCCGCCCCGGCGCGGTTCGTTGGTACACTTCCGACGAGACGGCGCCGGCACGATCCGGGCCCGGAGGTACGCATGGGATTTCTCGCCGGCAAACGCGCGTTCATCGTGGGTGTGGCTACTGATCGGTCGATCGCCTGGGGTATCGCTCAGGCAATGCACCGCGAGGGCGCCGAGCTCGCCTTCTCCTACGTCAACGACAAGATGAAGGAGCGGGTCGAGCCGCTGGCCGACTCGCTCGGCTCACGGCTCACGATGCCGCTCGATGTCGCGGTCGACGGGCAGATCGACTCCGCCTTTGACCTGCTGCGCCGCGAATGGGGGCAGCTCGATATCCTGATCCATGCCGTGGCTTTCGCGCCCCGGGAGGCGATCACCGGCAGCTTCGTGGACAACACTACCCGGGAGGCCTTCCGCATTGCGCACGATATCTCCAGTTACAGTCTCACCGCCCTGGCGCGCGGCGCGAAGCCCCTGATGCTCGGGCGCAAAGGCGCTCTCCTGACACTGTCCTACCTCGGGGCCGTTCGCTCGATCCCCAACTACAATGTCATGGGCCTGGCCAAGGCGAGCCTCGAAGCCAACGTCCGGTTCCTCGCCGCCGATCTCGGTCCGCAGGGCATTCGCGTGAACGGGATCTCCGCCGGCCCGATCAGAACCCTGGCGGCGGCCGGTATCGCCGGGTTCCGCAAGATGCTCAACCGTGTGGCTGAGGTCGCCCCCATGCGACGCAACGTAACACCCGAGGACGTCGGCAACGCTGCAGCCTTCCTTTGCTCGGACCTTGCAGCGGGGATCACCGGAGAGATTCTTTACGTCGACAGCGGCTTCAGCAGCGTCGGCATGAGTCTCGCGAACGACGAGGAAAGCGGAGCCTAGCCGGGAGTGGCCGGCACGGTGTCGGATGCCCGGCTCTCTTCCAACACGCCCTTCTCGCCTTCCAGGCGCGCCACGATTGCCGTGCACGCGCAGTCGGCGAAGACGTTGATGGCCGTTCTGGCCATATCCAGCAGGCGATCGAGAACCAACAGCGCACCGATCCCCTCGGGCGGCAGGCCGACGGCGGACAGGATCACCGCGATGGCCACCAGCGAGGCCGCGGGAATGCCCGCCACGCCGATCGAGGTCAACAGCGCCAGCGTGACCACCATGAATTGCTGCCCGAAGGAGAGCGGCAGCCCGTAAGCCTGCGCGATGAACATCGCCCCGGCGCACTCGTACAGCGCGCTGCCGGCATGATTGATGGAAGTGCCGAGGGGCATCACGAAGCTCGCCACCCGCTCGGAGACGCCCGCCCGCTTCTGCAGGCATTCCAGGCTCAGAGGCAGGGTCGCCGCCGAGGATGCGGTGGAGAAAGCCGTGAGCAGCGCCGGGCTCGTCGCCGAGAACAGCCGCCATGGCCGCCGGATGCCCGCCAGGCGCATCAGCAGGGGCAGCGCGATCAGGCTGTACAGGGCGAGGCCCGCGACGACACAAAGCCCGAAGGCGAGGATGGGGCCTGCCGCATGCACACCCGATTTCGCCACGACCCGCGCCGTCAGCCCGAAAATGCCGAACGGCGCAAGACTCATGACCCAGAGG
>DASTDD010000138.1:0-4469 GCA_035710545.1 Steroidobacteraceae bacterium
ACTCCCCTCCTCCCTGTGTCTTCCTAAGGCCCCTTCAGCGCGCGCTGTCGTCGTTGGGCGACAGGGCAATGATGTTAAACGGGCGGCAGATAAGCGCGCAAGCTCTTTGGCGTGACAGGAGTTTTTAGCGCGGGTGGACACGGCCGCCGGCCGTTCTCAACCCGCGCAAGCGGCTGATTTGCGGGCCGCCGCCCGCCCCGAGGCTCCTATCGAGGCTGTCGAGGCAGCAGTTAATTTTATAGATCAATTACTTAAGATTGTTAGTTAAAGTATTTACTGCCAGGCCTGCCAACCCCTCTCTGACAGGGGACGAACCGCTCGTGACAGGGCCTCGCCGCAGGCAAGCGGCTCACTGGGTCCCACCCAACAGCGGCACGAAGGCGACCGGACCCAGCGGCTCGCGCTCGACCCTCTGCTCCTTGCGGGTGAACCGTACCAGCTGCTGCTCACCTTCCGGGCCGATCGGCACGATCAAGCGGCCACCCACCTTGAGCTGCTTGATGAGCCCCTCGGGCACCGTCAGGGGCGCAGCCGCGACCAGTATCCCATCGAACGGCGCATGGGATTTCCAGCCGGTGCTGCCATCCCCGTGCCGGAAGCGGACGTTGCGGATGCCGAGCTCCTTGAGGCGCTCCTTCGCTCGCAGCAGTAGTGGCTCGATGCGCTCGATCGAGTACAGCCGATCAACCAGGGGCGCGAGCACGGTGGTCTGGTAACCGCACCCGGTGCCTACCTCCAGGACGCTGTGCAGGGTTCCGCCTTCGAGCAGCGCCTCGGTCATCCGCGCCACGATGTAGGGTTGTGAGATCGTCTGCCCGAACCCGATGGGCAATGCCGTGTCCTCGTAGGCGCGGCTGCCGAGTGCCTCGTCCACGAAGATGTGGCGGGGCACGTTGCGAATCCGGTCGAGGACCGCGAGGTTGGCGATGCCCTGGTCTCTGAGGCGCTGCACCAGGCGGTCGCGTGTCCGGGCGGAGGTCATGCCGATGCCGGTCAGGCGCACGTCAACCATCGATGCCTTCCAGCCAGCTGGCCAGCGTGCCCAGCGAGGAATGCCGAGTCAGATCGATCTGCAACGGCGTCACGGACACGTACCCTTCGGCGATGGCGTGGAAATCCGTTCCTGGACCTGCCTCGTGCTGCGGCCCGGCCGGCCCGACCCAGTACACCGGCCGACCGTGCGGATCCTCGGCGCGCACGATCGCCTCGGAGGGATGGCGGAAACCCAGGCGGGTGGTGCGGAAGCCCCGCAGCCTGGCGTAGGGCTGATCGGGCACGTTCACGTTCAGGATGAGCGCCCGCTCGAGCGGCTTGCGCAGCAGCTGGGCGACCAGGCGCCGGGCAACCTCCGCGGCGGCCTCGAAATGGCGGCCGCTTCCAGGGGCCGTACACAGCGAGACGGCGATGGTCGACAGGCCCAGGAAGCGACCTTCGATGGCGGCGGCGACCGTGCCGGAATACAGCACGTCATCTCCCAGGTTCGGGCCGTCGTTCACCCCGGAAACCACCATGTCATGGGAGTGGTCGAACAGTCCCGAGATGGCCAGATGCACGCAATCGGTCGGGGTTCCGGGAACGAAGTAGATACCGGGCTCCGCCTCGAAGACCCGCAGCGGGACATCCAGAGTCAGGGAGTTGCTGGCCCCGCTGCGATTGCGGTCCGGCGCGACGACGGTGACCTGCGCCAGCGTCGCTAGTGCCTCACGCAGGCGGCGGATACCCTCAGAGCGGAAGCCATCGTCGTTGCTGACCAGAATTCTCACGGGATCGAGCGCATTGGATGCCGGTACTGGAGGCGCCAAAAGGCGCGTCACTATACTGGTTATATTGATGAAAGTGGCTGCGGAGGAAGCGTGAACCGTAAGCCCGAGGAGGACGAGGCGCGCCTGTTCCGCGAAGCGGTCCGGGACGTCAAGCCGCTCTCGCGGGAAGCGCCTGTGCCCGAGGGCCCTCGGCCTGCGCCACAGGCGCGCTTTGCGCGCGCCGACCGGCTGGCGGTGCTTCAGGAGAGCCTGCACGGTGACCTGGTGGACCCGGCGCTGGCCGGCGGCGAAGAGCTGGTCTTCAACCGGGCCGGAGTGCACGCGAGCATTCTGCGCAAGCTGCGGCGGGGCCAGTACCGCGTGCAGGCCGAGATCGATCTGCACGGACTCAACGTCAGCGACGCCAAGGAGGCCTTGCGGGAGTTCATCGCGAGCGCTCTGCATCAGCACTTGCGCTGCGTTCGGATCGTGCACGGTAAAGGGCTGAGATCCGGGCACCGCGGTCCCGTTCTCAAGACCGCCGTCAGCCACGTGCTGCGGCGGATCGGACCCGTCCTGGCGTACGTCTCGGCGCGTCAGGTGGATGGGGGAACTGGAGCGTTGTACGTACTGCTTTCGGAGCGGCGCTGATCAGTCATCCGCTGGGGCCAGGTCCTCGCGCGAATCCACATTAAAAATTTCGCGCAGGACGGTCGTCGCGAAGCTTCCGCGCCCCAGATGAAAGCGCAGGCGGACCTCGGCTGCCTCGCAGGCCCAACCGAGCTCGCGCACGGCCACTCGCAGACTGCGCCGCTCATGACTCAGGCCAGCCGCCGCCAGGAGCTCGGGTGCCGGTGCAAGCGCTGCGGCCACGCGGCGCTCGAGCTCTCCGACCCGCCCACCCGTGGCCGGCTCGCCGCGCCCCCACATCGGACCCGTGGGATGTATGTCCATGCGCGCGCAGCGCTCCCGCAGCGAGGCATCCAGCTCGCCGACGGCGAAGAAGCTCGCGCGTCCATCGAGATTCAGCAGGTCTCCAGGCTCGGCGGACGCCCAGCTTCCGTCGGCAACACGCTCTGCGAGCACGCCGTTGAATATCAGACTCCGCGCGGCGGACAGTATGAATCCGCGCTCGGGGGGCCTCAGGTCGCTCAGTGGCGCGGCGATGCGCAGCAGGTTCGCACCTTCGCGCCCGAAGCGCTGCGGCCCGAAATAGTTGGGGACACCGAGCCGGGCGATCCGCTCCATCCGCTGCGCGAGGGCTGCCTCATCCACGCGCGCCTCGCGGATACGGATCTCAAAGCGGTTCGCGGCGAGCGCGCCACGCGGAAGCTTCCGAGTGTGCGGATGGGCCTCCAGGATCTCGTAGTCGGCGCCCCGCAGCGAAGTCCAGGACTGCACGGACCGCGCGGAGCGCGGCACGGTGAACCATTGCACGGCCACCGCATGCCGGTCCTTCAGGCCGGCGTAACCGACATCGGCAGGGCGGCAGGGGCAAGCCCGCGCCAGCTCGCGCGCGACCCACTGGGTGTTGGCATTTCGCTTGCGCACTCTGAGCAGCACGTGCTGGCCTGTCCCGGCGGGAGCGAAGCCGAGCTCTTCCTCGACCACGAAGTCCTCGGGTTGGCTTCGCAGGATTCCGCTGCCGAGCGGCGCTCCGTGCGCCTGGGGAGGATCCAGCGCCGGCCGTTGCCAGAGCTCACGCACGCAAGGCCTCCGTATCGGGTCGTCCTGCGGGCTCAGTCCTCGAGGAGCAGGACCACGGCCTGCGCCGCGATTCCTTCCGCCCGCCCCAGGAACCCCAGGCGCTCCGTGGTGGTTGCCTTGAGGTTGACCCGGTCGGGCGAGATCGCGAGCAGCTGCGCCACCTCGCGGCGGATTTCCTCGCGCACGGGGCCTACTTTCGGTGCTTCGGCCAGCACCGTGATATCCGCGTTGCTTATGCGAAGCTTGCGCACATTCAGCATTTCCATGATTGCGCGCACGAACTGCCGACTATCCGCGCCGCGCCATCTCGGATCCGTGTCCCGGAAGTGCTGGCCGATGTCTCCGAGGCCTGCCGCGCCCAGCAGTGCATCGCACAGCGCGTGCAGAACAACATCGCCATCGGAGTGAGCGACGACACCGTGAGAGTGAGCCACACGCACTCCGCCCAGCATGACGCAGTCGCCAGGCCCGAACGCATGTACGTCGATGCCCGACCCGATTCTCACTTCCCACTTCCTCCGGCAACCTGCCCGGCCGGCCTCGCAGCGAGCAGCGCTCCGGCGATCAGCAGATCATCACCGGTCGTCACCTTGATGTTGGTCGAGGAGCCTTCCACCAGCAGCGGCGCATCGCCGAGCCACTCGACAGCCTGAGCCTCGTCCGTGGGGACACGGTGGGCAGCGGCGGCGCTATCCAACGCCTCACAGAGCCTTCCGTAACGGAACATCTGTGGTGTCAGCGCTCGCCACAATCCGCTGCGGTCCACGGTCTCCTCCACCTGGTTGGCGCTGCGAACGCGCTTGAGGGTATCCGCTGCCGGTGCGCCCAGCAGGCCGCCGACAGGATGATGCTGGAGATGCTCGAGCAGCCGCTGCAGATCCTGCCTCATCAGGCACGGCCTCGCGGCATCGTGCACCAGGACCCAATCGGCACCCGTGGCGCGATCCGCAAGCGAGGCCAGTCCACTGCGCACCGATTCGCATCGCTCAGCCCCACCCGCAGCCGACATGGCGCCTGGCA
>DASTDD010000139.1:0-8423 GCA_035710545.1 Steroidobacteraceae bacterium
CGACGAAGTCAGATGCGTGTCTCGCGACTGCGAGGCCGGGCCGTGTTGGCCGGAGTGTCCGGCATCCGCAGGCCGAACCGTATCAGCAGTTCCCCGGAACCAACGCGCGTCACGCGCAATGCCCGGCTATCCAGATCCTGAACCACCCACCTGCGCTTCAAAGCGACCTGCAGCAACGCGGCGCCGAGGGCACCGGCGATGTGCGGACGGCGTTCACTCCAGTCCACGCAGGCATAGGCGAATCGCCGCCGCAGAGCGCGAGCGGCCGCAACGTCGACTCCCAGGCTCGCGAGGGCCTTCTCGCCCTCCGGCGTCACTTCGTACTCAGCCCCGGGCGGGCGCACCGAGATCCAGCCGATCGCCCGCAGCCGATCGTGCAGCAGCACGGCGATCTCTCCGGCCAGATGATCGTAGCAGGTGCGGGCAAAGCGCAGGCGGCTCGGCGTGTGCGGGACGAAACGCGGCCGCGATTCGCCGGCCACCACCATCAAGGCCTCGAGCGCCGCGGCCACGCGCGGACCCTCGAGGCGCCAGTACCGATGCTTGCCCTGAGTCATCGAAGCGACGAGACGCTCTCGTTTGAGCCGCGCGAGATGCACGCTCGCGGTCGAAGCCGACACGCCGCCGACGATCGCGAGCTCGGTGCTGGTGCGCGCGTGGCCATCCAGCAGGCAATAGAGCATCCGTGCCCGGGCCGGCTCTCCAATGCAGGCGGCGACCCTGGACCCTGCGAGCTCATCCGGGACTTGATCAGCCATACTTTGATGCTAATCGAATCGTGCACGCGTGGCGAGTCCCCGGACGGGGCCCGAGGCGAGATTACATAATCACGGACGCGGCATCGGGGTGAACGAGCCGACGCAGCGCAGTGGTGGTGCGGCGCCCGTGATGGGTATCGCGGCCGGGGCGAACAGGTCAGAGCGAGGGCGCCCGGGTTTCCGCCGCGAATTCCATGTTGGTCCGACGGTGCGACTTGTACGTACCGACTTGATCGTCCGGGCCGGGATGAGTGTGAAAACCGACTGACCGCCGGCGCCTGGGTGCCGCAAGCTGCAAAAACTGCGAACCAGCCGCTTTTCTTTTGCGTCGCGGACCGCACTGTCTGCGGATTCAGACATTTTGCATCTTGAGGATTAAAGCGCTCTACTGGTCACGTAACGCAAGGGCAAACCCGCCGCAAGGCGGGGACGCAAAGCCTCCGGTCTCGAGAGCCTCGTGCTCGAGATAGCGGGGTTGCCGGTAACAGCTCGATCAGCGGGTGTTGCCGTCAGTCCGATCGCGATCGAACTCACTCGTGAGTCGCGCGCGCATCACGCTTCGCTTGCCCTGGCGACGGGTCTTACGTTTGTCGGGGTGGGAATCCATGCAACATTTCGCATTTGTCACGCAGCTGCGCAATGCGCTGCTGTGTGCGGTCGCGGCGGTGAGCCTGGTGGCGTGCGGCGGGGATGATCTCAGCAGCCCGGAGTCGGCCGGGGCCTCCGCACAGACAAGCCAGGGCACCAATCACTTCTCGCCGACCATCGAGGGCGTGCCCCCCGTCGCGGTCGACGCCGGCACGCGATACGTATTCCAGCCCGTCGCCTCGGATGCCGACGGCAGCCCGATTCGGTTCGCGATTTCCAACAAGCCCGTCTGGGCGAGTTTCGACCAGAACACGGGCATGCTGTCCGGTACGCCCGTCATCTCCGACGTCGGCAACAGCGAAGGCATCATCATCTTCGCCTTCAACGGCAAGGGGCAGAGCTCGATCGGGCCCTTCTACCTGAGGGTGCGCCCGCCCCATCCGGTGCGGCCGATTCCGCTGCCGCCGATCCAGGATGCCCCGCCGGTGATCTCGGGCGTGCCGATTTCCACCGTGACCGTCGGGCAGACCTATACCTTCACTCCGCAGGCGAGCGATCCGAATGGTGACGCGCTCACCTTCATGATCGCCAATCGCCCCGCCTGGCTCACTTTCAACACCCACGACGGCAGCCTCTCGGGGGTAGCACCCGCGGGCAGCGAAGGAACCTTCAAGCACATCGTGATCAGTGTCAGCGACGGTGAGCAGATAGCCTCGCTGACTCCCTTCTCCATCCAGGTGATGCCGGCGCCAGCCAACACGCCAACGATCTCGGGCGACCCGTCGCGCAGCGTGGTCGCGGGCCAGGCCTACAGCTTCACGCCTGCGGCCACGGATCCGGACGGCGCCACCCTGACGTTCGAGATTTCGAACGAGCCCCACTGGGCGAACTTCAACTCCGCGACCGGGCAGTTGTCGGGCACGCCGACCGCGGCGGATATCGGCACGACTGCCGGCATCGTGATCAGCGCGACCGACGGGCAGGCGAGCGCGGAGCTGCCCGCGTTCTCGATCCAGGTGCTCGCGAGCGCGAACCATCCGCCGACCATCTCCGGTAGTCCACCGACGAGCGTCGCGGCAGGCAGCGCCTATTCGTTCCAGCCCTCGGCAAGCGATGCGGATGGGGATCCCCTGACGTTCTCGGTGACGAACCGTCCCGCCTGGGCGACGTTCAGCGCCGCGACCGGACGATTGTCGGGAACCCCCTCGGATGCGCAAGCCGGGAAGGATAGCAACATCGTGATCACGGTCAGCGACGGCAAGTCGTCAGCTTCGCTACCTGCGTTCACCATCACCGTCACCAGCACGCAGGCTGCCGCACCGACGATCTCAG
Source organism: Steroidobacteraceae bacterium (assembly GCA_035710545.1). GTDB lineage: Bacteria > Pseudomonadota > Gammaproteobacteria > Steroidobacterales > Steroidobacteraceae > 13-2-20CM-66-19. The sequence continues at coordinate 2,679 of DASTDD010000139.1, forward strand.
GTAACCCCGCCACGTCGGTAAATGTCGGCTCCGCCTATGCGTTCACTCCGACAACGAGCGCCCCGAGCGGTACCTCACTCACCTTCAGCATCCAGAACAAGCCGTCCTGGGCCAGCTTCAGCACGACCACAGGCGCACTGACCGGCACGCCGGCTGCGGGCGATGCGGGCAGCTACGCCGGTATCGTGATCACCGTCAGCGATGGCACGGGCAGCGCATCCCTGCCGGCGTTCACCATTGCGGTGAATCAGGTATCCAGCGGCACTGCCACACTGCAGTGGACACCGCCGACGGAGAACACCGACGGCACATCGCTTACCAACCTGGCCGGCTACAAGGTGTACTACGGCACCAACTCCAGCAGCCTGACTCACGTGGTGCAGCTTGCGAATCCGGGATTGACGAGCTACACGGTCGGTAATCTGTCCTCGGGCATTTGGTACTTCGCCATCAGTGCGTATACCTCGTCGGGGACCGAAAGCAGCCTGTCGCCGGTGGTCAGCGGGACGTTCTGAGGCGCGGCCCCTGCGCGCGCTGGGTCTTCACGCCTCGCGGCGATCGCGAGTCGCATCCCAGTAGCCCCGGCCCTGCATCCAGTACCAGCGGAGCAGGGCCGGGGCGCCGAACAGAATCTCACGCATCCGCTTGGCCAGCGACAGAGCGATCATCAGGTCATTTCCGAATCCCAACAGCTGGCCGACCCCCACCAGGCCCGCTTCCTGGACGCCGATGCCCGCGGGGACCAGAAAGATGAAGTTGCGGGCGGCCTGGCAGAGACTTTCGAGCGCGAGAGCCGCCGGCACGCTCACGGTCTGTCCGAACCAGTGCAGGACCAGCCACGTCTCGAGCGTGCCGGCGATCATCCCGCTGAGCTGCCAGGCAGCCACCCCGCCCAGGAGTCCCGGCGCGCGATACAGGCGCGCCAACGCCGCCTCGAGGGCGGCGGGATTGTGGCCGGTCACCCGGCGAAATCTGGCGCCGAGGATCCACTCGCCCAGGCGTGCCAGACGCTGAAAGATCGACCCGTAGCGGACGAGGACGATCATGAGAACCATCAGCGGCACGCTCACCGCCAGAGCGAGGATCAGATCGGAGCCCAGCGGCGTCAGGCCTGAGGCCCTGATCAGGCAGGCAATCCCCAGCGCCGCGAAGACGAGTTGCATGGCCAGAGTCACCAGGAGCTCCATGACGATGCTGGCCGCGGCCGTGACGGTGGGTATGCCCGACTGAGCGAGCAGCCGCACCCCGATAATCTCGCCGCCGACGTTGGCAACCGGCAGCAGTCTGTTGAAGGCCTCACGGACCGTCGCTATCCAAAGCAGCGTGCTCAACCGGACACCGGGCGGCAGAAGCATGCGCCACCCCAGCACATCGAGCAGAATCGGCAGGCCATGCAGTGGGACGATCCACAACAGGATGGCGCCCGCAGCCAGCAGCGGGGTGACGACCGAAACCGCTCCCTGCCGGGCAATGAGGTACACCAGCAACGCGAGCCCGAGCAGCAGCATGCAGCGGATCGCGATCTTCATGTGCGCCTGCCCATCAATGCGCCCTTTGCGCACGGGCGCGCAGCATGTCGCCGTAACCGCCGCAGGCAGCCCCGGTCGCCGTGATGGCCTCGCGCACTCGTGAGCTCAGGAGTGCCGCGAACTCATCGGCGTGGCGGTACTGACTCATGGACGCGGTAATCGGGGCCGCCGTCCGCACCGCGGGATGAAAGTATATTTCCGTCGTGCCAGGTGGCAGCTTCGCGAGTATGCGCAACAACACTGGCTCATCCAGCGAGCCACTGGCAGCGATCCCGAAGACCTGGTCATTGTGAGCGACACCCATCGCTCTCAGCCGCCGCCTCATCCACATCAGCCACGGTCCCATCAGCATCGCACTGGCGCTGGCTGCCAGCGCACCGTGAGGCGCGGCCGCGCGCGGCTCGCGCGGGACCCGCATGGCGTTGAGCCCGAACTCGCGGCCGATGCGCAGGATCATGCCGAGCAGCGTCGGATGCAGATGAAAGTGCTTATGTGCGTTCACATGATCCAGGGGCAGCCCGGTAGCGGCAAAAGCCTCGAACTGCGCCCGGATCTCCGCCTCCAGCTGCCTGCGCGCCCGGCGCAGCGTGAAGTAGCGCAAACCCTCCACGAGCATCCGGTCCGGAAATCGGCCCTCCCGGTCCACCAGGGCCGGAATCTGCCGATGCGGCAGAACCGACCAGCCATCCGCCAGCACGATGTGCAAACCGACGCGCAGTCCGGGCAGCGCGCGAGCGCGCCGCACGGCGTCGGGGCTCGCAGGCGCACCGACCATCAGGCTGGCGCTGGTCAACACACCGGCCACGCTGGCTTGCTCCACCGCCTCGTTGATGGCTTCGTGCAGCCCGAAGTCATCCGCGGTCAGAATCAGGAATTTCCTCATTCGGGTCGCCCTGCCGCCCCTTGGGCAGGCGCCCGGCGCGCCGGTTCAGGCAGCCCGGGCGCGCAGGAAGCGGAAGAACTCGACCCCTTCGCGCAGGCGCCGCCGGGTGAGATCCCAGCTCGTGAGCATCTCCGCGGTGAGCTCGGCGATCTTGCGAGGCCGGAAATAGAAATGGCGGTAGAAGGTTTCCACTCCGTGGTAGATCTCGTCAGCGCTCAGGTGCGGGTAGCTGATCGGCGCGAGCTGGATGCCCTGGCGATTGACCAGGTTCAAATCCGCGGATTCCTTGAGCCAGCCGTGCTGCAGTGCCTGACGATACAGCTCGGTACCCGGATAGGGCGCCGCGAGCGACACCTGGATGGTATGCGGGTTGATCTCCACCGCGAAGCGAATGGTCTCGCGGATCGTCGCGGCGGTCTCCCCCGGCAGTCCCAGAATGAAAGTGCCGTGCACCGCGATGCCCAGCTTGCGGCAGTCGGCCGTGAAGCGTCGCGCGATCTCGGTCCGCAGACCCTTGCGGATGTTGTGCAGGATCTGGTCGTTGCCGGACTCGTAGCCGACCAGCAGCAACCGCAGGCCGTTGTCCTTCATGATCTTCAATGTCTCGTACGGCACGTTGGCCTTGGCGTTGCACGACCAGGTGACGCCGAGCTTGCCCAGCCCCTGAGCGATCTGCTGTGCCCGCGGCCGGAAATCCGTGAAGGTGTCGTCGTCGAAGAAGATCTCCTTCACCTCGGGCATGTTCTGTTTGATCCAGCGGACCTCCTCGATGACGCTGTCCGGGGTCCGCACCCGGTACCGATGACCGCCGACGGTCTGCGGCCACAGGCAGAAAGTGCATTTGGAGCGGCAGCCGCGACCGGTATAGAACGAGACGTACGGGTGCTGCAGATAGCCGATGAAATAGTTGCGGATGGTGAGGTCGCGCTTGTACACCGGCGAGACCCAGGGAAGCGCATCCATGTCCGCAATGGGCTCGCGAGCCTCGGTGTGACGGATGCTGCCGTCGGGGCCGCGGAAGCTGAGCCCCGCGATGCGCTCGAGCGGATGGCCCTGTGCGACCTCCGCACAGGTGTAGTCGAATTCCTCCCGCGCGACGAAGTCGATCGCGGGCGAGGCGGTGAGCGAGCCGACCGGGTCGACCGCTACCTTGGCGCCGACCATCCCGATGCGCAGACGGGGGTTATGAGCCTTCAGCTGCTCCGCAACGTGCGCATCGGTGGGAAAGGACGGCGAGCTGGTATGCAGAATGACCAGGTCATAGTCGCGCGCGAGCGGCAATACATCGCGCAGGCCGAGGCCGTCGGCCGGCGCATCCAGCAGCCGGCTGCCCGGAACCAGCGCCGCGGGTTGGGCGAGCCAGGTCGGGTACCAGAAGGAGCGGATCTCGCGCTTGGCCTGGTAGCGGCTGCCCGCTCCGCCGTCGAAGCCATCGAATGAGGGAGGGTGCAGAAAGAGTGTCTTCATCATGAGCGTGTGCGCCTTGCCACCACGGTTCAAAGGATCGGATGCAGCGAGCCGTCACGGGCGACGCGATAACGGATATCCCGCCAGTGCACGTGACTGGTGACGAAGCCCCAGCACCATAACGCAAATGCCAGAAAATCGCTCACCGGAAGCACCCACGGAGGCGTGGCAGACAATCGTGGCCCGCGCACGATCGCATGCAACATCAGCCGTGCCGTGACCGTCAGGGCAAGCATCACCAGGGAGGCCGCCGATCCCCGGCTCAGCACGGCGCCTGCCACGGCCACCGGCACGCCGAAGCTGATGAATGCAAAGGAGTAGCCGAGCGGTCTCACAGCCCGGATCGTGCGCAGCCAGCGCAGCTCATGGCGCACGAGCTCGCCGAGACTGCGCTCGGCCATGCAGGTCTCGACCACCACCTCGGACAGGACGGTGCGCAGACCCACGCGCCGCGTGAGCTCACCCAGGCGGTAGTCGTCGGCAAGCTGGTTGGCGATGACGGCAAAGCCCCCGATTGCGGTGAGGACTTCGCGGCGGATGGCAATCGTCGCGCCGAAGGCGAACGCCCGCGAACCGAACAGCGCGGCGATGCGCGCCGAGGGCATGAACCATTCGTTGACGAACACCGAGGCGACCAGCGACCACAGTCCCGGGCGCGGCCGCCCGAGGTACGGACACGTGACGATCCCGACCCGGGAATCCAGCAGGGGCGGGACCACTTTCGCCAGATAGTCCGGCGCGACGCGCACGTCACTGTCGGCGATGACCAGATATTCGTGCCGGGCCAGCGGCATCATGTTGATCAGATTGCTGACCTTGCGGCTGCTGCCGGAGTGGGGCGCATTCGTCGCGATGACGAGGTCCAGATGCGGAAACTCGCCCTGCAGGGACTGCACGACCGCCACCGCCGGGTCGGTCGTGTCACGCACGCCGAAGACGATCTGAAAACGCGGGTAATCCTGCTGGCAGAACGACCGCAGGCACTCGAGAAGGTCCGCCTCGGCGCCGCACAACGGCTTGAGAATCGTGACGGGAGGCTGTTCGGGCTCCGGCTGCTCCGAGCGCCGCGCGGATGGGCGGCGCAGTAGCAGCGCCAGCCAGGCGGTCAGGCTGTAGCAAAGCGCGAGCGCCCCGAGAAGCACCCCTATGAGGTGGCCCCACGTCATCGGTGCCCTCCGGCCAGCGCGGCATCGGCCGCGGGGGCGGGCTCTGCCGGGCCGGCCGTCAGGACGCGGCCGGAGGTCCCTCTCGAGCAGGTGCGAAGCGGCTCGGCACGAAATCTTCCCACGGTGGGCTCCTGGGCGTGGCGGATATCTAAGACTTTGTACTGCAAAGCATATCACGGCTCTGTGCAGAGTGCCGGCAAGCAAACGCCGCCGGCCGTGGGCGGATGACCGTCCAGGAAAAACTGATGCGGCTGGGTGTGCGTTCCGTGCGGCGGGTAGAACGCCCTCAACGCTGAAACCGAAGCGACCCGGGCGTACCGCCGTGTATAGTCCGCAGCCTTCCGTAGCGGCGATCCGAGGGGGATCACATGCGTTGCAGGGGATTCGCAGGTGCCGGTCTGGCCATGATCGGCAGTGTCGTACTGTGTGCCAGTGCGTGGTCGGCCTCACCGTTACTGCTTCGGAATCCCTCCCTAAGCCAGGATCACATCGCCTTTCTGTATGCCGCGGATGTCTGGACCGTGTCGCGCGAGGGTGGTGAAGCGCGCCGGCTCACGACCGGCGGCCACGTCACCGAAGGGCCGTTTTATGCTCCCGATCAGCAGCGCATCGCCTTTACGACGGTGGAGCATGGGCTGACCAATGTGTACGTGATCAGTGCCGACGGCGGTGTGCCGCGCCGGCTTACCTGGGAGCCCAC
>DASTDD010000140.1:0-3143 GCA_035710545.1 Steroidobacteraceae bacterium
GGGGCCGGCACACGCGCCCGCGAGATCTACTGCAAGGATCTGATCATGGAGCGCCACCGGCACCGCTATGAGTTCAACAACAACTTCCTCGACCGGTATCGCCAGGGCGGCCTGCGCTTCTCCGGCTTCTCGCGCGACGGGCTGGTGGAGGTGATCGAGCTCGCGAACCATCCCTGGTTCGTGGCCACGCAGTTTCACCCGGAGTTCACCTCGACGCCGCGCGACGGCCACCCGCTGTTCACGGGCTTCATCCGCGCAGCGCGCGCGCACCGCCTCGCGCAGCTGCCGCAAGCGGCCGGGGCATGAAGCTCGCCGGCCACGAAGTCGGCCTGCAGCGAGCCTTCTTTCTCATCGCCGGGCCCTGTGTGATCGAGGGGCCGACGCTCACCGAGGAGATTGCCGGGCGGCTGAAGGAGATCACCGGCCGCCTCGGGATCCCGTTCATCTTCAAAGCCTCGTACGACAAGGCCAACCGCTCCTCGCGCAAGAGCTTCCGGGGGCCGGGCCTGGAATCCGGGCTGAAGGTGCTCGAGGCCGTGCGCCGGACGATCGGTGTGCCGGTGCTCACGGATGTGCATGAGGACACCCCGCTGGCCGAGGTCGCAGCGGTGGTGGATGTGATGCAGACGCCCGCCTTCCTGTGCCGCCAGACGAACTTCATCGTCAAAACGGCCGCGCAGGGCAAGCCGGTCAACATCAAAAAGGGTCAGTTCCTGTCTCCGTGGGAGATGACCAACGTGGTCGAGAAGGCGCGCTCGACGGGCAACTCCAGCATCATGGTGTGCGAGCGCGGCTTCTCCTTCGGTTACAACAATCTCGTATCCGACATGCGCTCGCTGGCCATCATGCGCAGCACGGGCTGCCCCGTGGTCTTCGACGCGACGCACTCGGTCCAACTCCCCGGCGGCCAGGGCTCGGCTTCCGGAGGCCAGCGCGAATTCATCCCCGTCCTGGCGCGCGCCGCCGTCGCCTCCGGCGTCGCGGGCCTGTTCATGGAGACGCATCCGGAGCCAGCGAAGGCGCTCTCCGATGGACCCAATGCCTGGCCGCTCGCGCGGATGGAGCCATTGCTTGCGACGCTGCGTGAGCTCGATCGCGCGGTCAAGGCGCAGCCCCTCGAGGAGAGTCTGTTATGAGTCGTATATCCGACATCCGGGGTCGCGAGATCGTCGACTCCCGCGGCAACCCCACGGTCGAGGCAGACGTCGTGCTCGACTCCGGCAGCATGGGGCGCGCGGCCGTGCCCTCCGGGGCCTCGACTGGCACGCGCGAGGCCGTCGAGCTCCGGGATGGGGACCGCAAGCGATACGGCGGCAAGGGGGTGCTCAAAGCGGTCGAGCACGTGAATACCGTCCTGCGCCGCGCGTTGCTGGGGCATGACGTGCGCGATCAGGCAGGTCTGGATGCGCGCTTGATCGAGCTGGATGGCACCGAGACCAAGGGGCGTTTGGGCGCCAATGCCTTGTTGGCGATCTCTCTGGCGGCGGCGCACGCCGCTGCGAAAGATGCGCGCCAGCCCCTGTACAAGCATCTGGCTGCCGGGCGGGAGCCCGTCATGCCCGTGCCCATGATGAATATCATCAACGGCGGCGCGCACGCCAACAACAGCCTCGACATCCAGGAGTTCATGATTCTGCCGGTCGGCGCGCCGAGCTTCCGCGAGGCGCTGCGCTACGGGGCGGAGATCTTTCACACCCTGAAGAAGCTGCTCAATGAGCGGGGACTGTCCACTGCCGTCGGCGACGAGGGCGGTTTCGCGCCCGATCTCGCCTCCAACGAGGAAGCTCTCGAGGTGATCCTGAGCGCCATCGGGCAGGCGGGCTACCGTGCGGGCCAGGACGTGTGCCTCGGTCTCGACGTGGCGAGCTCGGAGTTCTTCCGGGACGCTCACTACGAGCTGGAGTCCGAGCAACGGCGGTTCAGCGCCGCGGAATTCTCTCAGTACCTCGCCGGCCTCGCCGGCAAGTATCCGATCATCACGATCGAAGATGGCATGAGCGAGAGCGACTGGGAGGGCTGGGGCCTGCTCACGCGCTCGCTCGGCGAGCGCCTCCAGCTCGTCGGCGACGACCTGTTCGTCACCAACACGAAGATTCTCCGCGAGGGGATCGACCGGCACGTCGCCAACGCGATCCTCATCAAGCCCAATCAGATCGGGACGTTGACCGAGACCCTCGCCGCCATCGACATGGCCGACCGCGCCCACTACGCGGCGGTGGTCTCACACCGCTCGGGCGAGACCGAGGACAGCACGATCGCGGACATCGCGGTCGCCACCGCCGCCACCCAGATCAAGACCGGCTCCCTGTCACGCTCGGACCGCATGGCCAAGTACAACCAGCTGCTGCGCATCGAGGCGGAGCTCGGCGCCGTGCGCTATGCGGGCAAGGACGCTTTTCCCATCAAGATCTGAGCCCCGCCCCGTGCGACGTGCGGGAATCGCCCCGAAGCAGGCGCGCGGGAAATAGGTTTGGGTTTGCCCCCTGGAAGAGAGCTACGGCGCAAGGGGGCTACACCCAAACCTATTTCCCACGCGTCCGCGCGATTCCACGTACATCTCCACGGGCCGGGGCTCAAGGCCCTTCGACCGAGTAGCCTTTGGCGCGCAGCGCGGCCAGTATTCCCTTGTCGCCCAGGAGGCGGTCCATCGATTGCACGGCGAGCGTCGCCTGGTTGCGGCGCAGGCTGTCCTCCGCCTCGATGAGCCAGTCGTCCTCGGCGCGCAGCACCAGGCCACGGATGCGCTCCGAGCTGGAGACCGCGGCCAGGCAGGCGATACGGTCGTCCTGGGTGTGCGGCAGTTTACGAAGCGTGTCCACGTCTCCGAGAGCCCACGCGCGGGCGCGCTCCTGCATCGGCGCCATGTCGCTCTCGAGCCGGGTAAGGATCGCCGCCAGGCAGGCGATCTCTCCGGCCTTGGGCGTCTCGCCCAGGTCCTTCAGCACATCCACCGGATCGTCCACCTTGAGGCGGGCCTGCCGGATCTTGACACCCTGCTTGCGAGCGAGCTTCAGCACAGTCTGCTGCACCTCGTTGTGCAGCGTCAGGCCGGAAGCATCGATCGCCTCGTCCAGGAGCCTGCCCCCGGCCAGCATCGGTCGCAGTTCCTCGAGGCGCCTGTCCCCGGGCGCGTAGCGAGCCTT
>DASTDD010000141.1:0-27820 GCA_035710545.1 Steroidobacteraceae bacterium
TCGGCCTTCAGACGAATGTCGCCGGTGGAGGAGGCGCGAAAGGGCAGCAGGGGTGTCTGAATGGCATCCTCTGCGATGGCCGCAGCGGCCCTCGAGAACTCATCCAGGTGGGGACGGAAGCTGGCGGATAGCATGGTCGGCTCGCAGACACCAGCCGCTGTGCCTGGCTGGTGCCTGCCGAATCCGCGGTCAGGGGTGCCGGAAACGCCCGATCAGCCCCGCCGCACCCTTGGTATGCCCGTTGAGGGCCGAGAACAGCTCATCCCGAGTCATGCCGGGCTGCAGCTCCTTCGGCTCGAGGTCGGTGGCAATCAACGTGAAGGTGTAGTGATGCCAGTCGCCCGGCGGCGTGCAGGGACCGGAGTAGTACGGGACGTTCTTGGTGCTCTTGCCGCCGATGTACTTCGGGGAGGGCTTGCTGACCTCCCCTTCGGCGAAACCCGTCACCGATGCGGGTATGCCGTAGGCGACCCAGTGCACCACGCCCAGGCCGGCGCGGCCCTCCGGGTCGTACATGATCAGCGCATAGCTGCGCGTACCGGGCGGCGGATTGGACCACTTCAGCGGGGGTGAGACATTCTCGCCGACGCAATTCGGATTCGATTTGTCGTCGCCGGCATTCTTCACGGCCAGCTTGCCGTTGTCCTCGAAGCTCGAAGAGCTCAGCACGAACGCGCCGCTCGGGCCTTCTCCGGCACCCAGCGAGGGTACGGCGATCAGCACGCCGAGCAGACACCCTACCAATGATTTCATGGTCTTCTCCCCTGATTGTGAGCCATGCGATTGGCGGCGAGCATACCCCGTGAAAAGGGGTTCAGCCTATCTCCGCACTGCGCGCAGACGCCGCCCCCGCTGAACTCGTCCCGTTCCCGCGCGCGGTCGCGTGCGCGCCGCAGCCAGCTGGAGCCAGCACATCCGCCGGCAGTCGCAGGCGCCAGATTTCGGCAGCGGTTGTGCCGCCGCCGCTCGGCTTGCCGTCATCGTCGAACCGGTCCCAGCCACTGTTGGCGAGGAAATAAAAAGCCCGCCCTCTGAGCAGACCGTGCGTGGGATCACCGAGGCCGGACACTTGCGCAAGCGCGACGTGCCAGGATGTCACTCGCGTGCAATCCGCACTCAGGCTCATGACGAGTATCCGTTCAGGAGTAGTACCGTTCTGGACTCCTACCAGTGTGTGCCCGCGCCAGTAGAAGCCGTCCAGCCCGAACAAAGCGAGCTCCGGCGTATGTTGCAACCACGTAAGCTCGTGATTGGACAGGCGCACGAGCGCAATTCCGCGCGTGTAGTCGGGTACCAGCAGCACACGACCGTCCCCTGACAGAGCGGGTGTCTGAGGGGAGCGCAGATTTCCGGGCGGGACAATGACCTCCAGACCCTGATGACCCGCGCGCGCCGCATAGACACCGCCCCCGCGGCCATCAGCCACGAACACGCTTCCATCCAAGCCGAGGGTCATATCACCGAAGGCATGCGCCTTTCCATCGCTGAGCTCGTAGCGTCCCAGCAGCGTGCGCGAGCGCAAGTCGATCCGTAGCACCGCGGAGTGCCCGTCATCGGCGCTCGAGTAGGGTGGCGAGTGAGGTACCGCAGCGGTGCTCGCCCACAGAACCTGCCGACGGGGATCCAGTACCAGGGCGAAGAGCCCCCACGTTGGAATTCGTGCCGACGTGACGAAGTCGGATACCACTCCGTTCGCATCGACCCGCACGATCTTGCGCTGCCGGACGCTGCTGACCAGGAAAGACCCGTCAGTGGCATCGTAGGCGATGTCTTCCGCGATCAGGTCCGGATCGGTCAGTTTGAAACGCACGCGGTGCTCACCGTGTGGGGAGCTCCGCCGCGTCCCATCCAGCTCGATTGCTGCGACCCCGGGCAGTGAACGCAGTGTCTGCAGCGAAGTCGGCGACATCAGAGCGCCGAAGTTGAGCTGCGAGCGGGCGCAGACTCGAAAGCTGTTCGCGGCGGCCTTCTGGTCGCCGAGGCGCGCCTGAACCGCTGCGAGCACACACTGGATGTCGGGGCGCCCATCGACCAGGGGCAGCAGGTTCCGCAGGCCCTCGGCGCAAGCCTCATAGCGCTTTTCCTGGCAGGCCGCATTGGCCACGGAGCGCTCGTTCTCGAACCGTGTGAACCACGGCTCATCGCACTTCGCTGCGGGCGATGCCAACGTGATCGCGAACAGCAGCCACGTCGCGGACGATTGCAGCAGCCCCGAAGACGCGCTTGCCGGCGAGCGCTGCATCAGGCTCCTCCGCTTACACCGTCCACGCCGCGGAACCCGCACCACAGACGATACTGACTACCCGAGTTTCGGAAGTGAAGGGTACGCGGCCCGCGAGGATCGCCGCCGTGGACGCAGCCCCCGCCAGCTCCGTCGCCACGGCGAATTCGTGCCACAGCCATTGCGAGGCACGTTGCATTTCCTCGTCGGTCACCAGGACCATTGCATCGACGTAGCGTCGCGCCAGGTCCAGGTTGATCTGTTCGGAGGCAGGCGGCGAGAGAGTTCCCGCCCGGGTGGAGACGCGCTCCAGAGTCACCAGCTTTCCCGCTGCCAGGCTGCGTGTCAGGGCATCCGCCCCGGTGGGCTCCACACCGATGATCCGTGCCTGCGGCCGGCGCTCCTTGATGGCCAGCGCAATACCGCCCAGCAGGCCACCGCCGCCGACCGCGACCACCACGACGTCCGCGTCTGGCACATCCTGCAGAACTTCCAGCCCGATCGTACCCTGGCCTGCGATGCCGGCTTCCTCCGCGAACGGATGGATGTAGAGGTAGCCACGCTCGACGGCGATCTCCTTCGCACGCGCGTTGGAGATGTGGAAATTGGGCCCGACGATCTCCGCCTCCGCACCGAGTGAGCGCATGCGGGCGAGCTTCTCCGGAGCCACCGCGCTGAAGAGCGGGATCGAGACCGGTACCCTCAGCTCCCGGCCGACATAGGCAGTGGCGATGCCGTGATTACCGCCCGAGGAGGTGACCAGCCCTCGCAGCGAGTCCCGTGGTTCCAGGAGTGCGCGGTTGAAGGCGCCGCGTGGTTTGAATGACCCGGTGACCTGAAGCAGCTCCAGCTTCAGATACAGATTGTCGGGCACGCCGCCGGCCGCGGTCCCCGTCGAGGCGCGCAGGATCGGCGTCCGCCGCACCCGACCGTGAATTCGCGCGGCAGCCGCCTCGACATCAGACAACGAGATCATTAGTCGCCCCTGGGCGCGAGGCACGCGCGCCGCGATGACCATAGAACATGTAGATCAGAAGACCTGCCAGCATCCAGCCGCCGTACAGATGCCAGACGCGGGCCGGCAGCCCGACCAGGATGTAACCGCAGACCAGCATCCCCAGCACCGGCAGCACGGGTACCCACGGGGCACGGAACCGCCGCGGCTGCTCGGGGGCCACCCGGCGCAGGATGATGACGCCTGCGCACACGACGATGAAGATTCCGAGCGTTCCGATGGAGACGAGCTGCACGAGAACGCCGATGGGAAAGCAACCTGCAAGGACCGCGATCACAACCGCCGACAGCAGCGTACTGACATGCGGGATGCGCGTCCTCGAGTGAATCCGCCCAAGCGCTGCAGGGAGCAGCCCGTCACGACTCATGGCGAACAGGACGCGCGACAGCGCCAGCATGGCGACCAGGATTACCGAGGCCAGTCCGATGACCGCGGCGGCATCGACCAGCGTGACGAGCCACGCGAGGGCAGGGCCGGTCGAGCGCAAGGCAGCGGATAGAGGATCCGGCACGTTCAAAGTGTCATACGGCACGAGACCCGTCAGGACCAGCGATACGACGATGTACAGCAGAGTCGCCAGACACAGGGCCCCGAGAATCGCGATCGGCAGCGTTCGCTGTGGATCGCGCGTCTCCTGAGCGGTCGTCGCGATGGCGTCGAATCCCAGATAGGAGACGAAGATCACGCCGGCACCGCGCAGCACGCCACCCCATCCGAACGAGCCGCCGGCGAATCCACCGCCGTCGCGAGCGGGTGGGACGAAGGGGTGCCACAGATGAGGATTGACGTGGGACGCACCCAGTACGATCACGAGCAGCAACGTGGCGAGCTTGAGGCTGACGATGACGACATTTACGGAGCGCGAGAGGGCCATGCCGCAGAGCCCGACACCCGCCATGCCCAGGACAATCGCCATCGCCGGAAGGTTCAGTGCGGGACTCAGGCTCAGCTCCCCGTTCAGCTCCTGCACCGGAGCCCGCGCCAGAGCGGCGGGGAAAGTGAGGTCCCAGTGCCGCAGGAAGGAGACCAGGTATCCCGACCAGCCCACCGCGACATAGGAGGCCGCAAACACATACTCGAGAACGAGATTCCAGCCAATGACCCAGGCCACCACTTCGCCGAGCGTGGCATACGTATAGGTATAGGCGCTGCCCGCCGCGGGAATCATGGCGGCCAGTTCCGCATAGCACATGGCCGAGAGTGCGCAGGCCAGTCCGGCGAGCAGAAATGACAGCGTGATCGCCGGGCCCGCATAGATGGCCGCGGCGGTGCCGGTGACCACGAAAATCCCCGCGCCGACGATGACCCCAACACCCATGAGCATCAGGTCGATGGGACCGATTACACGGCGCAGCAGCGGGCGCTGCGCATCGGTCTCGAGCTCGCGCTGAAGCAGCTCCAGTGGCCGCCGGGCGAAGATCGAGCGCCAGCCGGAGCCGTTCATGATGGCACTTGGGGAATCCAGGGATTACGAGTGATGGTATGGTAGCCGTTGCCTGTTGCGTTGTCCTTCAGGGCGCGCCGGCGAGCGCTCCGCGCAGGGGGCCGAAGTCCTTCGGCGGATGGCGCCAGTGCGTCTTCTGCTCGAACGCGTACGCCAGGCCGTACAGAGTGCCCTCCTCGAAGCGCCCGCCGAGAATCTGCAGGCCGATCGGCAGCCCGTGCGCAAACCCCGACGGCACAGTGATCGCCGGCATTCCGGTGGGTGGCGACAGGAGCTGCGAATTGTCGCCGCGATAGGCGCTCGTCGCCTGTTTCAGCGTGGGCGGCAGGGTGAGCCAGGTTGGATAGATGAGAGCGTTGAGGCTCGCCGCGGCCATCGCCGACTCGACGTCGTGCAGCATCGCGCGTCGGCCCGGGTGCTCGAGATAGTACGGGCAGGGCGGCGAAGAGCGGGCGGGATCGCCGGCGGAGCCCTTCAGGAACCGCTCGAAATCACTGCGGGTATGAGGCGAATAGGCACCGGCCGCGTAGATCTGGCGGATGTCCCGTGGCGCGTCGGGGTGTGCCGGCTGGTTCAGATACGCGTTGACGTCGAAAGCGAATCGCGGGCAGTAGTAGCCGTCCTCCAGGTGTTTGCGTAAGTTGGGAATGACCACCGGGTCAACGATGGTGGCGCCCCCCCGGCGCAGCACCTCGATTGCCGTGTTGAAGGAGGCCAGCACCTGCGGGTCGGTTTCGCCCGGGGCCACGAGCTCGCGAACCACACCGATACGCGCGCCTTGGAGCGCGTCTGCTCTGAGGAAGGAAGTGTAGTCTCGTGGGCGGCGCGCGTCGGCCTCGACGGTCAGCCGATCCTCTGCGTCACTGCCCGCCATGACGTTGAGCAGCCGCGCGTTATCGGTCACCGTGCGCGTGATCGGCCCCGCGGTATCGCGATCGAGCTCCAGAGGGATGATTCCGCCACGACTCACCAGACCCAGCGTCGGCCGCATGCCGACCAGCGCCGCGTAGCCGGAGGGCCCCCGAACGGAATTGCCCGTGTCGGTGCCCAATCCAACCAGCGCCAGACTGGCCGCAATACCCGCAGCGGTCCCTCCGGAAGAGCCGGCGGGTGTGCGGTTACGATCGTAGGCGTTCGCCGTGACACCGTGGGAAGAGCTTACGCTGTCGCGCGGACTGAAGGCCCACTCGGCCATGTTGGTCTTGGCCAGCACGATGGCGCCCGCTGCTTCCAGCTTGCGGACGATGAAGGCATCCTGAGTGGGTACGTTGTGGGCGAGGGCCACCGAGCCGCCGGTCGTGGGCAGACCGCGGGTGTCGATGTTGTCCTTGACGAGAACAGGAACGCAGAACAGGGCCCCGCGGGGTGCGCTCGGCGCGCGCCGCAGCTGCGCATCGAGCTGCCCGGCGATGCGCAAGGCCTCGGGATTCACCGCGCTGATGGCATTCAGACCCGTCGCCTTGTCCAGTCGCGCGATGCGATCCAGGTACGCGCTGACGACTGCGGCGCAGCTCGCCCGATGCTCGAGCACTGCGCTCTGGACCGCGCCGATGGTGCCTTCGGTCACCAGGGCCGCGATGTCATCGGCGTTCAAGGGAGGCGGGCTCACAGTGGATGCGTTGGCGGAGGCGGGACCATTGCTCGAGGCAGTTGTGCCGGCGTGCACGGGTCCGGGATGCAGCAGCACTGCGAGAGTGGCTGCCGGGAACACTCTTATTATTGTCCGCATCGTATCGACCTGGCGCTTTCATGTTCGAGCCACGCTGCCGCGATATTATGAAGCAAGGCCCGCATATGTCATGCCTTGGCGCGACTTAGCCAGAACATCGCCCGTGAACCGCCATCTCGATGACGTTGAGCCAGGATGGCCTGCACGGGTCGGAGCAGGCATCGTGTTGGCTGCCGCGCTGCTCGTGAATTGCGGCTGTGCCGCGTATCGCAAGTGCGGCCTCGAGGGCTGTCCCGGCGACACGCAGATCACCTCCGAGGTGCGGGCATTGTTGAGCTCGCATGCGGATCTCGGGCCGCCGAACCTCATTCGTGTCCAGACTCTGGATCGCATCGTCTACCTGACCGGCGAGGTCAACACCGATCTGACGCGCCAGACGGCGGAGGCCCTCGTGCGACAGGCGCCCGGGGTCAGGCGGGTCGTCAACTCGATCTCGATCGAGTACACCGGCCACTGAGCGCTGCGGCCCAAGCCTTGCGGGACCGGGATGTTGAATCACGCCGGCATCCGCATCCAGCTACCGGCTTGCCACGTAGTGACAGACAGGCGAGCCGGCCGCATCCGTTGCCCTCCAGACGCCAGTCGGCCCGGCGGGCGGGGCCTCGGGAAATCGAGCCTCTGGACAGGCGGCAGCGACTGGCTGTGCGTGGCCAGCTCGGCTTTCCGGGGTCCGCCGGGACCGTCGGGTGATCCGGGGCGCCGGTTGCGCCGGCGTCGCCGCTCGATGCCTCGAGTCCGACTCGCATCGCAACGCATGAAACGCATGCCAGCGAGTCGGTCGCAGGGATCTCATCGAGCCCCGTGAGCCGGCGCCGCGGCGCCGCCTTTCTCGCTCGCCTGTCGGAGGTGCTCGACCTGCTCGGTCAGCACGCCGTCGGCGGCCTTGGACAGCTCCTCGAACCCAGCCTTCGAATACCCACCCAGGGCGTACGTGACCGATAGATCCGTGCCGTCTCCGGCAGCCTTCAACGACCAGGTCATCGCGCCCTCGGCGCCGAGCCCCTGAAACGGCCCGAGCGCGCCGCGCAGGCGCAGCGCCTTGCCGGGATCGACGTACACCACCGTGAGGTGTTGGACGGAGCCGCCGTTGGGCAGGCTCTCGCACCAGCAGCCGCCCGCCCTGGCATCGAGATGCAGGTTCGCGGCGCTTCCGGAGAAAGTATGATCCGAAGCCCACCAGCGCGACGGATTGATCAGGTTCGCGTACACCTTGTCGGGCGCTGCGGCAACGTGACTGACGATGTGCACGGTGAAGCCACCGGGAGATACGTCGATGACTGCTGCCTCAGCCGCCGATGCGAGCAGCAGAAGCGGCGGCAGAACACCCAGCCAGGCTCGTCTTGAGAATACGCGCGTGCTCACGGGTCCTCCCCGGGAATCAATTGTTCTCGCCTGAGAATATCCGATCCTTCGGCCGCTGCGAATCATTGCCAGGGGCGACTTGCCCCGAGGGCTGGCATTCGCTGCGATCGGGGCAATCCACTATGCTGCCGCCCTTTGGCCGGAAGGGACCCCCATGACAATTCTCAAGAAATGTCACCGCCTGTGCGCGCTTGTCTGGCTGCTGGTCCCCGTGGCCGTGCTCGCGCAAGCAACTGCCGCCAGGTCACCCATCACGCACGAGACGCTGTGGATGATGAAGCGCGTCGGGGCGCCCGTGGTCAGCCCTGACGGAAAGTGGGTCGTATTCTCCGTGCTGGAGCCCTCATATGAGCATGACAAGGAGGTCAGCGACCTGTGGATCACCGCAGCCGATGGCCGCAGTCCGCCACGCCGGTTGACCAACAGCCGCGCAGCCGAGCATGGTACTGCCTGGTCGCCCGACAGCCGCTCGATCGCCTTCACCACCAAGCGCGAGGGCGACGATGTCGAACAGGTCTACATCCTCGACCTGGCTTCGGGCGGCGAGGCGCGTCGACTCACGAGTGTTTCCACCGGAGCCTCCGCACCCCAGTGGCGGCCGGATGGCAAGGCGATTCTGTTCGAATCATTCGTCTACCCGAACGCCCTGGACGACGATGCCAACAAGAAGATCGCCGAGGAGCGCAAGGCGCGAAAGTACAACTTGCGCGTGTATGAGCACTTTCCCATCCGTCATTGGAATGAGTGGCTGGATGACCGGCAGCCAACCGTCATGGTGCAGATGCTGGAGGAGGGCTCGGCGGCACGGGACATTCTTTCCCCGACTGACTTCGCGCACCAGCCTGGATTCTCGGGCGTGGCGGGCGAGACGGCAGTGTCGCTCGATCCCATCTGGAGTCCCGATGGGAGGGAAGTCGTTTTCACAGCGACGACGGAACGCTGGAACGCGGCGTTCGCGCAGGTGGGCTATCATCTCTATCGCCTTCCGGTGGATCGGGCTTCCGAGCCAACGCCGGTCACGCCGGCCTCTGGCGAATACAGCGAGGCTACATTCACTCCCGACGGCCGGACGCTGCTTTTCAAATATGCGCCGCAGGACAGCGAGGTCTACCACCTCGAGCGCCTGGAGCGTGTGGCCTGGCCTGCCGGCGGCGAGGCAGGCCTCCTCACCCGGGACTTCGATCGTGAGGTGGCCGCCTATGCGCCCACGGCGGACAGCCGGCTTGTCTATCTGCTGACGCCGGAAGCCGGCCGCGAGAATATCTACCGGGTACCTGCAGGCGGCGGCCGCCCGACACTGGTCATCGGCCGGCAGGTCGGCGGCTACACTGCGCTCGCCATCGCCCGCAAGGCGGCCCGGCCCGTGGTGATCGCCAGCTACGGCAGCTCGGTCAATCCACTCGAGATCGTGCGGATCGATCCGGCCGCGCGCCAGCACACCAATCTCACCAACATCGACACGGCGGCGGCGGCCGCCATCGACTGGCAGCCACCCGAGCATTTCACCTTCACCGGCTCCCACGGCCGCGAGCTGCACAGCATGGTCGTTCTGCCGCCCGCCTTCGATCCCACGAAGAAATATCCGCTGCTGGTGCTCATCCACGGTGGCGCAGCGAGCAGCAACCCGGATCAGATCGGGCTGCGCTGGAACTATCATCTGCTGGGGGCACCGGGCTATGTGGTGCTGATGACCGACTACACCGGCTCCACTGGCTACGGAGAGAAGTTCGCACAGGCGATCAAGCTCGAGCCGCTCAAGACCCCCGGTGAGGACATCAACGAAGCGGTCGACGCGGCCCTCAAGCGCTATCCCTTCATCGACGGTACGCACATGTGCGCGGCCGGTGCCAGCTACGGCGGACACCTGGCCAACTGGATCGAGGCCACGACGACCCGCTACAAGTGCATCGTCAGTCACGCCGGCGAGGTCGATCTGACCACGCAGTGGGGCGAGAGCGATGCGATCTACGGGCGCGAGCTGGCTAACAACGGGCCACCCTGGGCAGGCAGTCCGATCTGGCACGATCAGAGCCCCATCACGTACGCGGCGAACTGGAAGACGCCGATTCTGCTGAGCATCGGCGAGCGCGACTTCAGAGTGCCGATCGGCAATACGCTGGAGAACTGGAGCACGCTGCAGCGCATGCACGTGCCGAGCCGGCTACTGGTCTGGCCGGATGCATGGCACTGGATCATGAAGCCGCAGGACAGTCGTCGGTTCTACGAGGAGGTGCACCGGTGGCTGGCCATCTACCTCAAGGAGAAGTCGGCCGCCGGCGACTGATCCGGCAGCCGGGCAACGGACTCTCGCGACGCAGCCGGGCAACGGACTCTCGACGCAGCGGGGCAGCGGGCTCTCGACGCAGCGGGGCAGCGGGCTCTCGACCTTCAGCGCAGCTGGCTGTCCTTGCTCCCGCGGCGGTTGTAGCCGCTGAAGGCAGAAGCTTTGCGGTCTTCGGATTCCTGGCAGGGCAGGCACAGCCTGACCCCATGCATGGCCACACGCCGGGCCTCGGGGATCTCGTTACCGCAGAGCGCACAGTGTGTCAGCGAGGGACCCTGGGGCAGCCGGCTCTGGGCGCGACTGATGCCATCCTTGACGGTCGCGTCGATCTGCTCCTGTACCGCACCGTCCCCTGCCCAACCTGTCGCCATGTGACCTCCACGAGTCAAGCGGAGCCCCGAGTACCGGTGGCCCCGTCAGCTGCCTTCCCGCAGCCTGTCTGCAGGCACTATGTTGATCGCCGGGCCGGATTTCAAGCGCAGGCGCAAGGCTCAGGCAACATTCGCCCCTGCGCCGGGCATAATGTCTCCGCGCGCCCCGCGCAGTGCGGGCGCAACCTGAAGCGGAGGGCGGATGGCCAGCCACAACCGGTTTCTCACCACCCACGTCGGCAGCCTGCCGCGCAGCGAAGAGCTGATCCAGATCATGTTTGCGCGCGAGGACGGCATTCCGCTCGATGCCGCGGCCGTCGAGGAGAAGGTCACGCGTGCCGTCGAGGCGGTCACGGCCCGCCAGATCAAGGCTGGCATCGATGTCGTGAACGATGGCGAGATGTCCAAGCCGAGCTATGCGACCTACGTCAAGGATCGCCTCAACGGCTTCGGCGGCACCGGCAATACCTACATGTTCCAGGACATCGAGGACTTTCCGGGGATCAAGCAACGCGTGCTGGCCGATCCGGGGCGCAAGCATCGCAAGGCGCCCGCCTGCAACGCCGCGATCAGCGTGCGGGACATGAATGCGCCGCGCCGCGACGCGCAGCGTCTGCAGGAGGCCGTGAGCGGCAACGAGCCGGCAGGCCTGTTTCTGAGCGCGGCCTCACCCGGGGTGACGACCCTGTTCTTCCGCAATGACTTCTACTCGAGCCACGAGGAGTACCTGTTCGCCGTTGCCGACGCGCAGCGCCACGAGTACGAGGCCATCTGCGCGGCAGGCATCATGCTGCAGCTGGATTGCCCGGATCTGGCAATGGGACGCCACACGCAGTTCGCGCATCTCGGCCTCAGGGAATTCCGCGCACAGATGGAGCTGCACGTCGAGGCTCTCAACCGGGCGCTGATCAACATTCCCGCCGAGCGTGTCCGCATGCATCTGTGCTGGGGAAACTATCCGGGCCCGCACCACTGCGACGTGCCGCTTGCCGACATCGTCGACATCCTCTGGAAAGCCAAGCCGCGCATCATCCTGCTCGAGGCGGCCAACCCGCGGCACGCCCACGAGTGGCGGCTGTTCGAGTCCGTGAAGGTCCCGGAGGACAAGATCCTCGCGCCGGGAGTGATCGAATGCCAGTCCGGCTACATCGAGCATCCGGACCTGGTGGCGCAGCGGATCGCGCGCTACGCCCATCTGCTGGGGCGCGACCGCGTCATGGCGGCGGTTGACTGCGGTTTCAGCGTCCACGTCGGCTCCGGCGGAGTGGACCCGGAAGTGGTCTGGGCCAAGCTGCAGGCGCTTGCGCAGGGCGCCGAGATCGCGAGTCGCGAGTTCTGGCCCTGACTGCTCGGGGGAGCTCGGCCCGGACGACCGCCCCGGCAAAGGGCGCATGCTCGGGGGCGCTGGCGCTCCTGATGTTGGCCTTCCTGCACCCCGCGCAGGGCGCCGACTCGCTTCCCGCGGATGCGGAGCTCGAGCGCGCGCATGCGCTCATCGGCCAGATCATCATCGACAACCAGAACATCTTCGACCTGAGCGACCCTCGCGAGAACAACTGGGTATTCCGGCTTGCGAACCGGCTGCACATCCGGACGCGACCCGGGGTCATCCGCTCGCAGCTCCTGTTTCACACCGGCGACCCCTACTCACGGCGACTGCTGGCGGAGTCCGAGCGCATCCTGCGTTCCGTGCCTTATCTCTACGATGCCTCGATCCGGCCGGTCAGCTATCAGGACGGCCGTGTGGATGTCATCGTGAGCACGCGCGACGTGTGGACGCTCGATCCTGGCTTCAATTTCAGCCGCAGCGGCGGCACCAACTCCACCGGAGGTCAGCTCGAGGAGCTCAACCTCCTGGGCACCGGCGTCGCGGTGCGCGTGCAGCGCAGCACCGATGTCGATCGGGTCATCAACATGTACCAGGTGTCGGATTTGCACGCCTTCGGCTCCTGGACCTCGGTCACCGGCACATACGAGAACAACAGCGACGGGGACTTGGTCGACCTGAACGTGAATCATCCGTTCTACGCGCTCGACAGCCGCCGCGCCTGGGGTCTCGATATCCAGAAATGGACGCGCGTGGATTCGCTGTACGACCTCGGCTCGATCGTCGATCAGTTCCACGAGGATCTCCGGACTGCCTCGGCCAACTACGGCTGGTCGCAGGGCCTGCACAACGGCTGGGTGCAGCGTTGGAGCCTCGGCGCCACGCTCGACGAGCACGAGTTTGCGCCCGCCCCGCTCTGGAGCGGCGCCACGACTCTGCCGGCAAATCGCAAGCTCGTTTATCCCTGGCTGGACTTCGCGCTCCTGCAGGATGACTTCGTGACGCTCGAGAACCGCAACCAGATCGAGCGCACGGAGGACTTCTATCTCGGGACGCTGCTCGACGTGCGGATCGGCTGGTCCGACCGGCTCTGGGGCGCGGACCGCAAAGCGCTCGTATTCTCGAGCACGGCGGCCCGCGGATTCATCTTCGAGGGTGGATCCATGCTGCTGCTCGCGGACGACCTGTCAGGCAGGCTGGAAGGCGGGAGCCTGCGCAATGCCCGGGTGAGCGGCAGCGCCAGATACTACCTGGAGGAGTCGCCGCGCGCGCTGCTCTATACGGCTGTGCAGGGCACCGTGGGACACAAGCTCGATCTCGACAACCAGATTCTGCTCGGTGGCGACACCGGTCTGCGGGGCTACCCGCTGCGGTTCCAGACCGGCACCGCCAGTGGATTGTTGACCCTGGAGCAACGCTATTTCACCGACTGGTTTCCGTTCCGCTTGTGGCGAGTGGGAGGCGCCGCATTCTTCGACGCCGGCCGCACATGGGGCAACGTGCCGCTGGCCGAGCCAAGCCGCGGGCTGCTGAAAGACGTCGGCCTCGGCCTTCGCTTCGGCAACGCGCGCTCGGGACTCGGAAATGTCACGCACGTCGATCTGGCCACCCCGCTCGAGCGGAGCGCGGGCGTCAAGGGCCTGCAATTCCTGGTGCAGACTCAGCAGAGTTTCTAGTGCGGCCAGGCAGCCGACTGCGGCAGACCGTCTTCGATCGAGTAGTAGTCCGACTTGTCCCCGACGAATATGTGCTGCTGCATGCGCAGGCCAGTCGGGGCATCGAGCGTGCCGGCCATGATGCCGATGCGTGCGGGTGTCGCATCCAGAGGCTTCCAGAAGAGGTTTCCCCCGCAGCGGCTGCAGAATCCGCGCTGCGCCTGGTCCGAGGAGGAATACCAGCGCAGCGTTTCCGAGCTCGTCAGGCTGACGCGATCCTCAGGGGCGCTGGTGGCCGCGACGTAGTGGCCGCTCGTGCGACGGCACTGCGAGCAGTGGCAACCGATCACATCGCGCAACTTTCCGCGGACCACATAGCGCACTCCGCCACAGAGGCAGCCGCCCGTGCTCGATTCATCATCCGACATTCTCTATCTCCTCCGGCTTGCCTGTCCCGAGAGGCTCAAGCGCCACTTTCCCGCGCCAGCGCGCGGGCAAAGGCTGGCCGGGACACTATTCTCTGCACGTACTCGTCGACTACCGGCGATCGCGGCACCATGGGACTCTGGCCGAACATCGCGAAGGTCGTACCGTAGAGCACGTCCGCTGCGCTGAATCGCTCACCCAGCATGTAGGGTCCACGCGAGAGCACGCCGATCACGGTCGGCATCGCTTCTTCGAGAGGAACCCAGCCCGCGGTGCCGCGCGGAACCTGAGTGTTCATGAACTTCGACATGAACGCGGGCTCGAGAACTCCCGTGTAATAAGAGAGCCACGACAGATAGCTGCCCCTCCCGGGTTCACCGGCCAGCGGGCCGAGACGGTTCTTCGGGAATTTGTCCGTGAGGTACAGCGCTATGGCCGGGGACTCGAATACGACCACACCGTCATCCGAGATCGCCGGCACCTTGCCATGCGGGTGTGGGTTTGCCGGGTCCACTTCTCCCGTGCCATCGCGGCTGCGCGTCGTCACCAGGCGGATCTCGTAGGGCGCCTCGAGCTCCTCGAGGAGAAAAATGAAGCGCGTCGACCGGGACTTGGGGCGATGGAACAGCGTGATCATGGCGGACCCCTCGGGCGCGAGCACGGAAGGTCCATTGTGCCACGAGGGGAGGAGGGCTGCCTCCCGCGCGCAGCCCGCGATCGACGCGCCGCTCTCAGCGCGCCGCGTCGCGCGCTCACTCAATCCGGTGCGCGAGCCTTGTGCTCAACCCGCGGCGGAGCGCCGCGCACTCAGCCCGCGGCGGTGCGTGTCCCCCGGCTGCGATGAAGCGCGGTCAAGCTGGGGGCGTCGACATTCGCGACCGCCTGATCCACCGCCCGCTGGTAGCAACGCTTCGCAAGGAAATACGTCTTGAGCTCGCGTCCGTCGGGGTCTCCGCAGGCTTGCCGCGCGGCAAACTGAATGCGCCGATAGAGATGTTCGGCGCCCTCTGCCGACCCGAGCTCGGCCTTCGAATAGTGCAGTTTGACCGTGACTACCTGCTGTGGCACGTCGGCGAGGGCGCTGCCGGCGCCGAGGGCACCCGCAGCCAGCAGCACCAGGCCTGCCGCGCGCGCGGGTCGCCGGAAGCCGTCCGTCCGGTGGGAGCTCAGTGAGTGACCAGCCATGTTCGCCTCCTCAGTCAGGCTGACTTGGTTTGCAACAGATCTGAAGATAGGCGCGCAGCTCGGCTGCCGGGCGCCGATGTGACGGGCGGCCGCGCAGGAGTGACAGGAAGCTTCTTTGCAACGACAATCGTGGCGAAGCATCGATCACCAAGAGGGGGTGTCACAGCGTGCGCAGACTCGCATTTCCAGGCTTTTCGTCTTTGCTGGCCATCCTGTTGGGGACTTTGCTGAGTGGTTGCGGGCGTCCCGCCGCGCATTCGGCCGCGCGAGTAGCGCCGACAGGATTTGCGCAGGTAGACGAAGCGCGCGTTCTCGCGGCGGATCGCGAGCCTGATCAATGGTTCACGCCCGGGCGCGATGCGGGCAGTTCCTACTACTCACCGCTCGCGGATATCAACGATCGCAACGTGGCCCGACTCGGTTATGCATGGGGATATTCACTGGGCACCAGCCGCGGCCTGGAAGCGACACCGGTCGTCGTCGACGGTGTTCTGTACACCTCGGGAAACTGGGGCAGGGTGTATGCACTCGATGCTTCCACAGGTCGGCAGCTCTGGACTTACGATCCTGGTGTTCCCGGACAATGGGCGCGCTACGCGTGTTGCGACGTGGTCAACCGGGGTGTCGCCGTTCGTGACGGACGGGTGTACGTCGCCTCGCTCGATGGCTACCTTCACGCGATCGATGCGAAGTCCGGGCAGCGCGCGTGGCGCGTGGACACTCTGCCGGCCCGCGGGCCGCAGGACTTTCATTACTTTGTCACGGGTGCGCCGCTGATTGCGGGTGGGGTGATCGTCATCGGTAATGGTGGCGGCGACTTTGCGGGTGCGCGTGGCTCGGTGTCCGCTTACGACCTGCGCACGGGCGCGTTTCGGTGGCGTTTCTATACGGTGCCGCGCGATCCAAACCTCGGAGCGCAGGATCAGGCCCATCTGGTGGCGGCTATTGATACCTGGGGTAAGGAGTACAAATGGGAGTATGGCGGTGGCGGATCGGTGTGGGACGGAATGGCTTACGACCCAGCGCTGAATCTGTTGTACATCGGCACCGGGAATGCTTCCCCCTACGCGGTCGTGGAGGACACTCACGGCGATCATGACGAGCTCTACGTCGCGTCCATTCTGGCCATCCGCGCGGACACCGGGCAGCTTGTCTGGCATTTTCAGGAGATACCGGGCGAGGCCTGGGACTACGACACCACGGCGAAGATGATCCTGACCGATTTGTCCTTCGGCGGCCGCACGCGCCACATCCTGATGCAGGCGAGCAAGGACGGTTACCTGTACGTCCTCGATCGCGCGACGGGTGAGGTTCTGGCGGCGAACCCCTTCGCGTTCGTGAACTGGACCAGGGGCCTCGATCCGCACACTCATCGTCCGCAGCCGGCACCGGAAGCAGACTGGATGAAACAGCCGAGGCTGCTCTTCCCGGGCGCCTCGGGTGCGCACAACTGGCAACCGATGTCGTTCAGTCCGAGGACCGGCCTGGTCTACATTCCGGTGATCGAGGCGCCGATGGTCTATGTGAATACCGAGGATCGGCGGGCCGGACTCATCGAGGGCGCTTTCGATCTCGCCTTCTTCGCTCCCGAGGACTACGACCCGAAGGGACTCGAAGGCCTGCTGGGCAAGCTGCCCTCGCTGGAGGACCTTGGTCGGGGCATCGCAGCGCCGGTGAAGTCGCGGGGCCTGCTGCGCGCGGTGGACCCCACGACCGGCCGGATTGCGTGGGAGCAGGCTGGCGCGAACGTCTGGGACGGGGGTGTGCTCTCGAGCGGGGGCAATCTCGTGATCCGCGGAGACGTGTCCGGGCAGTTGAGCGTCTACGCCGCCGACTCGGGCCGGCTTCTGAAGAAGCTCGACGTCGGGACATCCATCATGGCGGCGCCAATGACCTATCGCGCCAGCGGCGAGCAGTTCGTGGCGGTGATGGCCGGCCTGGGCGGCGCCATCTTCGGGTTTCCCGCCGACAGCGCCGCATACCGTTATGGCAACTCCGGGCGCATAGTTGCTTTCAAGCTCGGTGGCGGTAGCGTGCCGAAGCCGCCGGTCGTGACCGACGAGCCCTTTCCCTCGCCACCACCGCGCGAGGGCTCCACGGCCGCCATCGCGCACGGGGCGGTGCTGTACAACCGCTTTTGCGCCCGCTGCCATGTGTTCGGGCGCGGCCTCCTTCCAGACCTGCGGCGCCTCGCGCCCCAGACCAATCAGCTGTTCTACGAGATCGTGCTCCAGGGCCTGTTCGCGCCGAAGGGAATGGCGCGCTGGGACGATGTGCTTTCGAGGGCCGATGCGGAGGCGATTCACGCATACATCATCGATCAGGCCTGGCAGGCGTTTCAGGCCGGCCAGGGGCAGCAACCAGGGGAGAACAAATGAGGTGCGATAGCCTGTTCCTGCTCACGAGGTTGGCGGCGCGGCGGGTCGTGGGCGCGGGGCTGCCGCTCACCCGGATGGCAGCGTGGGGAGTCTTGACCGCGGGGCTCGCGGCTTGCGCCGCCGGCTCGTCAAACAGTCCGGGCGTGCCCTCCGCGTTGAAACACTCGTGGGAGGTCAACTTCAACCGCGGCGATGCGGCGGCGGTCGCCGCCCTGTACGCGCCCGATGCGCAGCTGCTGGTGTCCGGCAGCGAGCCAGTCAAGGGCGCCGCCGCAATCCGGGAGGCCATCGAGTCCATGATCCGGTCCGGCGTGAAGCTCCGGATCGATACGACCGAAAATGTGGGCTCCGGAGATGTTGCGTACGTGTACGGCACGTACCGGGTGAGGCAGGGAGAAAATGGCAAGGAGGTCGACCATGGGACCTATGTCGAGGTCTGGCGACAGCGGGCGGGCGAGTGGAAGATTACGATCGACATCAACGCCAGCAGCGTGCCCTCGCCGGCACCCGCCCCATCCTGACCGACCGTTGATTGCCGGATGCCCGCTCCAGCCGGAATCGGCGGCGCCCGTAGTCACGCAATGCCGGCGAGGGCCTGTTTGAGATCCTCGACGAGATCGGATACGTCCTCGATGCCAGCGGAGTACCGGACGAGGCCTTCCGGAATGCCTGCGGCCGCCCGCTCCTCCGGCGTGCACTCGACATGGCTCGTCACGAGCGGCGGTCCGACGACTGTCTCCACGCAGCCGAGGTTCGCGGCTCGATGCGCATAGCGAAGGCGCGGCAGGAACTGTTTGATCGCCTCGAGTCCCCCGCGCACGCTGAAACTCAGCATGCCGCCGAACCCGCGCATCTGTCGCACGGCGACATCGTGGTGGGGGTGCGTCTCGAGGCCAGGATAGTTCACCCGCTCGACCACCGGGTGGCGCTCCAGCCACCGAGAGACCGCCAAGGCGTTCTGATTCTGCCTCTCGACGCGCAGGGCCAGCGTCTTCATCCCACGCAAAAGACTGTATGCGTCCATGGGCGCCAGTGCTGCGCCATTGATCTCCCGGAAGTGGTACAGCTTCCGCACCAGCGAGGTCTCGCCGCATGCAGCACCGCCCAGTGCATCTGCATGCCCTCCGAGGTACTTCGTGGCGCTGTGCAGGACCAGGTCCGCGCCCAACTGAAGGGGACTTTGATTGATGGGCGTCGCGAAAGTGTTGTCCACGGCGACGAGCGCACCGACGGCGTGTGCAGCCTCCGCCAGGCGGCGGATGTCCACGATCTTGATGGTGGGATTGGTAGGGGATTCGAGGTAGAGCAGCCGGCAACCGCGCCGAACCTGCGCCTCGATGGCGGCAAAGTCACTGGTCTCGCACAGGCAGACATCGATGCCGAAGGGTGGCAGAAACTCGGTGAAGAGCTTGTTCGTCCCGCCGTAGCTGTCTTTGATGGACACCACCCGATCACCCGGCCGCAGCAATGCGAAGAACGTGGCGCTGATCGCGGCCATGCCGGAAGCGAAGCTGGTTGCGGCCTGCGCACCTTCGAGGTCCCGGATCTTCTCCTCGAAGGCGCGGACCGTGGGGTTGGTGTTGCGGGAGTAGATGTGTCCGGGTGCGCGCTCCAGCGCGACCGCCTGCCATGCATCGAGGTCCCGATAACCGAAAGACACGCTGTGGACGACGGGCACCTGGGTGGCGCCCTCGTAAGGCTCGTGGTCGGTCTCCCCACCCCACACTGCGGTCGTGGATCTGCCCGGTGGCGGGATCATGCGGACTCTCCAGTCAGATGGGACGTCGTCGTTGCGCGACGCCTTGCGCCAAAAAAAAGGCTAGCGGGGAGGACCACTCTTTTGCAAGGCGGGTATCTGGACGGTCCCCATGCCCTGTTGATTCTGCCGGTCCAGATCGCTCTGGGAGTCGCTGCTGGTAGGCTGGGAAACTGCGCAATCCGACGCTCGGGCGATTTTGGAGCCCGTCGGCATGCAGTCAGTATTGGCGGTCTGATGCATATGATGGACGCGCGGCCAGCCGTTGGCACATCCAGCCAGGAGAACGGAGCCTGCGGCGCAAATGACGAGCTTGCTGAACATGAAGGTCACCTGTTGAGGCGCGCTCCCGGCGCTCTGCAAGTATACCCGCGCCAGCCGGGGCGCCGTCCAGATGTGGGCAGAGCGCGTGGTGTGGCGGGAGGTCAATCGTGATCGCGTTCCCGGTTCGCCAGGGTCCGTCAGGACTGGCAGGCCTCTCGCCTGAATGTCCGTCACGACTCACTGACGTGACACTTCCTTCGTGTTGTCGTCCGGGTTCCTGTCGATGAGCTTGTTGAGTGGATCGATACCTGCCTTGGCCGGTTGGGCGCCGACCACGAGCCTGAGGCTCTGGAGTCCGCTGTGGATGCGCATCTTCCGCAGCAGAAGCGGATTGTCCTTCGCATCGAACACACCGACGTCCACGTCCTCGTCCATGGGGACTTCGGTTTCGGCTCCCAATCCATCCGCACGCGATTTTTTCGCGCTGACCGTGAGGTCGACCTCGAAGCCGCCGCCGGCAGCCGGTCTCCAGGTCGCGGCGGTCGTCCGGTTGTCAAACAGGACGATGTTCTCGAACAGATCGCTGATCAGGTACTGCTTCTGCGGAGGCGTAACCGCCATGATCTTGGCCAGCAGTGCGCGGGATGTCGGATAGGGCGGCCCCTTCATGCGCCAGTCCGCGACGAAGTCAGCCAGCGCCCGGTTCAACGTGGCCTCGCCGATCGCGTCCTGCATCGCGTACAGCGCGAGACTGCCTTTCTGGTAGTGCAGGTAAGTCGGCCCGTCCGCGCGGAACAGCGGCTGCTCCTTCTTGCCTTCGGCGCTGCGTCCGAGCAGGTAGCGGTCCAGCTCGTACCGCAGGAAACGGCGCATCTTGGCATCGCCGTAGCGGTGCTTGAGAACCATCAGGGCGGAGTATTCCGCGAGGCTCTCGGTGAGAAAATCTCCGCCCTGGACCGAGGCCGGAGTGATCTGGTGGCCCCACCACTGATGCGCGACCTCGTGAGCGGTGACGAAGTACGGATAGTCGATGTCCTTGGGATCGTGGTCATCCACCTTGGCGACGAACCCGATGGCCTCCGAGAAAGGCACCGTGTTGGGAAACGACTCGGCGAACTGGTCGTATCTCGGGAACTCGATGATGCGTAAGATGTGATGCTGATACGGGGCGTAGTTCTGCGTGAAATAGCCGAGCGAATCCTTCACGCCCGCGATCATCCGGTCGAGGTCGAACTCGTGCCCGGGCTGGTAGTCGATCTCGATGGCGACGGCACGATCACCCTCTCCCCAGCGGTCGCGGCGCACACGATAGCGCGCCGACTGCAGGGGATAGATGTCCGCCATCTTCGAGTCCATCCGGTAGCTGACATACTGCCGGCCGTTCTCGCTCCACTGCCGCTCGAGGTAACCGGAAGTCAGCGGCAGCTGGCCGGCCACCGTGCTGACC
The DNA here is from genome assembly GCA_035710545.1 of Steroidobacteraceae bacterium. Lineage (GTDB taxonomy): Bacteria > Pseudomonadota > Gammaproteobacteria > Steroidobacterales > Steroidobacteraceae > 13-2-20CM-66-19. The sequence continues at coordinate 20,865 of DASTDD010000141.1, forward strand.
GTGGCTCGGTAGTCGATCCAGTCGGCGTCGCGGCTGAAGCCGATCCGGCGCCACACCGGATCGTCGAGATCATGCGCGCGCTCCTTGGGGGCCAGTCCGAACTTCCTGCGCTCGCGGTCCGAGGTCAACTCGGCATCCTCCAGATAGCCGAAGCTGGGTACGAAGCTCGTCTCAGGCCCGATCGCGCCATTGAGGAAGGTGCCGTTGTCCACGACGACCCGCTCGGCGCCGTCGTTCGTGAAGCCCTTCATGGCGTAGCCGACGTCGAAATGACATACGGACGTCGTGCCCGGCTGCATGGGGGCGCTCAGGCGGTAGTGCCGCCAGGACAGCTCGCGGTCGAAGTCCACCAGGGTCGCGGGGATACCGAAGTCCAGGCCACGAACCTCGGTTGACCTCGGCATCATCACATACAGGTCGGTGATCGGCGCGCCGCTGCGGTTCAGCAGTGTGAGCGTCCCGCTCAGGCGGGCCCGGTGTTGATGCGGAAACAGGTCCGCATGCAGATCGACCGCCGTGATCTTCGGTTGCGGCGCGTACTCGAGCGCCTTGTAGCGCTTCTCGTAACGCGCCTGCAGCTCCTCCCGGTCGAACCTGGAGAGGAACGGATTGAGGACGTGGGTGTTGTAGAAGATCCAGGCGCCGCTGCCGATGAGGACGGCCGCGGCCACGGCAGCGACGCCGGCGGCGCCGGGTCCGAATCGGCGGCGCAGGCCTGTCATGCGAGCGCCCAGCCCCGTCTCGCGGCCCCTGACCCACAGCAGATTGGCAAGGACGAGCAGCAGTACTGTCGCGGCGCTCCAGTACAGCTCGAACCAGCGCGCGGCCGGCAGGAAATGGCCGTACCCGTTCATGTCCGAATACATGACCTCGGGCACACTGCCGAAGCGGTACAGCCGGTCCTCCAGGCCGAAATCCGGCAGCCTGAGCGATACCAGGAAAAACACCACCACGACGAAGTGAGCCAGGTATTTCTGGTTCAGGAGCACGTGAATGGTCAACGCGAGGGCGGCCAGGAGCCAGTAGCGCGGCCACTGCAGCGCGTACAGCTCGAACAGGTAGTGGCCTATCTCCAGGTGCGTGTAGCCCTGCCAGAGCTGGATGCCGATGCTGCATATCATGACCACGCCGAGCAGCAGTCCCTGAATGGCAAACAGCGTGAGGAGCTTCGCGAAGAATCCCAGCCAGGTCGGCACGGGCGTGCTGTCCACGATCTCGTCCATGCGAGCATCACGCTCGCGCCAGACGAGCTCGCCCGCATGGATGGCCGTGATGACCAGGATGAAGAGTGCGAAGAAGCCCGCGGTGACCTGCAGAACCTGGTAGGTCACCGGCCACGTCGTGGTGCCATAGATGCTGCTAACGTCTCTGGCGCTCCCGACGATGAATACGGCGCCACCAGCCACGACGGTGTAGAAGCGTGGGCTGCGGATCGTTTCGCGCAGATACAGCCACACGGTCCCCGGCAGGGCGCGCAGGTACGCGCCGGCGCTGCGGTCCATGGCTCCCGCCGCGCCGGCATCGGAAAGCCGACCGTCCGCCTCTGGTGCGGGCGCCTCATTCGCGGCCGCGATCAAAGCGCGCCGCCTGGCGCGGCGGCCGCCCAAAGCAGCTCTCCCAACCCCGTAATCCATCCTGAAAGCACGGTAGCCGACGGCGGTCACGATGAATCCGAAGGAGACCCACAACAGGCGATTCCAGAGCAGCAGTCCCCTCAGGGGAATCTGTTGAGTGTTCTTCTCCGCCACGCTCCAGTAGCGAGTCAGTGCATCGAGAGCGGTCGTCCCCATCGGATCGATCAACGCCGCAATGGTCTTGTTCTCCATGTCGTTGAGCAGATCTCCCGCCAGGAGGTAGCCGATGAGGACGAGCACACTGCCTATATAAACGGGAGCCATGGCACGCGTCAGGGCGGCGATGACGAAGAACACGGCGCCGAGCCACAAGGTGTTGGGTAATACGTTGAACAGGTAGGGACGCAGGATCGATTGCAGCGCAAACGGGCCGAGGCGTGCCGCCTCCACCCCGGGCAGATGCATGCCGGCCTCCAGCCCGATGGCGATGCCGGTGAAGATCAGCGTCAAAGTGACGAACGCGCCAAGAAATCGCCCGAGAAAATAGTCGCGCTTGCGGATGGGTGCGGTGTACAGGAAGTGGAACGTGCCGTACTCGAAGTCCTGCTGCACCGAGCGCCCCATCAGGGCCGCGATGATGATGACGCCCACGAAGCCGAGTATGGTGATGGCCACGGCCAGCGGATACGGGGCATTGATCGCCAGCTTCTCGCTGCCCACGGTGAGTGAGGCGTGTTCGATGGCCCCTCCGGCAGCCGCCATCCATATGCCACCGAGCGCCGCATAGAGCAGCCAGTACACCCAGGTCGAGATCAGGCTGACCCTCGAGCGCAGCTCGAAGACGGCAATGGTCAGTACGTTCATGGCAGTCAGGCAGCCGCAGCGCGAGCGACGGCGAAATGGCCGGCAATCGTGCTGAAGTACACGTCTTCCAGGTCAGGCTCCACTGCCTCGAAGCCCGGCTCCGGGACCGCCTCGGCATAAGCGCGCACCAGCGTGCGGCCCGCCTGCAGCCGGGTGGAGATCAGCGGCAGCCGGCCTTTCATCCCGGCAAACTCCTCCTTGGTCACGATCTTGCGCCAGATCCTGCCTCGCACCGAGTCGATCAGGGCCGCAGGCTCGCCTGTCAACAGCACGCGACCGTGATGGATGACTGCGAAACTGCTGCACAGATCGGCCACGTCGCTGACTATGTGCGTCGAGAGGATCACGACCACCTCCTCGCCGATATCCGCAAGGAGGTTGTGAAAGCGGACACGCTCTTCAGGGTCGAGTCCCGCCGTGGGCTCATCAACGATGATCAGCTTGGGATGTCCGAGCAGAGCCTGCGCAATGCCAAAGCGTTGCCGCATGCCCCCGGAGAAGCTTCCCAGCTTCTGCTTGCGCACGTCGTACAGGTTGGTCCGTTGCAGCAGCCGCTCCACCACCTCGCGCCGCCCGCGCGTGTCGGCCAGACCCTTGAGGCGTGCGAGGTGATCGAGCAGGTCCAGCGCACTGACCTTGGGGTAGATACCGAAGTCCTGCGGCAGATACCCGAGCACTTCACGGACACGCGCGGGCTCTCGCAGGATGTCGATGTCGTCGAGCGTCGCCGAGCCGCTGTCAGCCTCCTGGAGCGTGGCGAGAGTGCGCATGAGGGTGGACTTGCCCGCGCCGTTCGGCCCGAGCAAGCCGAACATGCCCGGTGAGAGATCGAGCGAGACCTGCTCGAGGGCCTGCACTCCGTTCGGATATCGTTTTGACAGTCCACGGATCTTCAAACGCATCGGGCGATTCCCCCTTCGGTCCGTCAGGCATGCCGAAGGGCGACGCCTCTGGCATGCGCATATTATGAGCCTGTGCTCATAAGATGATTGAGGCGGCCCGATAAGACAAATCTTCCACGGCCATATGAGGCAGGAGGACGCCTTTGCGCGATCGCTGGATTCTGGCCTGCGGGTTGCCGCAAGGGGCGACTCGGAGCGTCGTGATGGCCTAGAATGCGGTGCCTCCCGGGCGAGCCCGGTCGGTCTCTGGCGGTCCTCATGACACAGGCCACCTCATCATCCGTTCCTACATTCGATCTCGTGCGGTACGCGCGTGAGCGAATCGGTCCATTCATCCGTCGGACGCCGGTATTGACGAGCCGCTCGCTCGACTCGCGGGTGGGCGCGCAGTTGTTTTTCAAGTGCGAGAATTTTCAGCGCGCCGGGGTCTTCAAGGCGCGGGGTGCCTTCAACGCGGTGCTCTCGCTGGGAGAAGCCGAGGCGCGGCGTGGCGTGGTGACCAGCTCCTCGGGGAATCAGGCGGCTGCTCTCTCCCTGGCGGCCCGTTCACGCGGAATCCCGGCTTACCTCGCGATGCCGAAAGTGGCGCTCAAATCGAAGGTCGCGGCGGTTGAGCGTTATGGAGGTCGCATCGTCTGGGTCGAGGCTCGGGGGGCGGTGCCCACTTCGGAGGAGTACGAGGCGACGGCGCAGCGAATCCAGGAGCAGACCGGTGCGGCGCCCGTGCATCCTTACAACGATCCGCGCACCATCGCAGGGCAGGGTACCTGCGCACTCGAGTTTCTGGAGGAGCAGCCGGAGCTCGATTTTCTGTTCGCCCCGGTCGGCGGTGGCGGCCTCCTGTCCGGGACTGCGCTCGCCGCGAAGGGACTCAATTCCAGGCTGCGCGTCATCGGATGCGAGCCCGAGCTTGCGAACGATGCCCAGCAGTCGTTGCGCCTCGGTAAAATCGTGCCGCAGCTTCAGCCGCGCACGATCGCGGACGGGCTGCGCACCTCGCTCGGTGACCTTACGTTCGCGCTCATCGCGCGTCACGTCGATGACATCGTCACGGTCTCCGAAGAATCCATCGTGAGCGCGATGCGTCTGGCATGGGAGACGCTCAAAATCATCATCGAGCCGAGCAGCGCCGTGGCACTGGCCGCGGTGCTCGACTGCTCGCTGCCGATCAGTGGTCAGTCCGTGGGTGTCATCCTCTCAGGCGGCAACGTGGACCTGGACAGGCTGCCCTGGACGCCCGTGTCCTGAGGCGATTGCCTGCGACATCGGTTGCCGGGGATATCCCGTGTCCCGGCGGCGAACGCCGCCGGACACGGGCATCAGGAGCGCGACCCCTCAGTACGGGAACTGCCGCTGGCCGAGCTGGATGGTGATCCATTTGAGCTCGGTCATCTCCTCCATGGAGTAGTGGCCGCCTTCGCGCCCGAAGCCGCTGTTCTTGATTCCACCGAAGGGCACATGCGGCTCGTCCGAGACGGTCGTGTCATTGATGTGCACCATGCCCGTCTCCAGGCGCAGCGCCAGGTCCAGCGCCTTCTGCAGATCGTTGGTGATCACCCCCGCCGCCAGCCCGTAAGAGGTGTCATTGGCAATTTTCAGGGCTTCCTCGGCGCTCTCGGCACGGATGATCGAGGTGATGGGACCGAAGGATTCCTCCGAGTAGATGCGCATTTGCGCAGTCACGCCGGCAATGACGGTCGGCTGGTAGAAGTTGTCCTCGTGCGTGGCGCCCGTCAGCACCTTGGCGCCTTTGTCCACCGCGTCTTTCACGTGACCGTCGATGAAGGCGCACTGGGTCCGTCTGATCAGGGGGCCGATGACGGTCTGGGGATCGTGAGGATCGCCGACCTTGTACGTTCTGGTGCGAGCCGTGAACTTCTCACAGAACTCTTCGTAGACGGGGGCTTCGACGATGATACGGGAGTTGGCCATGCAGACCTGGCCCTGGTGGAAATAGATCCCGAAGCAGCCGGCGCGCACCGCGTAGTCCACATCCGCATCGCGCAGCACGACCAGCGGGTTCTTGCCGCCCATCTCCAGCGTGAATTTCTTGAGGTTCTTGGCGGCCTCGACCGCGATCAACCGCCCGACCTTGGTCGAGCCGGTGAAGGTGATCATGCGCACGCGGGGATCCGTCAGCAGCGTGTCGCCGACCTCGCTGGCCGGTCCCGGCACGACGTTGAGCACCCCGGGCGGCAGCTGCGCCTCGTGAAAGACCTCGGCGATCTTCAGGCCGCTGACCGGGGTCTCATCCGATGGCTTGAGAACGAACGTGTTGCCCGCCGCAAGCGCCAGTGCGACCTTCTTCATCGCGAGCAGGAAGGGGGCATTGAATGGCGCAATGCCGCCGATGACACCCAGCGGCTGCCGGACGGTCATACCGAGCTGGCCGTTCATGCTGTGCGGGAGTGTCTCGCCGAAGACGTGGCGCGCATCGCCGGCGGCGCTGCGCAGCAGGTCGATGGAATAGAAAACCTCGAACATGGCCTTGCCGAAGGTTGAGCCGGACTCCTCGATGAGCGCTTCACGAATGTCCTCGACCTTCCCGGCGAGGATGTCCGCCGCACGCAGCAGGAAAGCCGCCCGGTCGGCGACCACCAGGTTGGCCCAACCCTGGCGCGCCCGGAATGCGGCTTCAATGGCCCGCTGCGCATCGGCGCGGCCAGCCTGAGCGACCCGGGCATAAAGGGCACCCGTCGCTGGGTTGAAATCGTCCGCGACCGCTCCGCTCGCCGCGCGCGCCCATTTGCCGTCGATGTAGAGCGAGTAGTCCGGGACCTTGTCGCTTACCGGCATTACCTTCACTGCGCTCAGTGCCATGGTCGTGACCTCATTCTCATTGATGTGTCAAACCCAGATCTGCAGTACGTAGTCGAAGGGGGCCTGCCCATTCAGCAGGTCCACCCGTTGCAGCACGATGCCGAAATCATCTCCCAGGCGTCGCAGCGTGTGCCGGTACGTGCCGGCGAAGTGCCGGAGCTGATCGCGCCGTAGCTCGACCATCTGGAACCTGGAACGAACCCGGACCTCGCGCTCATCGACCGACTCGATGACGGTGTTGCCCACCAGATGGCTGGTGCCCCACTGCGGAGCCTGCGACCAGGCATTCGGGTGGGTGACGCGCCCCATCCGGATCTCCATCATCCGCTTGTCTTCGGCGAATATCGAAGGCGAGTCGAGCCATTCGGTCTGCTCGGGGGTCGCCGGCATCCAGTAGAGGCCCTCGTCCGTGAACAGGTCGATGTACGCCGCCCAGTGCTTGCCGTCGAGAAGCTCGGCCTGGTGGAACAGGAACTGCTCCACCCGCTGCTGCAAAGAGGAGGGCTGAGATCCCTGCGCCAGCACGCCGCGCGCCGGGAGAGCTCCGCCCGCTGCCGGCGCCGCCGGCACATGGTCGGGCGCGAGCAACTGCGCCCCGGTGCGCGAGCTCTCGCGGTTCTCGAAAATGACCACGTCTTCCAGCAGACGCTTCTGCAGTTTCGCATCGGTCATGGCCGGGGCGCTCCCATGTACTGCACCCAGGCCTTGAACTGGCTGCGCATCACGGCCTCGGACGTGCCGTGGTTCGAGAAGGTGACCTCGCCCTCCTGGGTGTCCCCGCCGTGGTTGCGATGGA
>DASTDD010000142.1:0-22746 GCA_035710545.1 Steroidobacteraceae bacterium
GGACGCTCGACCTGGAGATGTGGGATCCGCAGGTGGCAGCCCTCCGCAGTGAGTTCCGTCTGATCCGCTGGGATCGGCGCGGGTTCGGCCTTTCCTCGGGCTCGGCGGGCCTCGGCGACGATGTGGCGGATGCCGTGGCGCTCTGCCGGCATCTGCGCGCCGCGCCAGTCGCCTGTGTTGGCATGTCACAGGGCGCACGGGTCGCGCTGCAACTCGCGGAGCGCGAACCCGAGCTCGTCTCCAGCGTCGTGCTGGATGGCCCGGCCGATGAGCGACCCGGCCCTCACCTGCCGCTGGGAGATCTGCCGCTGGCGGCGTTTCGCGCCCTCGTTCAGGAACAGGGCGTGGAGGCCTTCAGGCGCGAATGGCGACGGCACCCGCTGGCGACGCTGCGAACGCGGGACGAGAGTGCACGGCGCCTGTTGGATCGCATCCTCGGACGTTACAGCGCGGCCGACCTCGCCGTCCGGCAGGACGATTCCCGCTGCGACTCGAGCGGCGTGCGGCGCGGATCGCTCCGGCAACCGCTGCTGGTGATCAACGGAGAGTTCGACCTTCGCAGCCGCCGCGAGGCGGGCTGGGCATTGGCGCGCTCGCTGGCCGGGAAGCACATCTTCATCCGCGAGGCCGGTCACCTGTCCAATCTGGACAGTCCGACGGTATACAACGAAGTGCTGCGTGGCTTTCTGCGGCAGCGCCCGACAACCGGCCACTGGCGACCGTACACGATCAGCCGGGAGAGCTCCCCGTGATCAACGTCCTGGTCCTGTACTACAGCAGCTATGGACACATCGAGCAGATGGCCGGAGCGCAGGCCGAGGGTGCCGCTCGCGTGCCGGGCGCGAAGGTCATCGTCAAGCGCGTGCCCGAGCTGTGTCCGCCCGATGTCGCCGCGGCAGCGGGCTTCCGGCTGAATCAGCCCGCGGCGGTGGCGGATCCGGCGGAGCTCGACCAGTACGATGCGATCATCTTCGGTACGCCTACCCGCTTCGGCAACATGGCCGGTCAGATGCGGAACTTTCTCGACCAGACAGGGCCTCTGTGGACACGGGGCGCGCTCGTCGGGAAGGTCGGCAGCGTGTTCTGCAGCACCGCCAGTCAACACGGCGGGCAGGAAACGACCATCACGTCATTCCACACCACGCTGTTGCATCATGGGATGATCATCGTGGGTCTGCCGTACACCTTCAAGGATCTCGCCACCATGCGCGAGATCACCGGCGGTACGCCGTACGGGGCGAGTTGCGTGACCGGGGCAGGCTCCGAGCTGCGCATGCCGACGGAGCTGGAGCTGCAAATGTGTCGTTATCAGGGCGAGCACGTGGCTCGCATCACCAGCCGGTTCACCAGCGGCCGCTGACGCATCGGGCCGTACACCCGACGGGCCAGCGACCGCTTCGATCTCATTCGAGATTCCGATAGCTGAGCAGCGCGTTGTACAGCATCCGGAATTCGCCGACATTCTGCCAGCGGTAGATCGGGTTGGTGACGAACAGCACCACGCGGCCCTTGTCCACGGGCATGTCGATGATCGCCGGGCGATCCTCCACTTCCTCGGCGCCCCGCATCTCTCCGCTCAGCACGTTCTTCGCTCCGCCCGGGAACTCCATCAGCACCCGGTCCTTGTCCCGGACCTTGACGTGCAGGAGCGAGTTGGTGGCCCAGCGCACGCTCACATCCGTGCCCTCGTACCCGTAGAAGATCGGACTCTTGGGCTTGAGAATCCTGGCCTGCACGATCGGTCCGGGCGCATAGAATTTCTGTGTCGGGTGCGAGACTTCGATCGTCGGAGTGATATCGAACTCCGCGGGTACCTCGCTGGCCTCGCCAAGCGTGATCAGCGTGCCACCCGCCGCGACGAACTTTCTCAGCTCGAGAAGGCCTTCCAGGCCCATGCCGCCGCGGATGTCCTCGGAAGCGCCATACGCACCCAGATACTTGTAGCGGCTGGTCCGCGTGTAAGGCAGCGCCTTGCCGTGCATCTCCAGGTCGTACACCAGGCTGCGGCCGGAGCGACCCTGGCTGGGAATGATGATCACGTCGTACGCCGAATGCAGGCCTCCTTTTCTGAGTCGCTCCTTGAAGATCAGATCGTACGGCGTCTCGAGCTGGTCGAACGTGTAGCGAACCCATCCGACGTTCTGCGTGCTGCCCCAGGTGCTGTAGATCGCGATGCGCGGCAAGGCCGCGGGGTGACTGGGCACATCGGGCCGGCTATCGAGTGCCAGGGCACGCAGCCCCAGTGACTCGACCTGCGGTTTGAGTCTCTCGTAGGCCTTGCCCTCGAAGAGAAAGGATCCGCCGGGCACGGTGCGTCCGGCCGACTGGAAGCTCTGCTCGGCGATGCTGATGGGTACGCCCTTCAGCCGGTAACGCAGCAGGGCGAGATTCGGCGAGCCGTAGTCCAGCACCGCATAAGCGGCTGCATGCGCGGGGCCCATCTCGCCTCGCACCTCGAATCGCTCGACCGGCTCGACCGGCACCTCCAGCACCTTCGGATCGGCGCTCTCGATCACCCGGGTGTGCGCCATGAGGCCCATGGTCCAGGCCGTGTCGTCGTAGCTGCGCAGGTCGCCTTCCGGATACTGCTGCTTCTCCAACAGGATCTTCGCCAGCCGCCCGTACGGCTGATCGCGCTTCACCACCAGCGAGGCGGCGGGAAACGTGCCCTCCTTGAGGTGAATCTCCTGGGTCGCGCGGCCGACCTCGATGCCCTGCATGCGCAGGATGTTCAGGACGAACTGGGCGCGGGTCATATCCGGCTGGTCGGCGGGAAAGACGTATCCGTAAGGCGCCTGCGTGCGGCCGGCTTCGATCGAATTGCGGGTCTTGCGGTAGAAGTTCTGCAACACCACCTGCGGAAACTGCGAGGTGAGCTGCAGCGCTGTCAGCGCGGCGGTCTCCATGTAGTTGGTGTTATTGCGCATCGACCACTGCACCTCCTTGTAGGGGGGCAGCGGTCGGAACCATTCCCGCTTGGTCTGGTCGGGCCGGTTCGGATCCTTCGGCTCCCCCGGAACCGGGGCGACGTGGCGCAGCATCGTGGTCGCGCCACCGTTGCCGAATGTCTCGTAGAAACGCAGCATCCCGTTGTGATTGGACGCCATGAATCCGACGTATCCGGGCGACCAGGCGTCCACGAAGCCATGGGTCCAGACGCCCGGCATGCCGTACCGGGTGAGCTGCGACATCTCGAAGTTGGAGAACCAGGGAAGCTCGCCGTACAGGATCGGGTCGAGGTTGGGGTTCTGCGGGGCCTGGCCGCTGTATGAATAGAGGAAGGGTACCGACTCGTGCAGGTCGTGCATGATCGGCGGATGCCACTGCAGATAGTAGGCCAGCAGCTCGCGCGCGCTGGCGCCGGAATAGTTGATGTCGCGGTTGTCGTCGTGAAAGATGTACTTGCCCCAGTACGGCGCGCCCGGCACGGGATTCAGATCGTCCGTGTCGTCGACCTTGTTGCGGTAATACCAGTCGGTGTAGCGATCGCGACCATCCGGATCAGTCGCTGGCGTGATCGCGACCACCACGTTGTCGCGTACCCGATCCAGCAGCGGTGAGTCCTCGGCCACGAGACGGTAGGCGAGCTCGAGAAGCATCTCGGCCGGACCCGTTTCCGCGCTGTGCAGTCCCCCCATGAAATGATAGATGGGTCTGGTGTGGGCGATGAGGTCGGCGGCCTGCTCGTCGGAGAGCCCTCGCGGATCGGCGAGCTGCGCCAGATTGCGTCGATCGGTCTCGAGGTTGCGAATGTTGTCCTCGGAGGAGAGCATCACGACGACGTTCTCGCGCCCCTCCTCCGTCTTGCCGATCTCCAGGACGCGCACGCGAGGGGACTTGGCGGCCAGCGCGCGGTAATACTTGAGCAGGTCCGCGTAATAGTCGAGCGTGTTCGGCGCGCCGATGTCGTGTCCCAGCACCTGTCGCGGCGAGGGCACCGCGTCCGAGACCGGCAGATGGTCCACCAGGGGACTCGAGAACTCCGGCTTGGTGGTCCACTCCCTGACATGACGGGCGAACTCCTCGTCCATCGGCTGCGCGGCCGGCGCGAGCACCGGCAGCAGCGCCGCCGTAGCGGTCAGAAAAACGCGGAGTCCAGGCTGATGCATCGGGACCGCTCCCCTGGGAACTGGCAGATGACTTCGCACGCACACGCGGCGGTCGTGCAGACACGCGCTCCCGCAACACGCAACCAACAGAGGTCTTGCCTGCTGCGGGGGAAGCGCCGGTCTGCGGGCGGATTATTGCCCAAATGACCGATAGGCGTTCGCGTTTGCGGCCAGCGCGCGGGCGCAGGCCACCTATCTTGATATACCTATAGAATGGTTGATGTGCCCAACGGCCGCTCCTGACCGCAGAGCCGGCCGCCGCTGTCGCCCGCGCGCCCTGCTACGGCAAACGCGTATAGTTCGCTCGCGTCCGGCCCACGTCCGGCCGTCAACACACACTGAGTGTCGAGGTGAGCGGTGCTGTCAATTCGGAGCCTGCCGGGTCTGCCTGCGATAATCGCCTTCATCCTGCTTCTCCCGACACAGGCGCCCGCCGCACCGCCCGTGCAGGCGCGCTCCCTGCCGCTACAGTGGCGTGCCATTGGCCCGTTTCGCGGCGGGCGCGTGCTGGCCGTGACCGGCGTGCCCGGTCAGCCCGATCACTTCTACTTCGGCTCAGTCAATGGTGGAGTATGGGAAACGGTGAATGCAGGGCGCACCTGGACACCGATCTTCGATTCCGCCCCCGTCGGCTCCATCGGCGCTCTCGCGGTCGCCCCCTCCAATCCACAGGTCATCTATGCCGGCACGGGCGAGGCAGACATGCGCTCGGACATCGCGCAGGGCGCAGGCGTGTTCCGCTCCAGTGACGCTGGCAAGAGCTGGCAGGCGATCGGGCTGCAGGATACTCAGCAGATTGGCCGCATCCTGGTCGACCCAACCAACCCCGACATGGTTCTCGTGGCGGCCTTGGGGCATCCATACGGGCCGAACGAGATGCGCGGCGTCTTCCGTTCGGCCGACGGTGGCAAGACATGGAATCGGGTCCTGCAGAAGGACGCCGACACCGGGGCCATCGATCTCGCGGCGGCGCCGGGCCCTTTGAAAATCGTGTATGCCGCGCTTTGGCAGACGCGCCGGCCGCCCTGGAACGTCTATCCGCCCTCGAGCGGGCCCGGCAGCGGCCTTTACCGATCCGCGGACGGCGGTCAGACCTGGACTGCGCTGGAAGGACATGGATTGCCGGCGGCGCCGGGGCGCATAGGCCTGGCCGTCGCGAGCTCGCAACCTGACAGGGTCTACGCACTGATCGATGCCAAGGACGGTGGCCTCTACCGCTCCGACGACGCCGGCGCAAGCTGGGCTCGCACAACAGGCGACAACCGCATCTGGAAACGCGGCTGGTACTTCAGTGGTGTCACAGTAGACCCGGCCAATCCCGACATCGTCTACGTTTGCAACACCGCCATGTACCGCTCGCGCGATGGAGGCCGTACCTTCGTGCCGGTCAAAGGCGCGCCCGGAGGGGATGACTATCACCAGCTGTGGATCGATCCCGGCCAGCCGCAGCGACGCATCCTGGGGGTTGATCAGGGCGCGCTGGTCACCCTCGACGGCGGGACGACCTGGAGCTCGTGGTACAACCAACCGACCGGGCAGTTCTATCACGTGGTGACCGACAACCGCTTTCCCTACTGGGTGTACGGCGCCCAGCAGGACTCGGGCGCGGCGGCCATTCCGAGCCGCACCGACAATATCGATGGCATCAACCTCCGGCAGTTCCACGAGCTGGTGGCGGGCGGTGAGAATGACAACATCGCCCCCGATCCCGACGACCCCGAGGTCATCTTCGGCGGCCGCGTGGACAAGCTCGACCGGCGCACCGGCCAGACACAGAGCGTGACCCCGACGCTTGCCTTTCCCGATCTGTACCGCGCCACCTGGACGCTGCCCCTGGTGTTCGGCAAGCCGGGCAGTCACACGCTCTACTTCGGCAACCAGCGCATCTTCCGCACCCGCGACGGCGGCAGGCACTGGGACGTCATCAGCCCGGACCTGAGCCGGCCGAACCCCGCGCCACCCGCGAATCTCGATCCTGCGACCGTCTCGGACGTGGATCGAGCGGGAGGGCGCCACGGCGTGGTGTACGCGATCGGACCCTCTCCACTCGATGACAAGCTCCTCTGGGCGGGCACCGATGACGGGCTCGTATGGCGTAGCCGGGACGGCGGCCTGCACTGGGAGGACGTCACGCCGCCCTCCCTGACCGCGTGGTCGAAGGTCGGGGTGGTGGAGCCTTCGCACTTCGATGCGCAGAGCGCCTACCTCGCCGTCGATCGCCATCGTCTCGAGGACGCCCGCCCCTACATCTACCGAACCCATGACGGCGGGGCTACCTGGACACTCATCGTCGAGGGTATCAACGATACGGGTATCCTGAGCTCGGTGAATGTCGTGCGAGAGGATCCCGTGCGCCGCGGACTGTTGTATTGCGGTACGGAGCACGGAGTGTATGTCTCGTTCGATGACGGAACGAACTGGCAGCCCCTGCAGCAGAATCTCCCCCGCACCTCCGTGCGCGACCTGCAGGTGCACGGTGACGATCTCGTGATAGCGACCCATGGCCGGGGGTTCTGGATCATGGACGATGTCGCACCGCTTCGCTCGCTGGCTGCGGATGCCACCGCTGCCACCCGCTTGCTGCCACCGGCGAGGGCCTACCGCGTGCGGCCGACCGGCTTCACCGGTACGCCCATGCAGAAGGATGAGCCAATGGGTGACAATCCTCCGGGTGGGGCGTACATCGACTACGCCCTGGAAGCCGAGTCAGCGCCTGTCACGCTGACGATCCTGGACGCAACGGGCATGCCGGTGCGGCGTTTCAGCAGTAATGAGAAGGCGGCCCGGACGGATCTCACCCACATCGAGATTGCACCGGATTGGATTGTTACCCCCGAACCGCTGGCGAGTACTGCGGGATTTCATCGCTTCGTGTGGGATTTGCACTATGCCCCGAAGGCCGCACTGATCCCGAGCGACCCGTCCGAGGAGGAGCGCGGCGTCTGGGTCCCGCCGGGCGAATACTCGGTCGAGCTGCAGGTTGGCGGGCGAACGTACCGGCAGCCCCTGACGGTTGCTCCCGATCCGCGTGTGCATCTTCCGGCCAGTGCGTACGCCGGGCAGGTCGCTCTTGCCCGCAAGGTTGAAGGCGCCCGCGTGCGGATCGCCGCAGCGCTCTCTGAAGCGGAGCGGATTCACAACGCCATGGGCACCTACGATCAGAGCGCGAACCCCACGCTGACGACGGCGCTACGCGCCGCGGACGAGCAGCTGTTGAGTATTTCCGACATCGCCCCGCAGAAGCGCTCGCCGGATTCTCTCGGCCTGGCGCCGAAAACCGTGGGCGGGCTGCGAAATCTCGAGACCGTGTTCCACCAGCTGGCACAGGCGGTGGACGGCTCGGACACGGCACCGACGCCCGATGCCGTGCGCGGGTACACCGAACACCGCGCTTTGCTGGACAAGACTCTCGCTGCGTGGGCACATTTCAAATCGGGCACGCTTGCATCCCTGAACGCCCAGCTCCAGTCCACGGGATCCGCTCCGATCACGCCCTAGCGAACAGCTGCCGCACCCCCTCGGGACCCCGCGCCATGCCTGCTGCAGCCTCGGCGTTTCGCTGGAACGACGCACGGCACTGACCGTTAACTTCGCAGCGCGTCTGTCGGACGCACACCGGCGGATCAGCGAAAGCCGATGACTATCGCATGCTCCCATTGTGGAACGCTGCAGGAGCTGCCGCCGTTGCCGCGCGGCGCGACCGCGGCGTGCCCGGTGTGTGACCACGGCCTGGAGCGGACCAGCGGCCGCAGCCTCGATGCGGCGCTCGCCTGCTCGCTGGGCACATTGATCCTGTTGTTTCCGGCCAATCTGCTGCCGCTCATGACCGTCTCCATGCTCGGGGTGATTCGGGAAAGCCGCGCGGGCTCCGGCGTAGTCACCCTGTGGAACGGCCAGTGGGTCATCGTTGCCGTCCTGGTGGGAGCCTTTGTCATCGTGCTCCCGTTCGTGCGTTTCGGGCTGCTGTGCAGCGTGCTGGGCAGCCTTCGCTTCGGCTGGCGGCCCACCTGGCTCGGGCGCGCATTCCGCTGGTCGATGGCCCTCGACTTCTGGGCGATGCCCGATGTCTTCATCATCGGGTGCGCGGTGGGCTACAGCCGTGTCGCCGCCAATCTTCCCGTGAAGATCGGCTGGGGAGGCACCTGTCTGATCCTCGCCGCCTTCCTCGCGATGCTGTCGCGGGCCACACTGGATCGGCGTACCACCTGGCGCGCGATCGCTCCCGACCCCCAAAGCGTGCCCCCCGGCGCACCCGCCATTTCCTGCACCGCCTGCGACCTGGCCTTTCCTCTGGAGGCGCAAGGCTCGCACTGCACACGCTGCGCAGCCCCCCTCCATTCCCGCAAGACGGATTCCCAGGTGCGAACAGCCGCCCTGCTGATCGCCAGCCTCGTGCTGTACATCCCGGCCAACTATTTCCCCATGAGCACGGACCTGCAGCTCGGCAACACGGTGCCGCACCGGATCGTCGATGGCATCCGCGAGTTGATCCAGGCGGGTCTGTGGCCTCTCGGCATCCTGATCTTCTGTACCAGCATCGCGATCCCGCTGCTGAAGATCCTCGGCCTGGGCTGGCTATGGCTTTCGGTGCGGATGCGCTCTCGCCGTCACCGGGTGGGGAGAACGCGGTTGTACCGGGCAATCGACGAGATCGGGCGCTGGTCGAACATCGATATCTTCACGATCGCCGTGTTCGTGCCGCTCCTGCAGTTCGGGAGCCTGGCCACCGCCCGCGCCGCCGTGGGCGCCACGGCCTTCATCCTCGTGGTCGTCTTCACCATGTTCGCCTCCCAGGTCTTCGATCCGAGGCTGATCTGGGACGAGCGCGCCGCGGAACGCGCATGAGCGAAGTCCCCTCCGGCGAGCCTCGGCCAGCGCGCACTGCCGCCACGATCCACCGCAGCCGCTGGCCCGGCTGGATATGGGCCATCCCGCTTGCCGCCGTCGGCGTGGTGGCCTGGTTGCTCGTACGGGCGACAGCGAAACGCGGCCTGGATGTGACCGTGACTTTCGAGGACGTCACCGGCGTCAGCACACAGAGCACCAAGGTCTTCTACCGAGGTATCGATGTCGGCCAGGTCAGTGACATCGAGCTTTCCCACGACCGCCGTCGCGCCACGGTGACGCTCGACATCGACAAGCGCGTCGAAGCCGATCTCAACTCGGGCACGGGCTTCTACCTCGAAGGCGGCGAGCCCACCCTCTCGGACCTGTCCTCGCTGAAGGCTGTGGTGGCCGGACCCTCGATCATCATGTTGCCGGGAAGCGGCAGCCCGACGCGGCACTTCCTGGGCATCGAAGGCAAACCGCCCAAGCCCCTGGGGGCGCATGTGTCCTACGTGGTCACATTCACCGGAGCGGTCGGCGATCTCGAGCCGGGATCGCCCGTCACGCTGCGCGGCTTCACGGTGGGCGAGGTCGCCCGAACCGATCTGAGTATCGACGCGCAGACGGCTGCCATCACGACCCCGGTCGTGCTGTGGCTCGACCCGAGGCGCTTTCATATTGATGGCGGCGAGCCGGTCAACGGCAACTGGGCGCCGTTGATGAACGCAACGCTGGCCAAGCTCGTCCAGCACAACCTGCGCGCCCGCCTGACTCAGGACCCGCCGTTGGTCGGCACCCATGAGGTCGAGCTGGCGATCGTGCCCGGCGCCACCGAGGCGAGCCTGCGCATGCAGGGCGCGTACCCCGAGATCCCCGCAGCCGGCAGCTCGGGTATCGATGATCTGCCGCGTCAGCTCGCGCAATTCCCCATCCGCCAGATCGGAGACAACGTGCGCGCCATCACGGAGCGGGTGAAGACGCTGGTGTCATCGCCAAAGCTGGACGACAGCATTGGACACTTGCAACGGACGCTCGCCGAGTTGGACAAGACACTGCGGGATGTGCAGCCGCAGGTGGGTCCAACTCTCGACAGCGTGCATCGGGCAGTTGACAGCCTGCGTCACGCGGCGGGCGAGATCGATGCCACGAGCGCCTCGGCGCGTAAGGTGGTAGGGGGCAGCGCCGTCTCGCCGGACGGCAATCTGCAGCAGGCCTTGCTCGAGCTGGCAGGTGCAGCGCGCTCGATTCGCACGCTCGCCAACTATCTCGATGAGCATCCGGAAGCGCTTCTGAGAGGTCGCGCCGGCGGGACGTCCCGCCGCGACGAGGCCGCTCGATGAGGGGGCTGGATGGACTGCTGGCTACGGGCATCCTGCTCCTTGCGACAGCCTGCGCCTCGAGCCCGCCGACGCGATTCTACGCGCTCGAGCCGATCCCTCCGGCGCACCGCCCGGAGGGCAAGCTAGGCCCACCCGTCAAGATCCTCGCCGTTCATGTCCCACCCCTGCTCGACAGGGAGCAGATCGTGCGCGAAGGCAGTCCGGGTGAGCTGATCGTGAGCGACACGAACCGCTGGGGCGCCCCGCTGGCCGAAATGACGCGCGAGGTGCTGACCCAGGACCTGCTGCTTCGCCTCCCGGAAGGCTCGGTGATCCTTCCGCAGCAGCCCGCGCCCCCGCAGACCAACACCATCACGGTGGATATCCTGCGTCTGCAGGCGCAAGCCGACGGAGCGGTCCTCCTCGAGGGCGGCTGGTCACTGATTCCTCCGGGCACCGAGGCGCCGAGCCTCAACCGCGCCATCCACATCAGCGAGCCCCGTGGTGCCGCGGATTACGCCCGGCAGGCGCACGCAATGAGTCTCGCACTTGGCCAGCTTGCCGATGATATCGCCCGTATGGTGAGTGGGCATGACCAGGCCCCCGCCCCGGGTGCGCCGTGATGGCACGGTCGGACAAGTCTTACAGCGCGAATCGCCGCCGTGGAATTGTCGCCGGTGCCGTCACGGCTTAACCTGCAAGCGTGGATTCGATCCCTGTTGCAAGACGAGGCTCCCGAATCCTCAAAGGGCCGCTTCCAAACCGGCCCTTTTTCAGTTCCCGGCAGGCCCTGCCGTATCAGCGGGCGTATCAGCGCTGAGGCCCTTGCCGACCACGTGTCCTCTAACCTGGAGATCATCGACATGGGCATGAGCGCAGCCACTTCGGATGCGATCCGCGCGAAAAGCGTCATCGGCACCAACGTGAAGGATCCGACCGGCAACAAGATCGGCTCGATCGAGGACATCGTTCTCGACAAGCTGTCCAACAACATCGTGTTCGCAATCGTCGGCTTCGGCGGCTTTCTCGGAATGGGCGAGAAATATCACCCGATTCCCTGGTCCTCGTTGAAATACGACGAGCGCGAGGGCGGCTACATCGTCAGCTACACCAAGGAGCAGCTCAAAGCGGCCCCGGCTGACTCGATCGACGCACTGGTCGCCAACAACGGCACCGCGTACCGCGACCGGACGTACGATTACTACAAGGCGCCGCATTACTGGTAAAGGGCGGATTCGGTGAAAGGAGCAGCGGGGCGCATCGCCGCCCCGCGTATCTGACCCACCCGTCATCGAGCCACGGCGTTTCGGGTACCATGGCAGTCCCATAAGAGGTCCGAGGGGAGTCACCCATGCGAATGGATGACCAGGAGGAGAGTCAGAACGTCGAGGACGTTCGCGGCTCGAGCGGCTTCAGGCCGGTCCACGGCATCGGACTGGGCACGATCGTCGTCGCGTTGGTGGGTGGCTGGCTCTTCGGCATCAACCCACTGCAGATACTGGGTCTGCTGAGTGGCGGTGGCGGCCTTCAGAGCCAGCCGGCGCAGACCGGTGAGTCCCCCCCGACGGATGACGCACAAGCGCGGTTCGTCTCGCAGATCCTGCGCAGCACGGAGACTGTGTGGACCGCGGCTTTCCAGGAGCGCGGCCTGACTTATGAAGACCCCAAGCTGCGGCTGTTCCGCGATAGTTACCCGACAGCCTGTGGGCAGGGCGAGACCGCCGCCGGCCCCTTCTACTGCCCGAACGACCGCATCGTGTATCTCGACCTGACCTTTTTCGATGTGATGACCCGACAGCTCGGCGCGCCGGGGCAGTTCGCGCACGCATATGTGATCGGACACGAGGTCGGCCATCACGTGCAGAACCTGCTCGGCATACTCGGCAGCGTCAACGAGCAGCGTCGGCGCGGTGATGAGGCCCAGGCGAACGCTCTGAGCGTACGGCTCGAGCTGCAGGCGGACTGCTTCGCGGGTGTCTGGGCGACGCGCTCGCAACGCGAAAAAGGCTGGCGCCTCGAGCCCGGCGACATCGAGTCGGCGCTGAATGCCGCCTCACAGATCGGCGACGACACCCTGCAGCGCCGTGCAAGGGGCACCGTGGTCCCGGAGTCCTTCACGCACGGCACCAGCGCACAGCGGGTCGCCTGGTTCAGGCGCGGCGTGGATGGCGGGCGGCTCGAGGCCTGCGACACCTTCTCGGCGTCCCAGTTGTAGCGGCGGCGGCCCCGGGCCGCGCGCACTCAGCCGCAGGCGCAAAGCAGATTCGGCGTCGGCAAGGTCGTGGTGGTGACGCGATTGCGTCCCGAGCGCTTGCTCCTGTAGAGGGCCTCGTCCGCGGCCTTGAACGCCTGCTCGGCAAAGTCCTTCTCTTCGGGAAAAACACGATCCACACCGCACAGTCCAAAGCTCGCGGTCACTTCCAGGCAACGACCGGCAACGCGAAAAGGCTCCGCTGCAATACCGATGCACAGCGTGCGCGCCTTCTCCGTCGCCTCGGGAAGCGCAACACCAGGCAGCACGATCGCGAACTCCTCGCCGCCGACGCGCGCAATCCAGCTGCATCCACCATGCACGAGCCGCTGCAGCCGCGTGCCGAAATGTCGCAGCACCTCGTCACCGCTCGCGTGTCCGAGGGTGTCGTTGATGATCTTGAAATGATCGATGTCGCAAAGGATCAGCGAGAGCGCGCGGCCGCAGCGTGCAGCGCGCTCCGCTTCCCGCGCGAACTGCCGGTTGAAGAACTGCTTGCTGCCGATGCGTGTCAGGTCATCAACGCTGGACAGACGGTGGTTTTCCGCCAGTGCCGTGCGCAGGACTGATTCGAGCTCCGCGACCCGCCGTGCAGCCGTTATGCGGGCGTGCAGCTCTTCTTCGGACGCGTCGCTCCCCAGGCATTCGTCGGCACCGGCCCGGATACCAGCCGCCCGATCGGCACTGTCGGAACGCACGGAAAAATAGATGATGACGGCCGAGCACCTGGAGCGGCGATGGCGCAACGCCCGGATGAGCTCCAGGCTGTCGGTCAGAACGATCGGATAGAACTCCCGGGTCAGGCAGCTCAGCGCCTTGCGCCGATCGCTCACGACCTCGATGTCGAGCAGGTCCGCCCAGAGACTCTCACGGAGCTTTCCCCTGGCCATGCCGGGGCTCACTGCCAGGAGGGCGCGGGTCGGCGGCAGGGCGCGCTGCATCAGCCGCAGCGCCTCGAGGGGGTCCGACTCGGCATCCGCGCTGATCTCCCCCTGGATCAGGCATTCGATCATCGCGGTGTGTCGGGCTCGCGGCATACCTGGTGTTCCGGCCATCCCCGCCGGCGAGAATAGGCGAAGACTGTGACCGAACCTGCGTACTGCTTCGCATTCTGTCAAAGACCCCGCTGTCGCTGAAAGCAGACACTCTCTCCTCCCGCTGCCGCCGAAGCCGCTGGCGTGACTTGCTCAAGGCCGTGGACCCTGATACTTCCAGCGCCGTGCCCCACGCATACCTAACACCGCCGGAACTCAAGGGCGCATCGAATCTCTACCCGGTGATCATCTGCGGCGGCGGTCCTGTGGGGCTCACCGCGGCGGCTTGCCTCGCGCGCTTCGGAATTGGCAGCGTCGTGCTGGAGAGAAGCCTGGGCGCGGCCGAAGGCAGCCGCGCTATCTGCCTCTCGCGGCGCAGCCTGGAGATCCTCGACTGGGCCGGCGCGGCGGGCCCTTTCGTCGCCAAGGGCCTCGGCTGGACCCGGGGTCGCGCGTTCTATCGCGACCGGCTGATCCACGAGCTGCGCATGCCGCACAGTGAAGCCGAGAAGTTTCCTCCCATGACCAACCTGCAGCAGTTCTACATGGAGGAATTCCTCGCGCGGCACTGCGAGCAGCGGACCATCGTCGACGTACGTTGGGGTAACGTGTTGGTCGATCTCGCCCGCCAACCGGACAGCCTCGCGCTCACCGTCGCCACGCCGGAAGGGCAGTACCGGCTTTCCTGTTCGTGGCTGATCGCAGCGGATGGGGCTCGCTCGCCGGTCCGGCGTCTCCTGCGACTGTCGCTCGCCGGGTCCTCCTTTGGCGGCCGCTATCTGATCGCGGACATCCGCTTGCGCAGCACGTACCCCACGGAGCGGCGGGCCTGGTTCGATCCACCATCCAACCCCGGTTCGACCGTTCTGATGCATCGGCAGCCCGAGGATGTCTGGCGGATCGACTACCAGCTGGGCGAGCACGACGACGCGGAAGACGAAGTCCGGCCGGAAAGGGTGCGCGAACGGGTGCAACGACACCTGGATTTCATCGGCGAGCGCGGCGAATGGGAGCTGTTGTGGACTTCGATCTACAGCGCGCACAGCCTGGCTCTCGAGAGTTACGTCCACGGACGTGTCATCTTTGCCGGCGACGCCGCCCACCTGGTGCCGATCTTCGGCGTCCGCGGCCTGAACTCGGGGCTCGCCGATGCCCACAATCTTGCCTGGAAGCTGGCCTGGATCCTGCGAGGCGACGCGGACGAACGGCTTCTCGAGACCTATGCGAGCGAGCGCCGCAACGCCACGCTCGATATTCACCGGCAAGCGGACAAATCCACGCGCTTCATGACGCCGACCTCGCGGGGCGACACCCTGATGCGCGAGGCCGTGCTATCGCTTGCCATCGAGCATGAATTCGTCCGGCCGCTGGTGGATCCGCGCCAGTCCGTGCCGTACACCTATCGCGACAGTCCGCTCAACACCGTGGCAGAGCCTCCCGAGTCGTTTCACCACGGGCCGGCCCCTGGCGCGCCGCTGCCCAATTTGCAGGTCCGTTGTGGGCAAAGGGCGGGGTTTCTGCTCGACTGGCTCGGCGCGGAATTTACCGCCCTGCTCTTCCTGTCGGACGATTCCATCGCTGAGCACGATGTCGCGATGAACGAGCTTCTCGGTCTCACCGGCCGGCACTCGGAAGCCGCTGTGCGTCTCCTGATAGTGGGCAGCACACACATCGGGGCTCTCACGAGCCCCGGCGACCGGGCAACGCTGCTGGAAGATGTCACCGCGGCCGCTCCTGAGCTCTACGATATCCGCCCCGGCACTGTCTACCTCGCCCGGCCCGACGGGCATGTGTGTGCCCGGTGGAGGCATGTCACTGCGGGGTCGGTAGGTGCTGCTTTGCGCAGAGCTTGCGCACGAACTTGAGGTCAGCTCATGCATTCAGCGGAAAATGATGCCCCGGATACCGGACTCGAGCACGCGCACGCGCTGCTCGTGTCGGCAATCAACGCGCAGTCGCCTGGTACCGAGGCGCGCTACCTGGCGCGCCTGGCGCTGCTGCTGCTCAACGAGCTGCGGTTCTCGGATCGGGCATTGAGTCTGATCGAGGTCGCGCGGCAGGAGCCCTCGGCTCAGGAGCGCTGACCCGCGCCCACCTGGTGAAGAAACGGCAGCAGCGCTGCGAAGTACGCCTGTTGATCGTCATACATCGCCATGTGACTGCCGTTCTCGCAGATCGCCACCCTGGAGTGTGGAATGAGCGTGCCCATGCGCCGGATCTGCTCGGGCGACATCTCGTCGTGGCGCGCGCCGATCAGCAGAGTCGGCACCTGGATCGCGTGCAGCCGCCCCCAGAGGTCCCAGTTCTTCAGATTCCCGACGATGGTGAACTCGTCCGGCCCCTGCATCGTGTTGTAGATCTTCGGGTTGAGGGTCCGAAAAGCTCTCTGCAATGGCTCTGGCCACGGATCCAACCGGCAGACGTGCCTGGCATAGACCTCCTCCAGCAGGACCTTCTGGTACTCGGGTGAGTCGTAGTCACGCGCCGCCCGATGCCGCTGGATGGTCGCGCGCGCCGCGGGCGGCAGCTGGGCGAGAAGGACCTCGGCGTACTTGACGTACTCGGCCACGCTCGCCGTCATGTTGGAGATGACGAGTCCGGACAGGTGCTGCGGATATTGCAGGGCGTACTCCATGGCAAGCAGGCCGCCCCAGGAATGTCCGAACAGGACGATTCGCTCCAGACCCAGCGCCCGGCGGACCTGCTCGACTTCATCGCGATAGCGATCCAGTCTCCAGAGTGAGTCCTTCGAGGGGGTGTCGGAGAAGCCGCATCCGAGCTGGTCGTAGTACCAGTACCGGATGCCCGCCTGAGGCAGGAAGTCCTCCAGGCATTCGAGGTAGAAGTGATTGAATCCGGGACCGCCGTGCAGTGTCAGCACCGGCACTTGTCCGGTTCGGACCGGTTCGGGTCCGACCTGCTTGACCCACACATTGTACTCGCCATCCACCCGGACTGTGCGTGCGCCGCCCGTGCGCACGACGTTGGCTCGCGCCGCAGGAGCCACCGACGCTCCTGGCGCGCCGGTGTCCGCGGTCTCGTGGGTGCGAGCCAGCACGGCTTGTGGTCCCAACAGGGCGCCGCCCACGGCCAGGAAAGCGCGGCGCGAGAAACCCCCTGGAGCTTCGGACATAGGATCACCCCCGTTGGGCAAGAATCGAGCGGGCCGCCTCCAACACCTCGGTGACGATCTCGCCGACGTCGGCGGCCCGTGTGCGATGATTCACGAAGCAGGCGCGAAGCGCGACCTGACCGCGCACCGACGCATTGGAAAGGTACACGCGGCCGTTGTCGATGACACGCCTGAGGATCGCCATGTTGAGAGCGTCGGTGCCGGGGGGCCGGTCCGCGCTGCGATGCCGGAAACAGACGGCGCTCAGGTCCGTGGGGGCCAGTAGCTCGAGCTCCGGGCAGGCGCGGATGCGCTCCGCGAGCTCGGCCGCGTGCCGCAGGTCCGCCCGGATGGCCTCGCGAAACGCCTCGAGTCCGTGGTACCGCAGGGACAGCCATACTTTCAGGGCGCGAAAGCGGCGGGACAGCTCGAATGATTCCTCGAAGAATGCAAAACCTTCGATGTCGGGCGCGTCGAGCACGCGTGCGTACTCGCCGGTATGGGCGAAGGTACGCCTCGCAAGGGCGGCGTCCCTGAACAACAGCAGGCCACAGTCCGTCGGCTGGTACAACCACTTGTGCAGGTCGGCGGAGAGGGAGTCGGCGCGCTCGAGCCCCGTGAACTTCTCGGGGCACGCCAGCGCCGCCAGCGCACCGTAGGCTCCGTCGACGTGCAACCACAGCCCATACTGATCGCAGACCGAGGCGATCTCCCCCAGAGGATCGATGGCGCCGGTACTCACCGTACCGGCGGAGGCGACCACCGCGATCAGCTCCCGGCCGGCGGCGCGATCCTCCTCGATCATGCGCACGAGCTCCGCGACCTGCATCCGCAGGCGTGCGTCAACGGGCACCACACGCATGTTGTTGCGGCCGAGACCGAGGAGGCCGACCGCCTTGGCCATCGACATGTGTGTCTCGCTCGAGACGTACACGGTGCCCGGACGAGCGCCGTTGTCGTTCGCGGGTGCGCGGTCTTCGCGCGCCATCGCCAGTGCCATCAGGTTCGCGGAGGAGCCACCGCCGCACAGACTTCCGGTGAAGCCCGGGCAACCGATTGCCTCGGCAATCCATCTCACGACCACCCGCTCGATCGTCACCGCTGCCGGGGCGGACCGCCAGGCCGTCACGTTCTGATTCAACACGCTCGCCAGCAAGTCGCCCAAGGCGGCCACGGGCTCGCCCGAGCCGAGCACGTAACCGAAGAACCTGGGACTCGGTGGGCGCGACAGCCGCACGACCTGATCCAGCGCATCAAGCGCTTCGGCTTTCAGGCCCAGGACCGGCAGCGGCGCCTCGAAGGCAGCGCTTGCCGCAGGGCCGGAAGTCTGCGGATAGGCGCGCATCTCCTCGAGGTGCGCATAGAAGTCCGCGACCAACTCGGTCATGCGCGCCGCCAGGGCGCGGAATTCCGAGTCTGAGACGGACAGTGAAGGAATCGGGGTGCCGGGCGGATGCATTGCGGCAAGTCCTATTTGACGAGGCCGCGCTCGTAATAGATGCGACAGTTGAGCTCGGCACTCAGCGCTGCCGCCACCTCGTGCAACGTGGCGATGAGCGCGCGCGGTAATGGGTCGCCGATCTCGGCGGTCGTGCCCACGACTCCGATGATGCCGACGAACTCGTCCGCATCGCGAAACAGTGGAGCCGAAACCGCATTGATACCCAGCCGCACCTCATCCACCGCCTGCTCGAGAAACCGCTCGCGGATGGCCTGCAATCGCGCCTCGATCTGCGCGCGGTCCGTGATCGAATGGGGTGTGAAGGCCGTCAGCCGGCCGCCGAGCACGCGCTCCCGGGCCGTCTCATCCGCGAAGGCCAGGGCGATGCGGCCCTGCGAGGAGCAGTGTGGCGGCGGGCGATTACCGGGCCGCGAGGAAATCGAGAGCCGGTTGCGATACTCGACGCACGCGAGAACGATCGGCTCGCCATTTCCCGGGACGGACAGCAGCGCCGTCTGCCGTGTCGCATCGCGCAGCCGGGTGAGATAAGGAGCGGCCAGGAAGCGCAGATCGAACTGCTCGAGCGCAGCCTCACCGAGCGTGAATAGCTTGCCCCCGAGGCTGTAGCCGCCGTTGCGCGGATCCTGGAAGACCACACCGAGGCGCCGCATGGTGGACAGGTGGCGGTACACGCGCGGCTTGAGCTCGCCCAGCATGGCCGCCAGGTCGCTCAAACCAACCGGGCCGTGCGCCTGGGACAGCTTGTCCAGGATCCGGAAGGCGGTCCGCAGGGACTGCAGCCCATCCGCGGGCTCGCTCTTCACAGCCTGAGCGCCGCTCTTCACCGCCTGAGCGGCGCCACTGCGCTGAGCCGCCTTGTTTTTCACCATGACCCGCAACTCACGCTCCGTCCCGAGGGGTCGCCATCATCCGCGCCGCACGCTATAATAACCGAAACTGCGTTTCTCCTGACGAAACAAATCGGCTGAACGGTTGCGAGGAGCCGCCATGTTTCTGAAGAACTGCTGGTATGTCGCCGCCCTCGATCAAGAGCTGATCGATGGCAAGCTGCTGAGCCGCCGGGTGCTGGGCGAGCACCTGCTCATTTACAAGGGCGACAGCGGCAAGGTCGTTGCGATGAATGACCGCTGCCCGCATCGCGGCGCGCTGCTCTCGAAGGGCCGGCTCGAGGGCGATGCCGTGCGCTGCATGTATCACGGCATCAAGTACGACGGCTCGGGCAAGTGCGTGCAGATCCCGGGCCAGGACATGATCCCGCCGAAGCTGCGGGTGCGCACCTATCCGGTCGAGCAGCGCAACCACTTCATCTGGGTGTGGATGGGCGAGCCGGCGAAGGCCGACCCGGCCCTCCTCGTTGACCTGCCGTACCTGCACGAGCCGCAATGGAAGGGCCTGCCCGCCTACCTCCACTACGATGCCAACTACCTGCTGATCGTCGACAACCTGAGCGACTTCTCGCACCTGGCCTTTGTCCATACCCGGACGCTCGGCGGCTCGGAGGAGTACGCCTACGTCAGCAAGCCGACGTCGATCGAGCGGCTCGAGCGCGGCTTCCGCGTCGAGCGCTGGCATCTGAACAGCGATCCGCCGCCGTTCCACAAGAAGGTGATTCCTGCGGCCGAGAAGACCGCCAAGCTCGACCGCCGCAACATCGCCACCATGCTGATTCCGGGCATCTTCACCATGGAGACGCTGTTTGCGCCCGCCGGCAGCGGCGCGCCCCAGGGCAACATGAGCGACACCAGACAGTACCGCAACTGCCAGTTCATGACCCCCGAGACCGACCGTACCACGCACTTCTTCTGGGCGTACCTCAACGACTACGAGGGCACGGACTCCACCATTTCGATCTCGCTGCTCGACAGCCTGATCGAGGGGTTCATGGAGGACAAGGCGATCATCGAGCGCCAGCAGCAGACCCTCGATGAGGATCCCGCCTTCGAGAAGCAGATGCTCGCGATTCTCGCCGATGCGCCGCTGGCGCATTTCCGCCGCGTGCTCGGTAAACTGATCGACGCAGAACAGGTGAACGCTGCCGCGACGGCAGCCGAGCCGCGGCTGCCGTCAACGGCTGCGGGGTAGAGTCACAAGACCAACGGGGGAGCAAATGACAACAGGTCTCAAGCGTTTCACGACCGTGGTGGGCGTACTGCTCGCGGCTACAGCGGCGCAGGCGGTCGCCCAGGCGCCAGCTGACACCAACACGAGCGGCGGCCTCGAGGAGATCATCGTCACCGCGCAGAAGCGCTCCGAGAGCGAACAGAGCGTGCCGATGTCGATGACGACGTTCTCGAGCGCCACGCTCGAGCAGAAATCCATCAACAACTTCTTCGACTACGCCACCAAGGTGCCGAACCTGGCATTCGCTCCCACCGGTGACGGCGTCGGCACGGCGCGCACCGTGTCCATTCGCGGAATCTCCGGCCAGAATGTCACCGGCTTCTACATCGACGACGTGCCGCTGCCGGACTCCGTCGATCCGCGCGTGCTCGACCTCGATCACATCGAAGTGCTGCGTGGACCGCAGGGTACCCTGTACGGTGCACGCTCGATGGGTGGCACGGTGCGCCTCATCACCAAGACTCCGGACCTCACGCAGAGCTCCGGGGAGGTCCACGCGGGCGTATCCGACACGAGCGATACCGCCGAGCCCAATTACACCTTCGATGGCATCGTCAACGTCCCGATCGTGACCGACAGGGTGGCGCTGCGCCTCACCGGCTTCTACGACAACCAGGCGGGCTGGTTCAAACGCAGCTTCTGTACCGACCCGTCGACGGCCGGGACCACGTGCTTGCCCTTTTCGACGACCGGGCGCACGACGCTGGACAATATCGCACAGCTCGATACCTGGGGCGGCTCGGCAGGCCTCACGATCAAGCTCAACGACGATATCACCATCACGCCGCGCGCCATGATCCAGCGGGCCAATTACAACGGCTTTCCGCTGGCCGACTTCAACTCCATTCCCGACAACGGCATCGGCTTCCCCGTTCCCACGCCGCAGAACGGCCCGCCGCCACTGCCCAAGCCGCTCGTCACCAATGATCTCACGCAGGCGCGCTTCTTCGACATTCCGGAGGGCGGTTTCGACCTCTGGCACCTGTACTCGCTCGGCGTGCACTGGAACACCGGGCTCGGCGAGTTCGTGTCCTCGACGGCCTACTTCGATCGCAACGTCGATGAGCACGAGGATCAGAGCGAGTTCATCTGGGCCGCGATCACCTCGGGCGCGGGCGCCCTGCCGCAACCCGGTCCCATCGAGGAGATCAAGCGATACCAGCGATTCGTCGAGGAGGCCCGCTTCGCCTCGCAACTGCCCGGACCGGTGCAGTTCGTCGCCGGCGTGTTCTTCTCGGACTTCCACGGTCGCCTGCCGTTCGCTTCGTTGTATCCGCCTTCCGAGGTGCCCGGGTTGGACGCCATCATCACCGGTGGGCCGCCTAACAATCCCGATGGCTTCCCGAACCTCGTGTTCGCGCAGGACTTCCACACCGACGTGAAGGAGCCGGCGGTCTTCGGCGAGGTCTCGTGGGATATCACCCAGGCGCTCAAAGCCACCGCCGGCCTGCGCTGGTATCAGGTCAAGACCAGCTCTTTCGGCTTCGAGGAAGGACTGGCGGTCGGCGGCGGCAAGATCATCAGCCCCGAGGTCACCGACACCGAGAGCGGCACTAACCCGAAGTTCGAGCTCGACTACCATTTCGACCCGGAGAAGATGGTCTATGCGCTCGCCTCCAAGGGCTTCCGCCCGGGCGGCGTGGTGCCGATCGTGCCGCCCGGTACCCAGGGCACGGCCAACGACTGCGTGGCGGCGCTCGCGAAGGTGAATCCCAACCTGACTCTCGATGACACCCGCAGCTTCCGCTCGGACTCGCTGTGGAACTACGAGATCGGCACCAAGACCAGCTGGCTCGATCGCCGACTGACGCTGAACGCCGCAGGTTTCTACATCAAATGGAAGAACATCCAGCAGCCCGTGCTCCTGCAGTGCGGCTTCCAGTTCATCGCCAACGCGGGCGCGGCCGAGAGCAAGGGCGGCGAGCTGGAGTTGCGCGCCGCGGCAACCGAGCACCTCTCGCTCTCACTCGGCGCCGGCTACCAGAAGGCGAAGATCACCGAGGCCGGCGAGTCTGCGCAGGCGGTCGGCTCACCGGTGTTCGACGTCCCGAACTGGACCGGTAACAGCTCGGTTTCCTACATCGCCCCCGTCAGCGGTCCCTGGGACCTGGTCGCCGAGTTGGACTACTCGTACGTTGGCAGCAGCTTCAGCTCGAGCAACGGGACCGATCTGACGCGCGAGCGCCCGGCTTACCGCCTGTTCGATGCACATATCGGCCTGCGCAATGACAAGACCGAGATCGCGCTGGTCGGCAAGAATCTCAACAACGATCTGACGAACCTGGGCGACAACCGCTCGATCGCCGCCGAGGTCCCGGGCCGGCCACGCCTCTTCGTCAACCAGCCGCGCACAGTCGGCATCGAGGTGCGGCACTCGTTCTAGACGCAGCGGTTGCCGCGCTCGTCGGGGCGCGGCAGCCGCACGGCTGCCTTGCCGGCGCCGTCGCGCTCACCCCGCCGTCGCGCTCACCCCGCCGTCGCGCTCACCCCGCCGTCGCGCTCACCCCGCCG
>DASTDD010000143.1:0-2508 GCA_035710545.1 Steroidobacteraceae bacterium
TTTGCGGTGCATCTGGCAAACCATGACGTGTTGCTTTGTGCCGTCTCGCGGGCGCCACTCGCAAAACTGCAGGCCTACAGGCGGCGCATGGGGTGGACGTTTCCCTGGGTGTCCTCGTTCGGGAACGACTTCAATTCCGACTTCAGCGTCTCTATCACGCGGGAGCAGCAGCAAGCGGGCGACGTCGAGTACAACTACCGGCGCGGCGGCCACGCCGTCGATGCCAAGGATGCGCCCGAGCCCGTGCGTCAGTTCGCTGCCATGTGCGGAACCGACGCGCCCACCTTCACACGCGATCGCCCGGGAATGAGTGCGTTTGCGCTGGAGGACGGCGCCATCTACCACACCTATTCCACCTATGCCCGCGGTCTCGATGGGCTGTGGGGCGCGTATCAGTGGCTGGACCGTGCGCCCAGAGGCCGCAACGAGCCGGGAATCTGGTGGCGGCGGCACGACGAGTACTGAGGAGGCCGTCCATGTGTCCCTTGTGTATCACGACGGCGGCTCTGTCAGCGGCCGGTGCCAGCTCTGGTGCGGGTGCGCTCGCCCTGCTGGCACGCAAGTGGCGCACCCTGCGGCGTTGGCTCCTGCGATAGCTACTTCCCCTGCACGTAGACCTCGTGAATGGCATCGACGACGAAATCCGGTTGATCGAAGGGAATATATTCCGAGCTCTTCGAGGTGAACAGCTGCTTGGCATTCGAGGAGAGCTCGAGCCATTGGGCTTGGGCGTGCGCCACTTCATCCTGGCGCTTCTGTTGCTCTGCGCTTCTGGGTCGCGTCGGATCGAACACGTGGATGCCATGATGGCGGGTCGACAGCACCCGGACGGGTCGCGAGCCTAACGAAGGATGGTGCTGCTCCAGGTAGGCCTCATCGGCCCGCGTCTGCTCCATCTCGGATATAAAGGCGTCGTACAACGCTACCTTCGTCCGTGCGATTTCCAGCAGCTTGGCGTTGAGCTCCGCGGACCACATCTTCTCTGGCAAGCCGCGGAAGAACTGCTGGGCGCAAGTGCGGCCATCGTTGTCTGGACCCTCTGACAACGGCGGCAGAGGCTTACTCCCGGCAACGGCGTCGCGACATTGGCGCAGCCCCGCAATGAGCTCGGCATCTCCATCATGTCTCTCGGCAGCATCGGCCTCGACGAGTACCAGGCCTGCGACCTCCTGCGGGTGTCGTGCCGCAAACGTCCGCACGTTGTCGCCGCCGAAAGCGTGGCCTACGAGGATGTACGGACCCTGGACGCCGGCATTGTGAAGGGCGCCATACAGCTCATCGGCGATCCGTACGCTCGTCCGTGGCATCGGTCCCGCTTCGCTGAAGCCGGCTCCGGCCCGATCGTAGCTACAGGCGCGCGTCCACTTGGCGACCCGCGGCTGGACGATCGTCCAGACCGGGGCCCAGTCCTCCCAGCCTGAATCGAACACGACAGCGGGCGAGCCGCTCCCCATGCAGTACAGATTCAGGTGAGTTCCATCGACGGCCACAAGTTGCCCCGGCCGGGCGTACAGATCGTC
This sequence comes from Steroidobacteraceae bacterium, assembly GCA_035710545.1. Taxonomy (GTDB): domain Bacteria; phylum Pseudomonadota; class Gammaproteobacteria; order Steroidobacterales; family Steroidobacteraceae; genus 13-2-20CM-66-19. The sequence goes on from DASTDD010000143.1 coordinate 1,521, forward strand.
GCCCGGAGCACCACTGACCATGCATGGCGCGCCCAGAGCCAGGCAAACCGCAATCGCCCGTGCGCAGCGTTTCATAGGCAACTCACCCCGAATCGACTACTACATTCACAGTTTATTCTACTACATGTTCCGTAAATTCCATACAGAGCTGCGGTTGAGCCGGTGCTGATAGACGGTGCTGTCGGCTGTCGTCCTCCTCCCGCGCGGGTTCATAATGTCGGAGTGCCATAACGGCGCGGGCCACGAGCCGAGTGATCTGGGGGAAAGCACCGATGTACGAGATACTCGACGAGGCAGCGCGGGCGGCGCGGCGCTACCTGAATACCCTGCATGACCGGCCGGTTGCGCCAGGTGAAGCGGCCGTCAGTGCTTTGGACGGGCTGGATGAGCCCCTCCCCGAGCTCCCTGGCGCTCCGGCCGAGACACTCGCGCTGCTCGATCGCACGGTGGCTCCCGCCACGATGGCGACGGCCGGGCCCCGCTTCTTCGGCTTTGTGATTGGTGGCGCATTGCCCGTGGCGCTGGCGGCCAACTGGCTTGCAGGTGCCTGGGATCAGAACAGTGCGCTCCACGAAGTAACCCCCGGAGTGGCGCGCCTCGAAGAGATCGCCTTGAGATGGCTCCTCGAGCTCTTTGAATTGCCGCCCGCGGCGGGCGCAGGTTTCGTGTCCGGGGCGACCGTGGCCAATTTCACCGCGCTCGCTGCCGCCCGCCACGTAGTCCTCGGCAACGCCGGCTGGAACGTCGAGGCGGATGGACTGTTCGGCGCGCCGCCCATCACCGTGATCACCGGAGAGGAAGCGCACCCTACACTGCTCAAGTCCCTGGGCATGCTGGGGTTGGGGCGCAATCGGGTTCAGCGGGTACCCGCAGATGGACAGGGCCGGATGCGCGCGGAGGCGCTACCCAGGATCAAGGGACCCACGATCCTGTGTCTGCAGGCCGGCAATGTGAATACCGGCGCATTTGACCCCTTTGAGCCGCTGAT
>DASTDD010000144.1:0-2714 GCA_035710545.1 Steroidobacteraceae bacterium
GCGTGGGTGTACTGGCCGCCGTTCTCGCGCAGCCCCGGCGGATACCCCTTGATGTACCCGGGGTCGAGAGCGATGCGATCGAATGGCGGCGTGAACAGCAACACCAGACCGGGGTCAGGCCTGATGAGTTGGTCCTCGACGCTGGCCATGGCGCGGCGCGCGCGCGTGGGCTCGCCGGCGCCGGAGATGACGCTCCAGGACTGGGCGATCGAGTCGATCCGGCACTCGGTGCTCGCCGCAGAGCCCAGGGGCGTGCCGTCGTCGAAGTAACCGCGGCGATACCACTCGCCATCCCAGGCAAGCTCGAGCGCTTTCTGCAGCGCCGCAGCGTGTGCGCGCCATTTCTGCTCGTGCTCGCGATCGCCGCGCGCGGCGGCAAGCGGCGCGAACGCCGTCAGCGCGTACTGCAGGAACCACCCCAGCCATACGCTTTCGCCGCGCCCGGCCTCGCCAACCCGATTCATGCCGTCGTTCCAGTCTCCAGTTCCGAACAACGGCAGGCCGTGCTCTCCGACTCTCAGGCTGTGGTCGAGGGCTCTCGCGCAATGCTCGAACAGCGAAGCGCTCTCCCCGGACTCTTCAGGTTGATAAAAAGCATCGTGCTCCCCAGGCTTGAGCGCGCGCCCCTTGAGAAAGTGGATGGGCTCATCGAGAACGGCGACATCACCTGTGGACTCGATGTAGTGGTGGGTGCAATAGGCCAGCCAGACCGTGTCATCCGCAATGCGCGTCCTGACTCCCTGGCCGAGGGGGACGAGCCACCAGTGCTGCAGATCGCCCTCGGGAAACTGCCGGCCGGCCGCGCGCAGCAGATGCTCTCGCGTGAGATCCGGTCGTGTGACGATGACCGCCATGCTGTCCTGAAGCTGATCCCGAAAGCCGTAAGCGCCGCTGGCTTGATAGAAGGCCGTACGCGCCCAGATGCGGCACGCCAGCGCCTGATACAACATCCAGCGGTTGAGGATGATGTCCATGGCGCGCTCCGGGGTCCTCACCTGCACGGTGCCGAGCAGGTCGTCCCACCGGCCGACCACCTGACGGAACAGCGACTCCAGGTCGGTCTGGCGGATGCCTCTCAGCAAGGTGCGTGCGGTGTTCGGGTCCTCGGTCTCCCCCAGGAAGAACACCGTCTCCGCAGTCTCCCCTGGCTGAATGAGCAACGCGGTCTGCAGCGCACAGCAGGGATCCAGTCCCGCACCAACGCGGCCCGAGAGAGATGTCCGGGCCGCGAGCGCCGCGGGTCTGCGCAACGTGCCATGCCGGCCGAGAAACTCGCTGCGGTCGGCGCTCCATTGCGCCTGCTTTCCCGCCAGGTCGGCAAATGCCGTGCGTGAGCCGAAGGCCGCATCCCATGGATTGCGGGCGAAAAGCGCGCCGGTATCCGAGTCGAGGTCGGTGAGAATGAATGGACCAGCCGCGCCGCGCGATGTGCCGAGCACCCACTCCGCGTAGGCGGTCACCGACACGCGGCGGGCGCGCCCCGATCCATTGCGAATTCTCAGGCGGGAGATCTTGATCGGATCGTCCATGCTCACGAACATCAGCAGATCCGACTCGAGACCATCCGCCGTGTGCTCGAAGCGGCTGTAACCCTGACCGTGTCGTGCCGTGTAGGTCGCTGCGGGATGACCAGCAGGCGAGGGGGTCGCGCTCCACAACTCGCCGCTGTCCTCATCGCGCAGGTAAAGCACTTCGCCGGGGCGATCGGTCACGGGATCGTTCGACCACGGAGTGAGCTGGTGCTCGCGGCTGTTGCGCGACCAGGTGAAGCAGCCGCCATCCGCGCTCACCTGGAAGCCGAAGTGCGGATTCGTGACGACATTGACCCACGGCGCGGGGGTCGCCTGCCCCGGCGCGAGCACCGTCACGTACTCGCGGCCATTGGCGGCAAATCCACCGAGGCCGTTGAAGAACTCCAGGTCTTCCGGTGTCGCGTGGGCAGAGCCTTGGCCAGGCGCGCTGGCGGCGGCCGGGGCAAATTCAGTCACGCGGGCTGCGGCCCCCGGGGCCCTCGGTTCGCGCTGACCTTGGGCGGCGGGCGAGCTCTCGCGGGATGCGGCGTCGAGTTGGTCCCTGAGGCTTCCGCGGCGCGGATCGATTACAACACGCGCGGCCGACCGGAGCAGTGCCCGGGTCTGTTCCGGGATGTCCCCAGCGCGCAACGGGATCACTCGGCCACGAATGCCATTGGCCTCCGGCTCCGCGCGCGCCTGCACGACGATTGGATCGAAGGCTGCAGCCTGTTTCGACTCGCTGGCGACGTTCACAATGACGAGGTCCACTCCCAGACCTCTGGCACGCCAGTACTGATGCGCCTGCAGCATCTGGCGAGCGAGCGGAAGATGCGCCTCGCCGGCAAACTCGAAGAGGACGATCGGCAGGTCTCCCGAGATGCCCTGCGCCCAGAGGGCGCCCGGCGGGCCGCAGCCGTTGCGGATGACATCAGGCGATGAGCGCAGCGCGGCGCTCGCATAAATCAGGTATCCCGCGAGCCGCTGATAGAGGTTGGCCGTGGGCGCGTCGAGGTCGAGGCGCCGGAGCTGCTCCACGGCACGCTTACGCGCCCCGGCGCGCGAGTGCTCGAAAGCCTCGGTCGTGCGCTGTCTGGCGACCAGAGCCAGGACCTGCTCGCGCGAGGCGGCGATGCAGGTCCAGTAGTCCAGGCGAGCAGTCTCGCCCGCTGCAATCCTGATCCGGTACCGAAGGGCAAACAC
>DASTDD010000145.1:0-9003 GCA_035710545.1 Steroidobacteraceae bacterium
GAGTCAACGAGAAAAGGCATGTCGTCGGTGACGAGCATGACTATGGTGTGAGGCGACTCGAACCCGTCGCGTTGCGGATCCGGGTTGAAGACCCGCACCAGGGACTGGCCCGGACGCCGCCGCTGGGACCCCAGCTCCAGATGCTCGAGCGCGGCGCGGGCCAGCACGGCGGGGGAGCGCTCGGCGAGGTCTTCTTCGCCGACGCCACGAAAGTAGGCGCGGATGAAGCGCTGCTGCAGGGGGTTGCGGCTTTTGCGGGTCGCTTCCGAGGCGATGCGCTCGATGAGGGCGACCCGGGAGGGCGGAATGCTATGGAGGAGATGGCTGTCTTCGGGGGAAACCTGCGCGTGCATGCTCATGCTCTGTTTCGCGGCGGGGCCAGCCTGGGGCATCGCCGGCTCGAACGGGGGCCGGATTATACATGAGCCGTCGGGGCGGCCTCCGGATCGGCCCGGCGCCGCGCACCGGCGCGGGTCCTGTCATGGCGGCGCGGGAGGGGCCTTATGTCGCGCCAGCGCGCGCCAGAGCGGTGGCGGCGCGCCTATAATCGTTGCAATCGTAACTAATCTGGCCCGTGGGCGGGGGCTCGCGGCACGAACAGGAAGAGGCTATGGGCGACACGTATGCTAATCCGATGGGGACGGATGGGTTCGAGTTCGTGGAGTACACCGCGCCCGACCCACAGCTGCTGCGCACGCTGTTCGAGCGGCTGGGCTTCCCCGTCGCGGCCCGTCACCGCTCGAAGAACGTGACCCTGCACCGACAGGGCGATGTCAACTTCATCATCAACGCCGAACCGGACTCCTTCGCACAGCGCTTTGCACGTCAGCACGGTCCTTCGGCCTGCGCGATGGCCTTTCGTGTAAAGGATGCCGCGTTCGCATTTCGGCGTGCTCTGGAGCTCGGTGCCAAGTCCGGCCCGCAGACCGCGGGACCCATGGAGCTGAACATCCCCTGCATCGAAGGCATCGGCGGATCGCTCATCTACCTGGTGGACCTCTACGGGGAGCGCTCCATCTATGACGTGGACTTCCGTCCGGAGGCCGCTGCCGCGCTCGGCGAAGGAGCCGGGCTGGCGACCATCGATCACCTCACCCACAACGTCATGCGCGGCCGGATGGACGTGTGGGCCGGGTTCTACGCCAAACTGTTCAATTTCCGTGAGATCCGCTATTTCGACATCGAGGGACAGCACACGGGCCTGTTCTCGCGCGCGATGACCAGCCCTTGCGGCAAGATCCGCATCCCGATCAACGAGTCCCAGGACGACAAGAGTCAGATCGAGGAGTATCTGCGCGAATACCGCGGCGAGGGCATTCAGCACATCGCCCTCGGGACGCCGGACATCTATCGCACCGTGGACGTCCTGCGCCGCCATGGCGTGGCTTTCCAGAGCGCACCGGATACTTATTATGAGGCGGTCGATGCCCGCGTGCCCGGCCATCGCGAGTCGCTGCCCGAGCTGAAGCAGCGGGGCATTCTCATCGACGGCAATCCGAGCAAGGGAGAGGGCGTGTTGCTGCAGATCTTCACGCAGAATGTCATCGGTCCGATCTTCTTCGAGATCATCCAGCGCAAGGGCAACGAGGGGTTCGGCGAGGGCAATTTCCGCGCTCTGTTCGAGTCCATCGAGCTGGACCAGGTGCGCCGCGGAGTGCTGTAGCGGAATTTGCGGCTCGACTACGACCCCGCTCTTCCCATCACTGCCCATCGAGCGCAGATACTCGAGGCGCTCGCGCGACATCCGGTCATCATCGTCTGCGGCGCGACCGGGTCGGGGAAGTCCACCCAGCTGCCGAAGTTGTGCCTGGAGGCTGGACGCGCCACCGCGGGCCTGATCGGGCACACCCAGCCGCGCCGGATTGCGGCGCGGGCGCTCGCCGGACGCTTGGCGCAGGAGCTGGGGTCGAGTCTTGCCGCGGGGGGACTGGTCGGCTACCAGGTCCGCTTCACCGATCACACCGGTCCCGCCACGCGCGTCAAGCTGATGACCGATGGCATCCTGTTGAAGGAGCTCGAAAGCGATCGCCGCCTGAGGCGCTACGACACGCTCATCCTCGATGAGGCGCACGAGCGCAGTCTCAACATCGATCTGCTGCTCGGTGTACTCAGGCAGCTGTCGCTCGAGCGTCCCGAGCTGCGCGTCCTCATCACCTCCGCCACGATCGACCCGGGGCGGTTCGCCGAATTCTTCGGCGGGGCGCCCGTCATCGAGGTCTCCGGGCACAGCTATCCGGTCGAGGTCCGCTACCGGCCCCTCTCAAGTGGCACTGACGCGGTGGGTCCGGGGGAGCAGGGTGAGGAGCTCGCTGAGGAAGCCGCGGAGCTGTCCTTGCCGCAGGGTGTCGTGGCAGCCGTGCATGAGCTCGATTCTGCCGAGCGGAGCCGGCACGGCGATACGCTCGTGTTCCTGCCGGGAGAGAAGGACATTCGCGAGGCAGCCGAGGCGTTGCGCAAGGAGCAGTTCCGCGACACGGAAGTCTTGCCGCTGTTTGCGCGGCTGTCCGCCAGGGACCAGGAGAAAATATTCGCTCCCCACTCGCAACGTCGCATCATCCTCGCCACCAATGTCGCGGAGACATCCCTGACGGTGCCGGGCATACGTTTCGTGATCGATTCGGGGCTGGCGCGCATCAGCCGCTATAGCGTGCGCGGCAAGGTGCAGCGGCTTCCGATCGAGCGCGTATCGAGGGCGAGCGCGGATCAGCGCAAGGGACGGTGCGGCCGCGAGGCCCCAGGGGTGTGCATCCGCCTCTACTCCGAGCAGGATTTTCTGCAGCGCGAGGACTTCACGCCCCCCGAGGTGCTGCGCACCAACCTGGCGAGCGTCATCCTGCGCATGGCAGTGCTGAGGCTGGGTGAGCCCGAGCGCTTTCCATTTCTCGATGCACCTGACACGCGGCTCGTCAATGACGGCGTGCGGCTGTTGCAGGAGCTGAAGGCGATGGACGCACAGCGGCGCGTCACGAGCATGGGCGAGAAGATCGCCGCACTGCCCGTGGATCCGCGCCTCGGCCGCATGCTGCTTGCGGCCTCTCACCACCATTGCGTGACGGAGATGCTCGCGGTCAGCTCGTTTCTCGAGGCGCAGGACCCTCGCGAACGGCCTCAGGAAAACTCGCAGGTCGCAGCCGAGAAGCACGCCGCCTTCACGGATGCCCGCTCGGACTTCATGACCGTGCTCAACCTTTGGCGCCTCTTCGAGGAGCAGTCACAGGCCCTCTCGGGCAACCAGCTGCGCAAGTGGTGTCGCGAGAATTTCCTGTCGTTCGTGCGCATGCGCGAGTGGCAGGAGCTGCACGGCCAGCTGCGCAGGTCCATCGCGGAGCTGAAGTTGCGCCCCAACAGCATTCCGGCCAGCTATGCGGAGCTGCACCAGGCGATTCTCACCGGGTTTCTCGGCTCGGTTGGCGAGCTGGATGAGAAGCGCGAGTACCTGGGTCCGCGCGGGATCCGTTTCGTGCTCGCGCCCGGCACGCCCCTGTACGCCCGTCCGCCTCCCTGGGTCGTGGCAGGAAGCCTCCTGGAAACGACGCGTCTGTATGCACGTATGGTCGCGGCCGTGGAGCCCGGCTGGATCGAGGCGGCTGGTGCGCACCTGCTCAAGCGTCAGTACGGGGAGCCGCACTGGGTGAGCCGGCGTGGTTTCGTGGCTGCCTACGAGTCGGTCTCGTTGTATGGGCTGCTGCTGGTCGCCAGGCGACGCATCAACTACGGCGCCATCGCTCCGCTCGAGGCGCGCGATATGTTCATTCGTGAGGCGCTGATTGCCGAAAGCACTTCCGTGCGCGGCGACTTCCTGACACAGAACCGTCTCCTGCGCGAGCAGGCGGAGGATCTGGAGGCCCGGATCCGCCGCCGCGACATTCTCGTGGATGAGCAGGCGCTGGCAGCCTTCTACGCGCGGCGGCTCCCCGAGCGAATCAGTTCCGTCTCCGCGTTCGAGCACTGGCGGGCCTCGGCCGAGCGAGATAATCCGCAGATTCTGCGGATGAGTCTGGTGGATGTAATGCGGCGCGATGCACCGGACGCCTCCCGTGAGCTGTTTCCCGACGATCTGCCGGTTGGCAAGAATCGTGTGCCGCTGCACTACCGGTTCACACCGGGGGAACCGCAGGATGGGGTGACTGTCGTCGTCCCTGAGCTTCTGGTGCCCGACTTGCGCGCTGAGTTGCTCGAGTGGCTGGTGCCCGGCCTTCGCCTCGAGAAAATCACCGCGGTGTTGCGCGCGCTTCCCAAGTCGATCCGCAAGCAGCTGGTACCCGTGCCTGACAGCGCACGTGCGGCGCTCGCCGACGCCCCGACCAGCATGCTGCCGGGATTTTATGAGTGGCTCGCACCCTGGGTGAGTCGGCATGCCGGAGTCACTGTCAGCGCTGCCGATCTGCGCTCCCTGGATGTGCCGGAGTATCTGCGGATGAACGTGAGGGTGCTGGACGCCGATGATCGCATCGTCGCCGAAGGCCGCGACCTCGCGGCCATCCGACGCAGGACTTCCGGCCATTCCCGGGAGCTTCCGGCAGCGCAGAAGCAGCCCGAGCCGCTGCACCGCCAATGGGACTTTGGCGAGCTTGCGCAGACCGCGAGCATCGTGCGCAACGGACTGAGCCTCGTTGTTTTTCCCGCCATCGCAGAGCGGGGCGCCGCCGTGGCGGTGGTCGATGTGCGGACTCGCGAGGAGGCGGAGCTCATCACGCGCACGGGACTGACCCGCCTCGTGATGCTCACTCTGCCGCAGCAGGCAAAGTACGTGGAAAGGCGACTGGCTGACGATCGTGAGCTCGTGCTGCTCAGCGGCGGCCTGCCACTGGCGACATCCGCTGTCGAAGCGATCATGCGCAGGGCGTTTCGCGAGTGCTTCTTCCCCGCGGGTGAGGCGCTGCCGCGAACGCGCGATGAGTTCCTGTTGGTTCTGGAGCGGCGCCGCGCGGAGCTGAGCGGTGTCACTGACGGACTCGCCGCCCTCGCGATCGAGCTGTTCAAACAGTGGCGCGCGGTTCGCAGCGCGCTGCAGACACTGAAAGGGTCAGCGGTCGCGGCCGCCGCCGCGGATATCGCTTCCCAGCTCCAGGCACTGCTGCCCGCGGACTTCATCGAGTCCGTGCCGTATCCCTGGCTCGCGCATCTGCCGCGCTATCTCAGGGCGATTTAGCGCCGCATCGAGCACCTTCCCGCCAACATCCGGCGCGATGCCGAGCTGGCCGCGAGAATCCAACCGTTCAGCGCTGCGCTCGCGAGCCTGATGGCTCAGAGCGCCGGCGCCGCCGTGGCACCCGAGTTGAGTCAGCTTCGCTGGATGATCGAGGAGTATCGCGTCTCGCTGTTCGCGCAGGACCTGAAGACGACCGTGAAAGTCTCGGAGAACCGCCTCGCGGAGCAGCTGGCCGCGGCGCGCGTCGCGTCGGGTCTGTGAGCGCAGCACCCGGTGGGTTTCGCAGCCACTACGGTTTGTGCTCACGGGCGAGATACTCCTCGCTCTGCATCTCGATGAGCCGGCTGGCCGTGCGCCGGAACGGCGCGCCGAGGCGCTCGCCTTCATACAGGTCCGCGGGCGCCGCATGGGCCGAGAGAATCAGGTTCACGTTGTGGTCGTACAGCTCATCCACCAGGGCAATGAATCGCCGGGCCTCATCCTCGCGCGTCGGGTCGAACACGGGTACGCCGGAAACCATCACCGACTGGTATTCGCGCGCGATTTCGATGTAGTCGTCCTGGCTGCGGGGACCCGAGCACAGCGCGCTGAACTCGAACCAGACCACGCCGCCGCTCTCGCGGATGACCGGAATGGGCCGGCCCTCGATCTCGATGCAGCCGCCCGTGTTGCGCTGCGACGAGGCCGATGGAACACCGGTTCCGACGTGGTCGGACAGCTCGCTGAACAGCGCCTGCATGCGCCGCGGTGTATCGGGCTCCCCGGCACCGAGATAGGTGCCGGCCTGTGTCAGCCGCCGAAGGCGGTAGTCGGCTGTCCCCGCCATGTGGAAGACCTCGAGGTGCTGTTCGAGCAGCTCGATCGTCGGCACGAAGCGCTGGCGTTGCAGGCCATCGCGGTAGAGATCGCCCGGCGCGATGTTGGAGGTCGCAACCAGCGTAACGCCGCGACCGAACAGTGCCGAGAACAGGCCGCCGAGAATCATCGCATCCGCGATGTCGGATACGAACAGCTCATCGAAGCAAATGACCCGAACGTCCCGCGCCATGCGCCGCGCCACCTCCTCGAGCGGCGCCTCGCGCTGCTGCAGCGACTGGAGTTGTCGGTGCACATCGTGCATGAACCGGTGAAAATGCCTGCGCTGCCGGCGTGCAAAGGGCAGGCTGCGGAAGAACAGGTCCATCAGCCAGGTCTTGCCCCGTCCGACTCCGCCCCACAGATACAACCCGCGTACCTCGGTATGCGTGTAGCGGCCGCCGAGCCTGCCGAGCGAGCGTCGGATCCAGGAGGAGTCCGCTTGCTCGGCGGCGATCAGCCGGCTGCGCAGCTCATCGAGCCTTGCGATCGCCGCCTGCTGGAGTGGATCGGCACTGAAGCCGCGCTCAGCGGCCTCCCGCGCGTAGAGCGTGCCCAGATCGATCGGCGGCATCAGCTCGCAAGCTCGGGGAGATTGCGGAAGTGCTCCAGCGCTTCGGGGTTGGCGAGGGCATCGAGGTTGCGCACGGGCTCGCCATGGACCACGCAGCGCACGGCGAGCTCCGTGAGCTTTCCGGAGCGCGTGCGTGGGAGGTCGGGCACCGCGAGGATTCTCGCTGGTACGTGCCGGGGGCTGGTGCGCTCCCGGATCGTGTCGCGAATCTTCTTGCGCAACGCCTCGTCGAGGGGCGTATCGGCTCTGAGGCGCACGAACAGGACTATGCGCACGTCCGCCCGCCAGGCCTGGGCAATGGCCAGGGATTCGACGATCTGCGGCAGGGTCCCGACTGCGGCGTAGATCTCGCTGGTGCCGATGCGGACTCCGCCTGGATTCAGTACGGCGTCCGAGCGCCCGTGAATGATGACCCCGTCATGATGGGTGAGCGAGGCGTAGTCGCCGTGGTGCCAGATTCCCGGGAAGCGCTCGAAGTAGGTCTCGCGATATCGCGTTCCTTGCGGGTCGTTCCAGAAGCCCACCGGCATGGAGGGGAAGGGGGCGGTGCAGACGAGCTCGCCCCGCTCGCCCGGTGCGACGGGACCCTGCTCGTCATGGACCTCGACGCGCATCCCCAGCGCGCGGCACTGAATCTCGCCGCGCCGCACCGGCAGCAGCGGACAGCCGAGTGCAAAGCAGCCGATGATGTCGGTTCCTCCGGAGATCGAGGCGAGATGGATGTCGGGTTTCACGGCGCTGTAAACATGGTCGAAGGCTTCCGGAAGCAACGGCGAGCCGGTGGAGAGCACCGTGCGCAGCGCCGTCAGATCAACTTCGCGGGCCGGAACGTAGGCGCTTCTTTCCAGCGTCGAGAGATATTTCGGACTGGTGCCGAACACCGTGACGCGCTCCTCCTCGGCCATCCTCCAGAGAATTTCCGCGTTCGGAAAGAAAGGGCTGCCATCGTACAGGATCAGGGTCGACCCGGTCGCCAGCGCGCTCATGAGCCAGTTCCACATCATCCAGCCGCACGTGGTGAAATAAAACAGCCGGTCGCTGCGCTTCAGGTCCGTGTGCAGCACGTGTTCCTTGCGATGCTGCAGCAATGTGCCGCCGGCCCCGTGCACGATGCACTTCGGCATTCCCGTCGTGCCGGAGGAGTACAGGATGTAGAGAGGATGGTTGAAAGGCAGTCGGGCAAAGGTCAATGAGGCGGCGTCGTGGCCGAACTCATCGAAGCGGACGGCCCGGTCTTGCGTACCCGGCAACTCCAGCGGGCGCGGATCGGAGCCCAGATAGGGAATGATCACCAGTCGCCGGACCGCCGGCAGCTGCGCCATCACGTGGGCGATGGGACCGAGCGAGTCGATCTGCTTGCCGCCGTAGCAGTAGCCGTCGGCCGTGAAGATGACTGTGGGCGCCACCTGCCCGAAGCGATCCAGCACACCCGGCACCCCGAAATCCGCCGAGCACGAGGACCAGATCGCGCCCAGGCTCGTTGTGGCGAGCATGGCAATGGCGGCCTCCGGAATGTTCGGGAGAAAGCCGGCGACCCGGTCACCCGCGACGACGCCCTCGGCCCTCAGGCCGTCGGCGATGCGAGCGGCCTCGGCGTGCAGCTGCCGGTAGGACAACTCGCGCCGTGCGCCCCGCTCGTTACGGAATACGAGGGCGGGCTGATCGTCCCGGAAGCGGAGCAGATTCTCGGCGAAGTTCAGGCGGGCGTGCGGAAAGAATCGCGCGCCAGGCATCTGCCCTGCATCCTGCAGGGCAGGTCCCGGCCCCCAGTCGGCCTGCACATCGGTGAAGCGTGCCAGCTCCTCCCAGAAATCAGCCGGCTGCCCGATCGACCAGCGATACACATCGTCGTAGGTGTTGAGAGTCAGCGTTCGTCGCGCGCCGACACATCGCATGAAGTGCGTCAGATTCGCATCCGCCACGCGCGAGGCGGCCGGGCGCCAGATCTCGGTCATAGAGACTGGTAGTTGGGTCCCGAGCCTCCTTCGGGGGTCGTCCATGTGATGATCCCGTACGGGTCCTTCACGTCGCAGGCCTTGCAATGGACGCAGTTGGCCGCGTTGATCTGCAGGCGCTTGCCGCCACTGCCGTCGGCAACCATCTCGTAGACGTTTGCCGGGCAGAAGCGCTCGCAGGGATTGCCGTACTCACGTGCACAACGATCCGAGCAGATCGAAGTGTCCGCGACCTTCAGGTGGGCAGGTTGATTCTCGTCGTGGGTCGTCGAGGCGAAGAATACCGAGGCCAGTCGATCACGCGGCGGGAGCGTTCGCTCCACCCAGTGACGCTCGGGAGACTCATAGGAGTCGAGGTGCTCGAGTCGTTTGTAGTCCGGTATGCGGCTTTTCAGTGTCCACGGCGTGTGGCCGCGCGTCAGGACCTCGAGTGCGGAGTTCGCCATCCCGACCCACATGCCGCGCTT
>DASTDD010000146.1:0-15358 GCA_035710545.1 Steroidobacteraceae bacterium
GACCGCCTCGTCCAGGCGGTCGACTGCGTTGTCCAGCTCACTGATCTCGGCGACCAGCCTGCGGTCATCCGTCATCAGGGCGCTCATCGTCCTCCGCAGCATGGTCTCGATGATGTCCCCGATGTGCAGTGTCTCGCGCGCCGCACAGGCGAGCGCTACGGAGGGGCTGGCGAGCGCGGACTCGTCCAGATAGAGAGGCGCCATGGGATCATTGGGCCTGGCACTTTCGGGTAGCAAGCGCCTGAGCAGCGCGGCCACGGCATCGAGTGGCAGGATAAAAGCCGCGGCCAGGGCGAGATTGAAGGCGGTATGGAAGTCTGCTGCCATGCGCGAGGGATTGGGCTCGAAGTCGGCGAGCCAGCTCGCAATTGGATGCAGGAACGGCAGCACGAGTGCGCAGCCGACCAGACGGTTCAGAAGGTTGCCCAGCGGCAGCCGCCGGCTCGCGGGATTGTCGGCACGGCTGCCCTCCACGAGCGGATTGATCGCACTCCCCACATTGGCCCCGAGTATGAGAGCCAACGCGGCCACCGGAGTGATGAACTGCGAATAGGCCAGGGACATGACCAGAAGAACGACCGCGACGCTGGAGTGCGCGGCCCAGCTGAGAGCTGCCGCCATCAGCAGGCACAACAGCGGCTCGTTGGTCGCGGCGCCCAATAGCGTGCGGACCGCAGGCGCGTCTTCCGCGGGCGCCAGGGAATCGAGCAGGATGTGCAGGGACAGCACCATGAGCCCGACGCCAATGGCAACACGCCCGAGGTCGCGCGCGCGTGTTTGGCGCGCCCGCTTGAAGGTGGTCACGCCGACAAGGAACAGAACGGGAGCGACCGCGGAAACATTGAACGACAGGAGCTGAACGATGAGTGTGGTGCCGACGTTGGCCCCCAACATGATTGCGAGCGCTGGGACCAGATCGAGCGTGCCACCGGCGGCAAAGGAAGCGGTCATCAACCCGGTAGCCGTGCTACTTTGCAGGAGCGCGGTGACGGCGAGTCCAGCCAGGAATGCGGTGAAGCGGTTGCGGAGTGCTACGCCCAGGAACCGGCGCAGATCGGAGCCGAAGGCCCGCACGATCCCGCTGTGAACCATGTGCAGGCCCCAAAGCAGCAGAGCCACTCCGCCGACCAGGTCCAGCAGGATCATGCCGCCCATCGTCGCTACCCGGGCCGTGCGGCGCGCTGCCCGCAGCGCTGAGTATTCATACTGTTCAGCGTGCGGGTTGCCGGCATGTTTCGGCCGATCCGGCTCGCTTCTCGCGACCGGTCCCCCGGCGAGGCTGACCGCTGGCGCTTCACGTGAATACAGTTAGCCCACTTCATCGTGAGTCTCTTACCTGACTCGGCGCACTCCCGCAAATAGAGGTTGATCAGGTTGTGACAGGCGAGGTCTTCATTCCACCGAATGGATCGCCATGCCCGCGCCTGGCTACAAGGGCCGCCCGAGGGGGTCTGCAAATGGAACGGTCTGCCGGACTCGCGCAGTGCCGGCGGAGGCATCGGTCCTCTCCGGTCCTGCTGATTATAATCCGCGACAAATCAATAGCTTATTAGGTCTTACTGATATTGTTTATACAGTAGGAAACGCTCGCGATGAGCGCTTACGCATTTTGCGTCAGCGACGCGGTGAATCCAATCGAGTCATTCGGGCGCGTGGCACACCGCTTCGATGTTGTTGCCATCCGGATCCAATACGAATGCCCCATAGTACGTAGGGTGATAATGCGCACGGATACCGGGCGCTCCGTTGTCCTTCCCGCCCGCAGCAATGGCTGCCTTGTAAAAGGCGTCGACCTGGGCACGGGAAGTCACGGTGAAAGCAACGTGTACGGACCCGCTTGACGTGGCTCCGGTGCCGATCCAGAAGAAGGGCTTGCCGTTCGCGCCGAATCCCACGGCCGCTTCCTTGCCCGTTTGCTCGGCGGTGACCTCCATGAGGACCGTGATCGACAACGGCGCGAGCGCGGCCCGGTAAAATCGCGTTGATCTGTCCAGATCGGTGACCGCGTAGCCCATGTGATCCAGCATGACCGCCAGCCTCTTGCAGAGTGCGATTTCAGACCTCACGGGTCCCGGATCGCAGTCGGGCTTGCCCGTGCGCCGAAGTGATCGATTCGTCACAGCGCGCCAACATCCTCTGCAACGCGAAATGGCGATAGCTGTTTTGGAGGAGCGCGCGCAGCTCATTTTCGCTGTGAGACTTTGACACGTCCAGCGAAATCCAGCCGTTGTGTCCCATGTATGGAGGAATCTCGAAGCGGGCGTCGCTCACCATGAGTGCTTGCGCGGGCACCCCGACCCAAAAGGCCACCCGCCAGCGATGCTCACGGCAGTAAGCCTGAGCAAAGACTCGCTTGCCCGCACGCCAAACGGAATGCCCGAATTGCGCGCCCTCGTGAGTCTCAGGCAACGCAAGACAGATCTTGCGCATGCAGGCCAAGATCTTTTTACCGCGGGGCGTTCTGGAGGGATCGAGATCCGCAGCGGTGATCCGCAGTCGTGGAGCAGGAACTGTTGCGGTTCGCCCGATTGAGGCGGACAGTCGAGGAGGCGCGACATGCTCGTACGCATTGCGGGCCAGCTGGCAAACACGCTTCCAGGGTAGTCGGCGATCGAGGCGGACCCCGAGCCAGCCACGTGGCCCGACATAAGGCGGCACGAAGAAGTGCCGGGGCTCCTCCGTGACGTACATTTCCTGCAGACCTGCGGGAGCGGGCAACCACAAGGCGATGCGATCGTCCCCGTGGTGGTTGACCACATAGGTTGCAAAGGTCTTGCCGCCCCGGATCCGGAAATTCGCAGACCCGTGTGAGCGAAACTCCTCCGCCTCGGGAAAGGCGAGGCAGAGGCGCCGGACGGCTGTCTCGAGCTCGTTTGTCACGGTCTGATGATGCCCAAAGCCTGCGACGCCGACCATCCCGCGACGGACTGATTGTGCGAGCCAGTACGGTAGACTCCGTCGTGAGTTCTTACGAGTGCACGGCCGCTGGGAATGGACAACAGACCAAAGGAATCGATCTGTAGAAAGGTGTCGGTTGCGCCCATGATGGACTGGACCGACCGCCACTGCCGCTACTTCCTGCGCGGGTTCAGTCCGCGCACGCTGCTATACACGGAGATGATCACCTCCGCGGCGATACTCCGCGGTGATCGGGATCGCTTGCTCGCCTACGACCCCGAAGAACGCCCGCTGGCGTTGCAACTCGGCGGCAGCGAGCCGCAGGAGCTGGCGAGGGCGGCGCGGGCCGGCGAGGAAGCCGGATACGACGAGATCAACCTCAATTGCGGCTGCCCGAGCGATCGCGTGGCAAGCGGTGCGTTCGGCGCGTGCCTGATGCGCGAGCCCGACCGGGTGGCAGAATGCGTGGCGCAGATGCGCGCGGCGGCCAGGGTGCCCGTGACGGTCAAGATGCGCGTTGGAGTAGTCAACACGCGCGCAGGAGAGAGGAGGGAAGCAATTGCCCGCTTCGATGAAGAGGATTTCGAGGCGCTCCAGGCATTCGTGCGCAAGGTCCGCCAGGCAGGCTGTGCAGTGGCGATCATCCATGCCCGCAAAGCCATGCTGGGCGGCCTGTCCCCCAAGGACAACCGGGAAGTTCCACCTCTGCGCTATGACGTGGTCCGCCGCATCCGGGAGTCATTCCCCGAGCTGCCGCTGGTAGTGAACGGAGGCATCCGGGAGTCTCCCGCGGCGATCGCGATGCTGGGCTGGTGCGACGGGGTGATGTTGGGCCGCGAGGCCTACCACCGCCCCTTCGTACTCAGGGAGCTGCACGCGGCCCTCTTTCCTGGGGAAGCGGCCCGACTGCCGGCTTCCCGCGCGTTCCTCCTGGAGCGCATGACTCGGTATGTCGAGCGCGAGCTGGCGCGGGGCGAGCGCCTGGCCTCGATCACCCGTCACATGCTGGGTTTGTATGGCGGCCAACCCGGTGCACGCGAGTTCAGGCGAGTGCTGAGCGAGGGCTCGCGCGCTGCGGGAGCCGGGGCTGAGGTACTGAGGCACGCCGCAGGGATGGTGGCCGACCCGGCAGCTCCAGAGACCTTGGCCGACCGGGCCTGAAATCCGTACGATGTGTCTGATCGCGGCGACGTCCCCCGGGGGATGTCCCGCGTTGCTAGCGGCTGTAGAGCGCTCGCGTATAATCGCTCGTAATGTATTGAGACAGCGAGGAGTTTGCACCCGGCGCGGAGCGGGGTCTGCCGGCATTGCATGGGAAAGGATATCGAACTCGCCATTCTGTTTGCCGACGTCGTAGGGTCCACCCGGCTTTACGAGCAGATGGGCGACCTCCGCGCGCGCGACATGGTCGCGATCTGCATCGACGTGATGCGCAGCGCCACGGAGCAGCACCAGGGCACCGTCATCAAGACGATGGGCGACGAGGTGATGTCGACCTTTCCGAGCGCAGACGAAGCCTTGAACGCGGCTGCACAGATGCAGCAGCAGATTTCCACTCATGCGCAACTGAAGGTCGACAACCAGACCGTGGCGATCCGCATCGGTTGCCACTTCGGGCCCGTCGTTCTGGAGGCGCGGGATGTGTTCGGCGCCACGGTCCACACAGCCAACCGCATGACCAGCCAGGCCAAGGCCGGCCAGATCATCACCACGGCGGCCACGGTGGACAAGCTGTCACCGGAGTGGCGCGCTGCCTGCCGCCAGATCGACGTCGCCACGCTCAAGGGGCAGGGGAACGAGGTGACGCTCTACGAGGTGCTGTGGCAGTCCGAGGACGTGACGAGCATGGTGCCCGCCATCGCGATGAACTCACGACCCGTGCGTCTGATGCGTCTGCGGTTGCGCTGCCAGGACCGCGAGCTGACCCTGGATGAGCAGCACTCGAGCATCACGATCGGACGGGCCGAAGACAACGATGTCGTGATCAAGGGAAACCTGATTTCCAGGCTGCATGCGCGCATCGAGATCAACCGCAGCAAGTTCGTGCTGATCGATCAGAGCACCAACGGCACGTTCGTGCAGGCCAACGATGGGGAGGAGTCCTTCGTCCGGCGTGACAGCCTGCAGATCAAGGGGGAGGGCATGATCGGACTCGGACGCCTGCCCGAGCTGGATTCTCCGCAGACGCTGCACTTCGCCTGCGAGGAGAGCTGAGCCGCTGCTCCGCACCGAAGTCTTCGCGCTGCCGGCCGGGCCGGGCGGCCCGTCGTTCAGCCCAGGCCCGATTCGGTGACCTGCAGCTCCTGCACCAACTCCTGCGGCAGGCGCGAGCCATACTGCTGCAGGTAGGTCCGGATCTCGCCGACCTCCTTGCGCCACAGAGCCGGATCAACCGCAAGCAGCGCCCGGATGGCATCCTGACTGACGTCCAGGCCGCGTGTATTGAGGTCCTGAGGCCGTGGCAAGCGGCCGATGGCGGTGTCTTCCGCGCCGACCCCCCCAGCGCAGCGATTCAGAACCCACTCGAGCACGCGCAGATTCTGGCCATAGCCCGGCCACAGGAATTTCCCCTGCGCATCGCGCCGGAACCAGTTGACGTGATAGATCCCGGGCGGCCGCGACAGACGCGCACCGACCTGCAGCCAGTGGCGCCAGTAATCGCCGAAGTTGTAGCCGCAGAACGGCTTCATGGCCATGGGATCGCGGCGGACCACACCGACCTGCCCGACCATCGCCGCGGTGGTCTCGGAGGCAACCGATGCCCCGACCAGCACACCGTGTTTCCAGTTGCGGGCTTCGTAGACGAGCGGCGCCACCTCGCGCCGGCGGCCGCCGAAGATCAGCGCCGTGATGGGAACCCCTCGCGGGTCCTCAGCCTTGGGGGAGTAGCTCGGATTGCGCTTCGCCGAGACCGTGAAGCGTGAATTGGGATGAGCAGCCGGGCCCCGGGCCGGGTCATACGGCCGACCCTGCCAGTCGATCACCGGCTTGCCCGAATCAAGGCCTTCCCACCACGGCTCGTTGTTCTGCGTCAATGCCACGTTGGTGAAAAGGGTGTCCCGCCGGATCATCTCGTATGCGTTGCGGTTCGTATGCGGGTTGGTGCCCGGCACGACCCCGAAATAGCCGGACTCCGGATTGATTGCCCAGAGGCGCCCGTCCGGGCCGGGATGCAGCCACGCGATGTCATCGCCAACCGTGAAAGCACGCCACCCCGGCATCGAGTCCGGCGGAATCAGCATCGCCAGATTGGTCTTGCCGCAGGCCGAGGGGAAGGCACAGGCCAGATAATGAGTCTCGCCTCGCGGGTTCTGCAGTCCAACAATCAGCATGTGCTCGGCGAGCCAGCCTTCGCTGCGCGCCTGCCAGCTGGCGATGCGCAGCGCATGGCACTTCTTGCCCAACAGGGCGTTGCCGCCATACCCCGAGCCGAAGCTCTCGATGCTCAGCTCGGCGGGGAAATGCATGATGAAGCGCCGTTCCGGGTCGAGCTCCCCGATCGAATGCAATCCGCGCACGAACGTGCCCTCGCGCGCAATGCGCTCGAGCGCCGGCCGGCCCATGCGGGTCATGATGGCCATGTTGAGCACGACGTACGGGCTGTCCGTGATCTCGACCCCGCATCGCGACAGCGGCGAGTCGATCGGCCCCATGCAGTACGGCACGACGTACAGCGTGCGATTCCGCATGCAGCCGCGGAACAGGTCGCGCATCTTCGCGTGAGCTTGCCCGGGATCCATCCAGTTGTTGTTCGGGCCGGCGTCCTCGCGATTCGGCGTGCAGATGAACGTCAAGTGCTCCACCCGCGCCACGTCGGCCGGATTCGAGCGGGACAGGTGGCACCCCGGGAAGGTCTGTGAGTTCAGGGTGATCAGCTCTCCCTCACGCACCAGCCTCGCCGTCAGCTCGCGGGATTCCCCCTCCGAGCCTTCACACCAGTGAACGGCACGCGGCTGAGTGAGCTCGCATACCGAATTTACCCAGTCGGCCACGCCTGGGCTGAGCTGGGAAAGCGGTGTCAGCAGGTGTGCAGCGGTGGCCATCCAGGGTTCCTCTGTTTTTGAAAGGCTGCGCGGCCTTCATCGGGGCCGCTCGGGGCGCGTACCGCCCGGCCGGTGCCGGGGATCGAGCCAAGCATCGAAATTATAGCCGGCCCGGGGGAAAGCCCCCCACATATAGGACAATACGCCGGATTTTGTTCCATTACCCTGCACGGCGGGCCCTTTGTTCCGGTTTCATGGGGCGGCCGCGCCTCGACAGCCGCCCGGAGGCCAGGATAGCGTCCGTCGTCAATGCTGGAGCTTGAGGACATATTCGGCCGCGACGGGCCGCTGCAGCGCGCGCTGGGGGACTTCAGGGTGCGGCGCCAGCAGCTGCTGATGGCCAAGCGCGTGGCAGCCGCCCTGGACAGCCGCGAGACATTGGCAGTGGAGGCCGGCACAGGCACGGGCAAAACCTTCGCATATCTCGTGCCCGCATTGTTGTCCGGACGCCGGGTCCTGATTTCGACCGGCACCCGCACGCTGCAGGATCAGCTGTTCTCGAAGGATCTGCCGCTGGTGGCTGCCGCGCTCGGACGACCCGCACGGGTAGCCCTTCTGAAAGGACGCAGCAACTACCTATGCCGTTATCGGCTCAACGGAGCCGGCAGTGTGACCGAGGTCGAACAGCTCAGCCTGGGAGTTGATACGGACAGCGACGTCCGCGGGCAGAGCAGATCGGTCGACGGATCCGCGGGCGCTCTGCTGGCGAGGATCCGAAACTGGGCGCGGACGACGCGTTCCGGGGATCTTTCCGAGGTGAGAGGTCTGTCCGATTCGCATCCGGTCTGGTCCCAGGTGACCTCCTCTCGCGAGAACTGTCTGGGGAGACCCTGCCCGGAGTTCGCTGGTTGTCACCTGGTGGCCGCGCGCCGGGAAGCGCTCGAAGCCGACATCGTCGTCGTCAATCATCATCTGCTGCTGGCAGATCTGGCGCTCAAGGAGGATGGGTTCGGCGACATACTGGGAGCCGCCGATGCGGTGATCCTCGACGAGGCTCATCAGATCCCGGATCTCGCCACTCAATTCTTCGGCGCGCACGTCGGCAGCCGCCGCATCGAGACGCTGCTGAAGGAGGTTCGCAGCGGGATGACCTCCCTGGATGCCGCCGGTGATGCCGGGCGCCGTGGCGCCGCCGCGAGTTTGCAGGCCGCAGTGCAGGGTGTGGAAGAGGCGGTGCAGGGGGTCAGCGCCAGCCTGCCGCAACGACCGGGGCGCACCTCATGGACAGAGTCCGATGCAGCCATCGGGCGTTGCGTCGGCGGTCTCGCCGATGCCCTGCAGGAATTGCAATCCACACTGGAGTCGTTCGGCGAGGAGAGCACGCTCACGACACTGGCGGAGCGTGCCGGTGACCTTTTCGCGAGCCTCGAGCGGATTGCGGCGATTGGCGATCTGGAGGGGGCGCGGGCCGCAGAGACCTTGCCGCGCGGCTTCGCGCTGAGTCTCATGCCGTTCGACATTTCCGGGCGGTTCCAGAGCCTCCTGGAGGCGCATGCTTGCGCATGGATCTTCACGTCGGCGACGCTCTCCGTCGGCGAGGACTTCAGCCATTTCACCGGACGTCTTGGGCTCGATGACATCGAGACGCTCAAGATCGACAGTCCCTTCGACTTCGAGCGACAGTCCATGTTGTATCTGCCGCCCCGCATGCCTGAGCCGGCGAGCGCGGGGTACCTGGCCGCGGTGATCGAGACGGCGGTGGGATTGATCGAGGCGGCGCGTGGCGGCGCTTTCGTCCTTTTCACGAGCCACCGTGCGTTGTCTCACGGCGCCGCCCTGCTGCGCGAGAAGTGGTCCGACGCGATGCCCTTCCGGCTGTTCGTCCAAGGAGAGGCCCCACGCGAACGGCTGCTGCAGGATTTTCGCGAGGACGGCAATGCGGTACTTCTGGGCACGACGAGCTTCTGGGAAGGCGTGGACGTCAAGGGGCAGGCGCTGCGCCTGGTGATCATCGAGAAGCTTCCGTTCGCTTCCCCGGACGATCCGCTGGTGCGAGCCCGCATCGATCATCTGCAGGCCACGGGCGGCAACGCATTCCGTGACTACCAGCTGCCCGAGGCGGCGCTCGCTCTCAAACAAGGTGTGGGGCGACTCATCCGCAGCGAGGAGGACTTCGGTGCGGTCGTGATCTGTGACCCGCGCATGGCTGGCCGCGGCTACGGCCGTGTGTTTGTTGCAGCGCTGCCCGTGATGCCCGTGACCCGGGATCGCGAGCAGGTGCTGAGCTTTCTCGCCCGTCACGCTCCGCGGCCCGCCCCTGGAGTCGAGTCGGGCCCGGGCCGGAGCCATGACGGCCACACCGTTGTTTACGAGCCGACGAGTTGAGGTGAATGAGGATCCTCGCACTCGATACCGCCACCGAGGCCTGCTCTTGCGCGCTTCTGCTGGACGGCTCTGTTCTGCGACGCGACACGGAGCTGCGCAAAGGCCATGCCGAGATCATTCTGTCGATGGTGGATGAGCTGCTGCGCGAAGCGGGTACGACGCTGCCGATGCTGGATGCCATTGCGTTCGGACGCGGGCCAGGCTCGTTTACCGGTGTGCGGTTGGCGGCGAGCGTGGCGCAGGGGCTCGCGTTCGGTGCCGGCCTGGGAGTCATCGCAGTGTCCGATCTGCGCGCGGTTGCGCAGGGCGTGCTGGGGAATGCCGCCGCCGCCCGCGTCCTCGTGTGCAATGACGCCCGCATGCAGGAGGTTTATTGGTCGTGCTTCGAGAGGGGTGCCGACGGACTCATGCATGGCGTTGCGGGCGAGCACGTCGGACCGCCAGACCGCGTTGAGCTGCCCCCGCAGTGGGGCGGAGCTCACGCCGGAGCCGCCGATGCTCGCGCGGCCGCTGATGCGCGCGCAGCCGCTGATGCTCGCGCGGCCGCCGATGCTGGCGCAACCGCTGATGCTCGCGCAGCCGCTGATGCTCTCGCAGCCGCTGGCGCAGCCGCTGATGCTCTCGGGACCGCCCAGCCTCTATTCGGTGCGGGGCGGGGTTTTGCCGCTTATCCCGACCTGCGCTCGAGGTGGTTGCCGCGACTGGCTGGGCTCGACGATGCCCGACTGCCTTCGGCCGCGGACATGCTGCCCCTGGCCAAGGCTGAGCTACAGGCAGGCCGCCTGCTGCCTCCTGAGGCGGCGTTGCCGGTTTATCTCCGCGACGAGGTAGCGGTGGCCAAGTCAGGAGCCTGAATGGCCGGTTCCCGGAATGTCATGAATCTGCAACATAGGCCCTCTGTAATAGCGGCGTTCGAAAAACTGTCACACATGCCCGCAAAACAGGTTCTGATCGTCGAGGACGAACGTCCGATCCGCGAGATGATCGCCTTCGGACTCAAGCGTGCTGGTTTCGAGGTGCGCGAGGCCGAGGATTGCCGAGCCGCCCGGGCCGCGCTTGCCGATCAGCGGCCCGACCTGATCCTCATCGACTGGATGCTGCCGGACATGAGCGGCCTGGAGCTGACGCGCGCCCTCAAGCGCGACCGTGAGACGCGCGAGCTGCCGGTCATCATGCTGACCGCGCGGGCGGAGGAAGGGGACAAGGTAGCCGGCCTCGAGGGAGGCGCCGACGACTATGTAACCAAGCCTTTCTCGCCGCGCGAGCTGCTGGCGCGAATCAACGCGGTGCTGCGCCGGACGACAGGCAACGGTGCGGACGAGGTGATCGAGTTCGAGGGCCTGGCGCTGGATCAGGCGAGTCACCGCGTCATGGTCGAGGATCGGACGGTCGCGCTCGGGCCCACCGAGTACCGCATGCTGGAGTTCTTCATGACCCACCCTGAGCGGGTCTATACGAGGGATCAGCTGCTGGATCGGATCTGGGGTGGCAATGTTTACGTCGAGGAACGTACGATCGACGTGCACATCCGCAGGCTTCGCAAGGCTCTGGAGGAGTTCGGCTACGATCGGTTCGTACAGACCGTCCGCGGATCCGGTTACCGGTTCTCGGCCCGCATGCTTTAGTCTGAGCCGCGACCGCGTTCAGGCCGGTCATCGACGGTTGAGGTAGGCCATGCAGCCGGCAACCCAGGCGTGGTGGTTTGCAGCGGGTCGCATGGTGGCGACCGTGCTCGTCGGTCTGCTGCTGGGCTGGCTGTTTGGCAGTGTCTGGGTAGGCCTCGGCTGCGCCCTGGCGCTGCACTTGGGATGGCAGCTGGCCAACCTGTTCCGCCTGGAATGGTGGCTGCGACATCGCAGTTACGCCGATCCGCCCGATGTGGGCGGCGTCTTCGGCGAGATCATCGCGCAGATCGTGCGCCTGCACCGGCGCAAGCGTTTCCACAAACAGCGTTTCGTGCAGCTCATGCGGCAACTGCATCGCTCCACCGCGGCGTTGCCCAACGGGGTGGTCATACTGAACGCCCAGCGTGAGATC
This sequence comes from Steroidobacteraceae bacterium, assembly GCA_035710545.1. Taxonomy (GTDB): domain Bacteria; phylum Pseudomonadota; class Gammaproteobacteria; order Steroidobacterales; family Steroidobacteraceae; genus 13-2-20CM-66-19. The sequence goes on from DASTDD010000146.1 coordinate 11,304, forward strand.
ACCTGGTTCAATCGCACGGCCGCGCGGCTGCTCGATCTGCGGCGGACCGGCGATCTCGGGCTGCGCATCGAAAACCTTCTGCGGCAACCGCAGTTCGCGCGCTACCTGGCGGTCAACGATTTCTCCAATCCAGTCGTGATCCGCACGACCGCCGGAGAGGATTGCCACCTGTCGCTGCAGGTCGTGCCTTATGGAGAAGGGCAGCAGCTTCTGCTGGTGAGCGATGTCTCGCGGCAAATGCGCCTCGAGGCCATGCGCAAGGATTTCGTGGCCAACGCCTCACACGAGCTGCGTTCGCCTCTGACCGTCATCTCCGGATACCTCGAGACATTGAGTCAGGATCCGGCGCTCGACGGCGACCTGCAGGGGCCGGTCGCGGAGATGCGCCGCCAGGCTGAGCGCATGACCAGCATCATCCGCGATCTGCTGGCGCTCTCGCGCCTGGAGGAGACCGACGAAATGGTCGGCGGCGAGCCGATGGACGTCGCCGCGTTGCTCTCCATCCTGCGCAAGGACGTGCTCGCCCGCGCGGTCCATCCGCGCGACGTGCGCGTCAGGATCGACTCGGATGCGCAACTGCTCGGCGACGAGCCGGAGATCCACTCGGCTTTTTCCAACATCGTGGACAACGCGGCCAAGTACACGCCCGCGGACGGCTCGATCGAGATGCGCTGGTGGGTCGATGAGGACGGTGGCCACTTTTCCGTGAAGGACACGGGCATCGGCATTCCGCCGGAGCACATACCCCGTCTGACCGAGCGCTTTTACCGGGTCGATGCCGGGCGCTCGCGCGCGACAGGGGGGTCGGGCCTGGGTCTGGCCATCGTCAAGCACGTATTGCAACGTCACGGCGCTTCACTGGACGTGCGCAGCACCCTGGGCGCCGGCAGCGAGTTCATCTGCCACTTTCCCGCCTCGCGAGTGCACCAGATGGACCACGTCCAGAGCGCTGCCGTCTAGCTTTCCGCTGCAAGCCCCTCATGGGTAAGAAATATTTCGTGCGGTTGTCATGGAACCGACATGCCGGCCCAGCAGGCTACCCCGGTGCAGCAGCGACGCCTGGCGAAAGTCCACACCCTGTTCCTGTCCGATATCCACCTGGGTTATCGCCGTGCCCGAGTCCGCGAGCTGGCTGATTTTCTGCAAGGCATCGAGGCCCGGCAGATCGTGCTGGTCGGGGACATCATTGACGCGCTGAGCCTCGGGCAGAGTTTCTTCTGGAGCGCCGGGCACACCAACATCGTGCGGCTGCTGCTGGCCCGCCGCAGGGCGGGCACGCGGCTGCTGTTCATCCCCGGAAATCACGACGCCAGCCTCGCCATGTTCGCCGAGGTGCTCAATGGACAGCTCGAAGTGCACCGGGAATGGGTCCACAGGACGGCGCGCGGCCAGAGGCTGCTGGTCACCCATGGCGACCGCTTCGACGGGATCGTTCCTTGCGCTCCGTGGCTCACGAGGCTCGGCGACGCGCTTTATTACGTGACGGTCGCATTGAGCCACGGTGTGAACAACCTCCGCCGGGTGCTCGGTAAGCCGTACTGGCCGCTGGCGGAGCGGATCAAGCTCGGGATCGGTCCGAGCCTGCGCTACATCGAGCGCTACGAGCGGGTCGCCGTGGCGCATGCCAGCGCGGAAGGCTATGACGGCATCATCTGCGGACATATCCATCGGGCCAACCTGCGTGAGATCGACGGAACCGTCTACTGCAACACTGGTGACTGGGTCGAATCCTGTTCTGCGCTGATCGAAACTCTGGAGGGCGAGCTGCAGCTGCTCCGCTGGCCCGATGGTCTGTCTCCGGCGCGTCGCCCGACGACGCAGCTGGTTGCGGATGCTGCTTGAAGATCGCGATCGCCACCGATGCCTGGGAGCCGCAGACCAATGGAGTGGTGACCACGCTGAAGGCCACCATCGACACCCTCGGCGAGCTTGGGCACGATGTGCGCGTGATCTCGCCGCAGGGACTGCCGAGCATCCCGGCTCCCAGCTACCCCGAGATCCGGCTTGCGATCGCTCCCGGGCGGCACATTGGCCGCGAGATGGCAGCCTTCCGCCCGCACGCCATCCATATCGCGACCGAGGGTCCCATCGGGCTGTCCATGCGGCGTTTCTGCCGCCGCCACGCCATTCCATTCACCACTTCCTACCACACACGGTATCCCGAATACCTGCATGCGCGCTGGCCGATTCCGATCGGACTCAGCTATGCGTGGCTGCGGAGGTTCCACAACGCCGCGGCGCGGACCTTCGTGGCCAGCCAGAGCCTGCGCACCGAGCTCCGCGGCAAGGGATTCGCGCGTCTGCACCTCTGGCGGCGGGGCGTGAATCTCGAGCGCTTTCGGCCCCTGTCCGCGGTCCCGTCGGAGCTGGCCGGGCGGCCGCGTCCGATCATGGCTTACATGGGCCGCCTGGCGGTCGAGAAGAACATCGAGGCGTTCCTGCGGCTGCGGCTGCCGGGCACCAAGCTGGTCATCGGCAACGGCCCGCAGCGGGCGGAGTTGATCGAGCGGTATCCGGATGCCCTGTTCAGCGGCTATCGATTCGGCGACGAGCTGGCGGCGATGCTGAGCAGCGCGGACGTGTTCGTATTCCCGAGTCTCACCGATACGTTCGGGCTGGCGATGATCGAGGCGCTCGCCTGCGGTGCTCCGGTGGCGGCGTTCCCTGTGCCCGGCCCCGTCGATGTGATCGAGCCGGGCGTGACCGGTGTGCTCAGCGAGCAACTCGAGACGGCCATCCAGGGCGCCCTGCGTCTGGATCGTCAGGTCTGTGCGGAGCGTGCACGGGCCTTCACCTGGTCTGCGGCGACCAGCCAGTTCTTCGCAGGGCTCGAGCCGATCCCGGCGGCCGCACGGACAGCGCTCGCGGCCCGCGGTTCAGCTATGATCGTGGGCAATACGGCGCGCGGTGAGCCCAGCGGCGCCGGAGATGCCAACTGATGGAAACCGCCGATCTCAGTCATCACATCTCGCGTCGCTTCAACGAAGATCTCGAGCGCGTCCGCAGCAAGGTGCTCGGGATGGGCGGCTTCGTCGAGCAGCAGCTGCACAAGGCCGTGACGGCCCTGGTCGAGGGTGACAGCACCCTCGGTGAGTCAGTGGCCATGGATGACTTCCAGGTGAACAACATGGAGGTCGCCATCGACGAGGAATGCAGCCGCATCCTTGCGACCCGGGCGCCGGCTGCAGGCGATCTGCGCGTCATCGTGGCGATCATCAAGACCATCACCGACCTCGAGCGCATCGGCGATGAGGGCGAGAAGATTGGCTACATCGCCTCGCGGCTCGCGACGATGGAGCGGCCGGCCGACAAGTACCGGGAGATCAAGCACCTCGGGCGCGTCGTGTCCGACATGGTCCACGACGCTCTGGACGCGTTCGCGCGCATGGACGTGGAATCGGCGCTGCGCGTGGCCCGGCAGGACCGGCTGGTGGATGAGGAATACGAGTCGATTCAGCGCCAGGCGATCACCTTCATGATGGAGGACCCTCGTACCATCCGGCGCGCGCTGGATGTCATGTGGGTGGTGCGCGCACTGGAGCGAATCGGTGATCACGCCAAGAACATCAGCGAGTACGTCATTTACATGGTTCATGGCAAGGACATTCGCCATACGTCCCTGGATGACGTCGAGCGCGAGTTGCGAGAGCACAGACCCGGCGCCAGCGCCTGAGGTGGATCACTGCGGCTCGCGCCGTCCCGGCGCGGCGGGACGCCGTCGGGTAGACTCCATCCTTTCATGGTTCAAGCTAATCGCCGCCTATTGAATTTCACGGGCTTCCTCGCCTGCGTGGCCATGCTCGCGTATGCCTACTTCGCGCAGTACCACCAGGGGCTCGAGCCGTGCCCGCTGTGTATCTTCCAGCGAATAGCGATTGCCGCGCTCGGAGTCGTGTTCCTGATCGCCGGCGTGCACAACCCGCGCCGCTGGGGCTCCATTGTCTACGCGGTGCTGATTGCGGCGGCCGCTCTGGCCGCCATAGGCGTGGCCGGGCGCCACCTGTACGTGCAGAGTCTGCCACCGGGAACGATCCCCTCGTGTGGCGCACCACTCG
>DASTDD010000147.1:0-31113 GCA_035710545.1 Steroidobacteraceae bacterium
CGCGTGAAGCTCTCGTAGACGATCAGTGTGGAGATGAAGACGGTCTGGTGCGCCTTCATGTACTGGACATCGTCGGCTGTCAGCGCCCGCGTCGGCAGGTGTGCGAAGCCATAAATGCCGTCATCGACCAGATCGCGCGACCCATTTCGCTGCCACTGGTCAACGATCACGCGCAACGAGACCTTGCGTCCCTCCTCGACCAGTCGCTCCAGCACCGCATGCGACAGTCCTACGTAGCCCTTGATCAGGTCCACGCGATCCCGCTTGAGTGCGGCGACCACCGCGGGAACCTGTTCAACCGAGGGAACCGAGTAGGACAGCGGAGGCCACACCGGGTCCGCCCCATCGACCAGTGGCCCCACACAATAGATCCGGGGACCCGGCAGACGGCCTGCCGCGACCTCGGCGCGCATCTGCACGATGTACGGCTGGACGTTGCCGGTGTCCAGCACGGTGGTTACGCCGGCATACAACAGAGCATTCAGGTACCGCCGGTATCCAAGCATGTCGGTGGCGTGGCCATCCCACCCACCGACCAGGTGGACGTGCATGTCGGCGAGACCAGGCATCAGTACTTTTCCATGCAGGTCGGTTGTGCCGGCGCCGCGAGGGACCTGAATGGAGGAGGAGGGACCGGCGGCCTCGATCTTCTCGCCGCGAATCACGACGGTGGCATGCTCGACGGCGGGCGCTCCAGTGCCGTCAATGAGGACCGCGTTGGTGAAGGCATGGAGAGCCACGTCCACGGCGCTGGCCATGCCGGGCACGCAGAGCGAGATCAGGCATCCGAGGGCCGCGAGCCTCCAGCCGCATGTCAGAGGGCGCAGCGTGTGGGTGTTTTTCATCGACCTCTCCCTGTGGCTTCGGCGCGCTCGGCCGACCGGTCTCGCCAACCTCAGTCGAACTTCATCCTGGCCTCGATGCCGGCGGTGCGCGGACGACTGATCACGAAGCGCGGCTGGCCCGGAATCTGTGCCCCGATCAGGATGGCGTCTCCCAGATTGGCCCGCTCATTGGTGAGATTCTTGACGAAGGCCGCGATCTCGTAGCGCTCGTTGCGCAAGCCGACTCGCAGGTCAACCAGGCTGTACGCCGGGCGGTATAGCGGATTGAGCTGAGCGTTGTTCGCCGAAAAGCTCCCACCGCTGTGGCTGAAGTCGAAGCGACCGAAGCCGGACCAGTTGCCGGTCACACGGCGCTCGTACTCGGCATTGCTGGCGATGGTGATGCCGGGAACCTGATAGACGGGGGCGCCCACCTTCTGCGGGCTGTCCAGTCCCTGCTCGGTGATGTTCGCATCGTCGTATCCCAGTCCCAGGCCCAGGGTGAGCTCGGGGATCGGCCGGCCGCTCAATTCAAGCTCGAAGCCCGTGCTGCGGGCGGCACCGGAGTTGCCGGTGAATCCATAGCCGCACTGCGGCAGGGAGACCAGCTGCTGGATCTTCTCCCAGTTGATCACGAATCCGGAAGCGTTGAGGGTGAACCGGCGCTCGAGAAAGGTGGATTTGAATCCAACCTCGTAATTCCACAGGCTATCGGACTTGAAGGTGGTGATATCCGCCGCCGTCACGCCGATATTGGCCAGGTCGGCATCGCAGCCGGTCGGCGGCGGGCCGGCCGGCAGCGCGATGTTATTTCCGCCCTCGCGAAAGCCCTTGGCGGCGCTCGCGTAGGTGAGCAGCTGCGGCGTGAGCTGATACTCGAGCAGGTACTTGGGCGTGAATCCCTTCTCGCTCGTGGGGGCCGACACGTAGGTCTGCGGCGCACCGCCGAAGAACAGACCATTCGTGAACTGGTTGAATGTCGCGGTATCGCGGAACCAGCGGATCCCGAGGGTCGCCTTCAGATTGCTCAGGATGTCGTACGAGGCGTCCCCGAATACGGCGTACTCGCCTGCGTGACGGGAATCTATGAAGGCGAGGGCCAGGTCGCTCGGCGTGCCGGTCGCGGCTCCGAGTCCCACACCCGTCCATTCGTAATCGCGGGGCCGGGTGCTGCCGGAATAGAAGCCGCCGAGGATCAGCTGGAAGGGCCCCGGGAATGTCGAGGCGAAACGCAGCTCCTGCGCAAAGCGCCGCAGATCGATCTCGCGGGTGATCGGGCTCGGGATGGGGGCCGGCAGCCCGAGATCCTGTTGCAGCACATCGGTATCGTCCTCGGTCTCGAACGTGTTGCGCTTGAAGTATGCGGTGGAGGAGACGAACGACCCGAGCGGCAGCGTGTAGTTCACAGTGAAGCTCGCCAGCCACCAGCTGTCCGTGCCGCCTTCCCCGATGTTGAAAACCTCCTGCTGCAGCAGGTTGCTGGCAAAGTCGCGCGCGTAAGGGGCGCCGTCCTGGTCGGTCCGCTGATACATGATCCGTGGGGTGAGGGCGAGCCCCTCCACCGGCTCGAACTTCACAGCGATCTGTCCGCCGTAATACTTCATGCTACCGACATCGTGCAGCACGGCCGTGGGCGGCGCAGTCCCGGGGCCGATCGCCTTGTCGAAGTAGCCATCGTCGAACTGATAGAACGCGCTTGCCCGCAATGCCAGTACATGGCTGACGATCGGCACGTTGACATCCCCTTCGACGAGCTGGTTCCAGGAACCATGCTGGGTGTCCGAGCCGCCGACGTGCACCTGTCCATTGAATGCGCCTGCATCCGGTTGCGCAGTGATGATCCTGACCGTTCCGCCCATTGACTCGGCGCCGTAGAGCGTGCCCTGCGGCCCGCGCAGGACCTCGATCCGTGCTACGTCCACTATGTGCGGGTCAAGGGTTTCCAGCACGGGCGTATCGTCGATGTAGAACCCCGTGGTATTCGCGCCCTCAATGCCCCGCAACGCGATGCCGCGAGCTGCGAGCGAGCCGTCCGCGGCACCTATTCCGAAGGACAGGTTAGGGATCGCCGTGCCGTAGTCGAAGAACTGCTCCACTCCCTTCGACTCGAGTTGGGTCGCCGTCAGCGCGGTGAGGCTGAGGCCGACGTTCTGCGCATCTTCGCTGCGCTTGGTCGCCGAGACGACGACTTCCTGCAGTCCCTCGCTGTCGGCCGCCGTGCCGGCCGCAGGCGCGCCCGTCTGCGCCGGGGCCGGCGCAGCGGCCAATGACGCGGCACCGATCGTCAAGGCGATCGCGATCGACAGGACAGATCGAGCTTGCTCCACCGACTCCCCCCGCCGCATCGTCATGCGCCGCGCCGCGCTCGCACGCGCTCAAGCGGCAAGATGAGTTGATGTTAGGGAGTTCGAAGCGGAACGAAGCATGCGATTCGACGGGAAAAGCATGGTGCCGGACGCTGGGCCCGGCCGGCCTGTCCGCAGGCATTGTTCGGTAATCGCCCACAGGCCCCGGCCGATGTGCAGACCTTCAGGTCCGGCAAGCCAGTACGACCGCGGGATGGGCACGCCTCAAGGGGTGCGGGTCCGGTATGCCTTGCCCTTCAGTGTCCGAGGTGCTGGCGCTTCCAGGTGTGAGGCAGCTGGCCGAAGTGTCGCTTGAACGCCGCGGTGAAGTTGGCCGGATACTCATATCCGACCGCATAGGCGACCTGGGCGACTCCATAGTCCCCCGTCACGAGCATTTCGGCTGCGCGCTCCATGCGCCGGCGCACGATGTACTCGTAGATCGTAAACCCCAGAGTGTCCCGGAAGCTTTCCTTCAGCTTGGTCCGATTGAGGCCGATCATGCGGGCGAGCTGCGGGATGTTGGGCGGATTTGCGTAGTGCTGCGAAAGATAGTCACGCGCCTCGTAGATGCGCGCCATATCCCGCGCGCTGGCCCCCTGAGGCCCGGGCACGAGCGACCGGTTCTCGAGCACACCGAGCACCTGCAGCAGCAACTCGATGCTCAGTGTCTGCAGATGACGATCCCTGAGCGCGCGCGACAGCTCAGGACGCGACTGCACGATGCGCGCGGCGACGTGGATCATTTCGGGACTCGAGGTCAGGCGTTGGTGCGCAGCACCTCTTCCGGGCATGAACAGCGCATTGAGCGGCGGCGGGATGTCGCTCAGCTCCAGACCCAGGACCCGGCTCAGCAGGTTGGGGCGGCAGTGCAGAACGACCATCCGGACGGGCTCCGTGGCCGCGATGTAGTACCCCTCACGGCTCGCCCCCGGTGAGACGTACAGCAAGGCCTCGGGCGCTCTGGCAATCACCTCGCCCGAGCGCGCACGGAGCGTCCCGGACAGTAGCACCCGCAGCTTGAAATAGTCGGTGCCTTCGACGCGCACCCACGTATCGCTGCGATATATCGCATCAGTCACGGACAGCATGAGTGCAGTCCATGGCTTGTAGAAGTCCCAGTAACCCTCGCCCTCTGCCACGTGAAGGTAGTGACGCACGCTCGCGGCGCTCCAGCGCGCCGGTGGGACCACATCGACCGCGGACGGCGGCGGCCCGCCGCTGAGCATTTCACCGAGGATCCTCTCCGCGTCGTCCTGCAGCATCCCGACGATAGGCTGGCGGGCAACCAGAACGTCCTGTGGCGGGCTTTCCTGCGCGCCTCGGCGACGGATGCGGTCGGCGGAGGTTACAGTGTCGGCGACCATTCGATCACCACTCCTTCGTCGGGAAGATGTGCAGCAAAACCGCCCGAGGCCGTACCCCGAACGTGGTAGCCCGAGCGTTCGGCAAACTCGCGTGCACGCTTCAGATCATCCGATGCCAGCACGAACGCGGCGAGCATCGGCAGTCGGCGCCCGGCCCGTCGGCCGGAAACGCCAAATCGCCGCTCGAAGGACGCCTCGGACAGAAGCGTGATCCGCGCCTCCCCGAGGACAAAAGTCCCCTCAATACTCGCGCTCTCCGGGATTGGCCGGCCCGCAAGCCGCGCGACGTGTTGACGGGTGGTGCCATCCTCGACCAGTACGACAAGCTCCCGCAGAACGCGGGCCCCGTTGGGATGCGGCGCCAGTTGTGCATGCCAGACGAACTGCGGGGTCAGGTGCTCGCAGCAGAACGTCAGAAAGGACACCTCCGCGGAGCGCTCGAGCATGGTCAGCCGGAAGCGGGCCAGCTCGTTGTGCCCGCCGATCTCCACGCCTCTCTCCAGATCCGCCGGTGGTGTGACGGGCAACCCGGCGTCGCTCCAGAGGCGGTAGGTTGCCTGCGCCGATGCGCGCAGCGCCACTCCCCAGAGGCCCGGATGCTCGATCATGTCCTGGTAGGCCGAAGTGGTCGAGCGGTCTGCCTGGCCGAGCAGCTCGACATACGTCCGGTCCAGCATGATCAGGTGATTCGCGGTTCCGCCTGTACGGTGGAAGCCGCGGGCCGTGGGGGCGAACCCGAGCCGTTGCCAAAGGCGCTCGGCCCGGTCGAGGTCCGGAACGGTGACGATCAGGTGATCGATGCCCTGGACGATGTCTTCGGGTGTGCTCACTTGGTCTCGCTGCCCCCCCGGCAACGCCGCCACGCCCGCTCCTCAGGGGTGCCCGCCGCCACGGAAATGTACGGGAGTGCCCCTGCCAAGGCCGTCCGATCGCAGTATTCATGCTTCGGATTGGATGGCTCGTGCCCGGCAGTTAGGATTTAATCCATCTCGGGCGCCGCAGGCAACAATCATCCGTACATGAGCATATGACCGGATCTCGAGTGGGCCACCAAGCGGGCGGCTCGCCGACCCTCGAGCAGCTCGCGGGGTTGCTGGCGGAAAGTCCGTTTCACAGCGTTCTGGGACTGCGGCTCGAGTCTCTGGAGCCGGCTGCGCAGACAGTGGCGATCCGGTGCAGTTTCGGTGCGCAGCTGGAGCGCTCACCGGGGACGGGCCAGTACCATGGTGGTGTGATTGCCAGCCTCATTGATATTGCTGGCGATTTTGCGCTCATTGCAGTGCTCGGCCACGGCGTGCCGACCATCAATTTCCGCGTTGACTATCTGCGTCCGGCGCTCAAGGGAGGGCTGATCGCGCGAGCGCATGTCCGCAAGTGTGGGCGCACCGTAGGGGTGGTGGACATCGACGTAGAGGATGAAAGCGGACGACTGATTGCGGTGGGGCGCGGTTGCTACGGCACACAGCCCGGTTGAGATCGGTATCAGGAGGCTCGGGAACCATACCATGCGAGCGGTGCTGACGATCGCACACGGCGGCCGTGAGGCTCTGCAGTATCGAAACGATGTGCCGAATCCGCAGCCGGAGGAGATGCAGGCGCTGGTGTGCGTGGCGGCGACATCGATCAACTACCACGACATCTTTACCCGCCGTGGCATGCCGGGCGTGCGTATCACGTTGCCCGTAATTGCTGGCTCGGACATCGCGGGCACCGTGCTCGCGGTCGGGCCCGGCGCTGACCCTGCCTGGGTCGGCAAGCGGGTGCTCATGGACCCCGTGCTCCGTGACGGCAGCCGCGTCGGGATGCTGGGCGAAACGCTGCCAGGTGGCCGGGCCGAGCAGATTGCCGTGGCTCAGTCGATGCTGATCGAGCTGCCCAGGCAGGTCAGCTTCGAGGCGGCAGCCTCCCTCCCGCTGGCCTACGGAACTGCACACCGGATGCTGGTCATGCGAGGAGGGGTACGATCGGGCGAGCGGGTGCTGGTGCTCGGCGCCAGTGGCGGAGTGGGGGTGGCCTGCGTACAGATTGCGAAGTTGCTCGGTGCCGAGGTGATCGCCTGTGCCGGCAGTGCCCACAAGCTGCGGCGGCTTCGCGAGCTCGGCGCCGATCACGTCGTCAATTACCGCGAGCAGCCCTTCACCGAGGCCATCAAATCACTTTATGGCAAGCCACGAGTGACCGGCTCGGGTGGGGTTGACGTGGCGGTCAACTTCACCGGCGGGGACACGCTTCTGCCGACTCAGAAATGCGTGAAACTCGGGGGCCGGATCCTGTGCTGTGGCGCTACCGCCGGCTTCGATCTGCAGCTCGATGCGCGTTACTGGTGGACCTTCGAGCAGACGCTCATCGGTTCCGATGGCTGGATGAAGGAGGATCTGCGGACTCTGCTCGGGCTCGTGGCCGCTGGCCGCCTGCGTCCGGTCATCGATCGCATCCTGCCGCTGGAGCGGACCGCCGAGGGTGAGCGGTTGCTCGAGGACCGCGAGGTCTTCGGCAAAGTAGTGTTGAAGCTGTGAAGGGTTGAAGAAGAGATGACCGGCCTGGTCAATCTCGGGGACATCCTGCGGCTGCCGGCGCTAGGCGACAGTCTCGCCTACATTGATCTACGCAGGCCCGATCAGCCGCTGCAGCTCAGCGCGGCGGAGCTGGACCAGCAGATCTGTGCCGTTGCCCGCGGACTCCTGCGGCGGGGCATCCGAACGGGTGACCGTGTTGGCATCCTGGCGGAGAACCGCCTCGAGTTCATCGCGACGTACCTGGGCATCATGCGCATGGGGGCGGTCGCGGTACCGGTCAATTTCAAGCTGGCCGGCGTGACGATTGCGCACATCGTGCGCGACAGCGGCATCAAGCTCGTCTTCGTGGATGCCCAGCGCACCCGCCAGATCCCGCCGGGCCTGCCCATAGTCTCCTTCGATGCGGCGGCAGGCAAGGATTATGCGGACTTTCTCGATCCGGGGACGCTCGCGACTTACATTCCGGCGGCTCACGACCTTGCCGAGATCCTGTACACCTCCGGCTCCACGGGCCTGCCGAAGGGCGTGCCGCTGAGTCACGCCGGCCAGCTCTGGGCGCTCTCGATCTACTGTGCCGAGCTCACCGAGAGCACGCCGCAGGAGCGTACTCTGGTCGTCGCGCCCCTCTATCACATGAATGGCCTGTTCTTCACCTGTGTCGCGCTTGCGAACCGCATGACGATCGTCTCGCTGCCTCGTTTCGAGGTGCGTACCTATCTGAAGACGGTGGCGGCGCAGCGCTGCACGGTGCTTTCGGGAATTCCGACGATGTTCGCCATGATGGTGCGCGAGACCGAGCTCCTCGATACGTTGGATCTGAGCTGCGTACGCGAGGTGTCCATCGGGTCTGCGCCGCTCACCGACGCCCTGTTCTCCCAGGTCGAGCGGATGTTTCCCAATGCAGCGGTGTCCAACGGTTTCGGCACGACGGAGGCAGGGCCGGCGGTGTTCGGGCCGCATCCGGATGGGCTGCCGCAGCCGCCGCTGTCTCTCGGCTATCCGCTGTCGAGCATCGAATGGAGGCTCGTGGATGGCTCGCCAGGCGACGAAGGGGTGCTGGCGCTGCGGACCCCGGCGCTCACGGACGGCTACGTGAACCTACCGCATGTAACAGCGGAGAAGATGCGCGACGGGTGGTATCTCACCGGCGACATCATGCGCCGCGACGCGCAGGGGTTCTTCTATTTCGTGGGGCGCGCCGACGACATGTTCGTGTGCGGAGGCGAGAACATCTTCCCGGGAGAAGTGGAAAAGCTGCTCGAGCGGCATCCGGGTGTGGCGCAGGCGATCGTCGTACCTGCCCCGGACGACATCAAGGGGCAAATTCCCGTTGCCTTCGTCGTACCCCGTCCCGGCACGGCGCCCGGTGCCGAGGAGATCAAACAATACGCGCTCGATAACGGTCCCGCGTATGCGCATCCGCGATTCGTCGAATTCCGGGATCAGCTGCCCGTCTCGGGCACTCACAAGATCGATCGGGCCTTGCTGGTCAAGGAAGCCGTGCAGCTCGCGCGCGCTGCGGGCCGGACAGGCCCCTCACTCGAGAAGAGTTCGCCGCCGGTTCCGCCGGATGCGGATGCACCCCGCAAATAGTCGATCCTCGCCCAGCGATCCGATGCAGATCCCGGCCAGCCCGCAGATGTCCACGCGTGATCCGGCGAGCTCGCCGCCGGATACCGGGGCGGTCCGCGAGCGCGCGTGGCTCGGATATCCCCGCGGCGCCTGGCTGATCATCAGCGTCGAGTTCTGGGAGCGGTTCAGCTTCTATGGAATGCTGGCCATCCTGGCGCTCTTCCTCACGGATGATGTCGCGCACGGCGGATTTGGATGGTCTTCCAACTCCGCCCTGGCGCTGGTCGGCGCCTATTCCGGCGCGATGTATGCCCTTCCGGCATTCGGTGGCTACCTTGCCGATCGCGTGTTGGGCCGGCGGCGCGCAGTGGCGCTTGGCGCAAGCTGCATGCTGATCGGCCAATGTCTCACCGCATCGCCCGCGTATCTGCCGGCGCTTCTGGGGCTGTGGCACGGCCGGCCTCTGACGGGATCTCTCCGGTCGCTGGGCGTGCCGCTCGGGCAGCTGCATCGCAGTGCGGAGGTGTCCGCAGCGATTCGTGCGCACGGACCTTCACTGGACGTTGCCCATGGTGCCTCCTGGCTGAGCGACGCGTACACAGCGAGTGCCATGGGCTTCTACGCCGCGCTGTTCTTCCTGATCGTCGGCAACGCGGTGATGAAATCAACGCTCGTCGTGCTGTGCGGCGAGACGTTCCGGCAGGACGATCCGCGCCGGGAAGGGGCATTCGCCTATTACTACCTGGGCATCTCCGTGGGCGCCATGCTCTCAGGGGTCGTGGTGGGCATCGCCTCGGAACGTTACGGGTGGCCATACGGCTTTGCGGTCGGTGCCTTCGGCATGGCTATTGCGCTCGGCCTCTATCTCACGCTCGGGAGACGCTGGCTCGAAGGTATCGGCGAACGCGCGCCTCACGCTGATGACGGCCCGCGGGGCAGCGCGGCTCGGCGGGCGACCGATGAGGCGGGCGGTCCGGCGGCGGCCGAAACCCGGATCCGCTGCCTGCTCGTGCTGATCCTCGCCGTGCTGATGTGCATCTTCAGCACCGGTTGGTTTCAGATGTACGGCAGCTGGTTACTCTTCATCGATCGCTCCGTCAACCGGTCCATCGGTTCTCTGGTGGTGCTGACGCCATGGTTCGCCTCGATCAACGCGATCGTCGTCATCCTGGTCGCGCCGATCGTGGCCGCCCTATGGGTGCGGCTCGCTGCACGGAACAAGACCGTTGACATCGTGCAGAAGTACTTTTTCGCCATCACCATGGCGATGGCCGCAAACGTGTTGATGTATTTTGCCGGCACCCTCGCGGGGCAGGGGGCGCGCGCTCCGATCTGGATGCCCCTCCTGGGTGTCGCGTTGCTGGGGTGCGGTGAGATCGTGGCGTGGACCGCAACCTACGGGTTCGTGACGCGGGCCGCGCCAGCGGGCCTCGCATCGGTGACCATGGGAGCCTGGTATTTGTTGACTCTCGGTCTGGGGGGATACCTCTCGGGTGTGACGGGAAAATGGGTGGACAGCGTTGGCTTCACTGCAACTTTCGCTATCATTGCGGCCGCGATGGGCGTCGGCGCCTGCGCAGCACTTGTACTGCGCGCCCCTCTGATCAGGTTGGCTGCCCGCGCGCACGTCGAGCTCTGAGGCCGAGCGGGAAAGGAGGCATGAATGGCAACGGGTGATGGCATGTCACGGCGCAGCTTTCTCGCCGCATCCTCGGCGACGCTGCTGTCGCCGTGGAATCGCACGCATGCGTCAGAGGGGAAATCGCGGTTGGCTCTGATCTCGCTGAGCGCGGTGGACGCCTTGAAAGCATTGCGTAATGGTGACATATCGGCAGAAGCCTATGCCGGCGAGCTGCTGCGTCAGTGTCAGTCAGGCGCCGGTCTCAATGCATTCATCACGCTTCGACCGCAGAAGGTGCTCGAGGCGGCGCGCGAGTGCGATCTGCACAGGCGCGCAGGAAGTCCACTCGGTCCATTACACGGGCTGCCGATCCCGATCAAGGACAGCGTCAATACAGCCGATTTGCCGACCACCGCCGGAACACCGGCATTGCGTCATTTTCAGCCGGCTGCCGATGCACCGACAGTCGCCATGCTGCGCAAGGCCGGTGCGATCGTGCTCGGCAAGACCAATCTTCATGAGCTCTCATACGGCTATACCAGCAACAACCACGCGTACGGCGCCGTCCGCAATCCGTACGACCCGACGCGCATCCCCGGCGGCAGTAGCGGTGGGACCGCGGCGGCCGTTGCGTATCGCATGGCACCCCTCGGAATTGCAGAGGACACCGAAGGCTCGATCCGGGTACCGGCGGCCCTGTGCGGACTGGCGGGGTTCCGACCGACGACGGGGCGTTATCCGACGACGGGCTGCGCCCCGATAACGCCGCTGTTCGATCAGCTCGGACCGCACGCGCGCTCGGTGGGCGATCTGCAACTGTTCGACAGCGCCGTCACTGGAGACAATGCGAACGCCTCTCGCACTTCTCTGAAGGGCGTTCGACTCGGAGTGATCCGCTCCTTCTACTGGTCTGGCCTCGACCCCGAAGTGGATCGGATCAGCAGCGCGGCGCTGAAACGACTGAGCGAGGCGGGCGCGCAGCTCATCGAGGGAGAGCTCCCCGAGTTGCCAGGCTTGATCTCATTGACCACGGATCCCGTCCAGAATCACGACGTCAAGCCGTCGCTGACGCGCTACCTGGCGGAATACCACACTGGAGTCACGTTTGAGAGTCTCGTGGCGCAGGCAAGTCCCGACGTACGCGTCATGATCGAGCGCGCGATCAGACCCGAGGGTCCCGACTTCGTGCCCGACGCAAGGTATCGCGAGGTAGTCAACGTACATCTGCCCGCGCTGCGCCGGTTGTTCAAGGATTATTTCACGCGCACCGGCGTCTCGGCGATAGTCTTGCCCACGACGATCCTGCCCGCGCCGAAGCTTGGCGAGGAGAGCATGGAAGTGGACGTTCACGGTGTCCGGATGCCGCTCGATGTTGCCGTGGCAAGGAACATCGCGCCGGGAAGTACTGCGGGGCTGCCCGGTCTGGTGTTGCCGGCGGGCCTGACCACGGACGGCCTCCCCGTCGCCCTGCAGTTCGATGGCCCGGCAGGAGCGGACCGAGCCGTGCTTGCGCTCGGACTTGCTCTGGAAGAGGCGCTCGGCAGGTTGCCTCCTCCACCGCACGTGTAACTCAAGTCTGCCGGGTAACCTACCGATGCCAGTGAGCGGCTACTCAGCCGGATGAGAGGACGAACTGGTTTCCGTCCGGATCCTTGAACATGGCGAACGTGCCCCAGGGCTGCTTCTGCGGCTCGCCGGTGAATTCGACCCCCCGCTGACGCAATTGCCGGTAGGTGGCCTCGACGTCATCACAGGCCAGCGACCCATTGAAGAAGGTGCCAATCCGGCTTTCGTGACCCTCCGGAGTGAAGAGCACCACGCGCGTTTGCGAGTTCGCGACCCGCAGCTCGATCCAGCGCTGCTTGCCGTCGAAGGGCTGATCCGTGGAGACCTCGAACCCGAGCTGCTCGGTGTAGAACTTCAGGGCGCGAGCCTGGTCCCGGGTAGGGATTCCGACGAACTTGACATGGGTGATCATCAGCGCGGTCCTCCCAAAGGGCGGGGCGCATTCTAGCGCGGGCGCTCGGGTCGGCGTACTGTCAACTGCTATAGTGGTAACTGCTATGCAACGCCTGACGATCGATTCCTACGTAATAGACGTGCTGATGCCGGACCTGGTGGGGCACGATCGCCGGCCGGCGGCGTTCCTCGTCTACCTGTACCTGCTGCGACACTGTCGCCCCGGCCAGCGGGATGCGGTCCGCGTGAGCCTACAGACCATCGCTACCCATACCGGCCTGGCCAAATCGAGCGTCCAGAGCGCCATCCGTCACCTCAAACGGCGCCGACTGCTCGATCCGGAGCTCGCAGCCAGCGTGAGTGCCCCGGTGAGGCGCGTCCTGCGGCCCTGGGTCAGGTGATGCCTCGAGGCTGCCTGCCCCGGGACACTGGCATAGTGGCGCCGCGCGGACAGCAAGAATCGGATCGACCCGACAGCACGATCCGCGCACTTTCTCCTGCGTAGAGGCTCCGGCAGCAAGCGGAAGAGTCACATCGCCAACGTGCCGACGAGGACTCTCACGCCCTGACCGGCGGAGCCGACCCTGACCAAGGAGTTTCCGACCATGAGACTTTTCCCGGAGCTTACGCTGTGCCTGCATGGACTCATACTTGTTCTGTTGCCGGGACGGTCTGGCGCGGCGCAGACCGCTGCACCGCTCACCCTGTACGAGATCACGACCGAGGTGGGCATGCCTAATCTCGAGGAGGCTCTGCGGTACACCATCACGCATCAGAACCGATGTCTCACACATGACGAGCTGCACCACCTGTTTCCCATCTTGAGTCATCCCGCGCTGGCAGGATGCCATCTGGGGGCGGCGGATCAACGCACGGATGCCGTAAGTTATCCGCTCGTGTGCGAAGGACATCACGGGACGACCGGCGCAGCGCACTGGCAATTCGACGATCATCGGTTGATTGGCACTCTCGACGTGAAACTCGGTGGGAAGAACATGACCTTCTATCAGCGCGTGACGGCGATCCCGCGTGGCGCGTGCCGGCAGGCAAGCCCGCGGTGACCAATGGCACGCGCGGTCTCACGCGTGAATCGTCGTACCGTCCGGGATGTCGGGGAAGTACTGCGGGGCTTCGCGCCGATCGAACATTCCGTAGTCGCGGATCACTCGCACGCCCCGCAGGCGTGCGCCCGCGGGCAGTGAAACTGATCGCTCGAACATATCAGCCTCGGGCTGGTCGCGCCAGGAGAGCCGCAGGACGATGTTTCCAGGCGTCAGAACGGCGTCGAAGAGGTCCCACGAGATGAGCCCCGAGAGTTGGGGTGTCAGACCGAGCCACTGTCCGGTGTCCGCCGGAGCGCTGCGCGCAAGCTCGGGCGACCGCTGCGCATCGATCAACGTGACGAACCTGGCTTCGCCTGCCACGGTCTCGTCAAGCCGCTGCTCGCGCAGGCTGACCCCTGGACGGGGGCGCGTATCCCTGGTGAGTTCACCCACCTGGAGGTGGTAATCCGCGAAGACGCTGGTTCGGCCCTTGCTCTGGACATCGTGGTGGCCCACATGAGTTCGCCACCGCACGAGCGATTTCTCGTCACGCCAGCCCGACAACGACAGGATCCAGCCTTCGCGGGTCAGGCTGCGATAGCGCACGTTCTCGACGAAACCGTCGATCCTTTCCAACTCGGGCTTCAGGAGCCTCGCGTAGGAAAGGTATGTCTCCCACTGTTGCGCCTTCGGATGAACCTCGAACAACACCATGAACATGCAGGCCATCCCGTCGAGCGCATACTCAGGGCGGGCAGCCCGAGCCACCCTCGCAGTTCACGCCGGTGTTGTCGCGGATGATCGTTCCGTTCAGCAGCAGCGTCCCCTCGTTGGCGACTCCTCCGGCAGAGCCCGGCGAGGCCTGGTTCTCGACGACATAGACCTTGTTCAGCGTCAGGGTGTCGTGCGCATCGGCGGCAGCGATGAACAGGCCGCCACCGTCGCCGACTCCACCCGGCCCGGTAGCGGAGTTGTGCGCTATCACCGTGGTCGCGACGCTCTGGGCGCCGCCGCCCAGCAGGATGAACATACCGCCTCCAAAGGCGATCTCCTGACCTGTGGCGGCGTTATCCGCGATGGTGCTGCCGGTGATCGATATGGCCGAGTTGACGTCGAGCCCGGCACCGATTCCACCGACGAAGCCGAGATGCATGTGAACCTGTGAGACCGTGTTTTCGCTGATCATGGCGGCATCGATCGTCGTGTGGGTCGCGGAGTCCGTGTAGATACCACCGCCATCGAATGCGCGATTGCGCGTGACGGCACTCTGTTGAATCGCGACCGTCGATCCCGACATCACTGCGATACCGCCACCGCCCGGGCCAGTGAGCGCCGTGGAGGTGTTGTCATCGATGAGGGACGCCGTGATGACCGTCGGAGGGCCGGCCGGCGTGTTCACCCCGACACCGCCGCCCGCGGCGGCGAAGTTGTGCATCACAATGCTGTTGAGCAAGTGCAGGAAGGCGCCGCGCCGAACCTGGATGCCACCACCAACCCCCGTGCCTGTCTGATGATTGCCATTCGAAATGCTCAGATTGCGAAGGTCCACCTCGTCATAGGCACCATCGGATCCGGATCCCAGGACGACCGTTGGGCCTCTCGCCGCCGCAATGACTTCGGTGACTCCCCCTGTCGAATCGCCGGCGAGAGTCAGGCGCTTGCCGATGATGGCGATGTTCTCCACATACCGGCCGGCAGCAATGTCGATGACGTCGCCCGAGACGGACTCATCGATTGCTCCTTGTATCGTGGTGAACGCGCAGCCGCTCGGACACACATGCAGTGTTGCCGCCGGCAGGGCTCTCGCAATCAACAGCGTGCCCAGCGCTGCGATGCATCGGAGCGTGGGATGCAGACGGGAGGTTGACATTGGATTCTCCAGTGGTCTCGTGCCACCTGACTATTGACATAATGTGCATATCCCGTGCCGAAGGGGCCGGGTCCTGGGTCTTCAATGGGTTAGGTGCGTCCCATGTTTGCGGATACCCCCGGTTCTGTAAAGTAGACCGACGGCAGTGCGGCTGGGGAGGGTCCACTGCGAGCCTCCGGGCAAATTTGCCGTGGGAGCGGCGCGGCGCAACAATCGCAGTGCAGGGACAACAATCAATCCCATGGCCCCAGGTCCGCCCGCAGCGCCATCCGAGCCGCTTCCCGCTCCCGCGGATCTTGCCGCGGCGGTGGTACCCGTCGTTGAAGCGGAGACGCGCGCGCCGCTCGGCCGCCCGGCCGTTGCAACTCGAGCTCACGGTACGACGCTGCTCTCGCTTTACGAAGGGGACCTTCTCAATCGCTTGTGGGCCGCGATCGGTCTCGGCCCCCGGCGCCCGGCACACCTTGCCCTGCGGGCGCTTCTTTTGCCCTTGCTCACCTGGTTCCCGACAGCCTTGCTGTTCGCGGGGACCGCCGCGGCGGCTGCCAGCCGCCGCATCGATGCCAGCAACTACTTTGCCGATTTCGCCGCCTACGCGCAGTTCTGGCTCGGCTTGCCGCTATTCGTTCTGGCCGAAGCGATCGTCTCGATCAGCACCCGCTCGGCGAGTCTGGAGTTTGCGGCCTCGGGCGTCATCCGCCGGCGCGATCTTGCGCGCTTCGAGACTCTGCACTGGCGATTCAACCGTCTGGCGCGCCATGGACTCAGCGATCTGTTGTGCGTCTTCCTCGGCGGAGCACTGTCGTTCGCAACCATCTGGCCCGAGCTGCATCATGCTCCGGCTCACGCGACCTGGCATACCATTGGGTCGGGACGCCATTACCTGAGCGCCGCAGGCTACTGGGAATTCTGCCTGGCGCTGCCGCTCCTCAACTACTGGTGGCTGCGCCACGCGTGGAAGGTGATCCTGTGGTGGCAATACCTGCGCGCGCTTTCGAGATTCCGCCTGGACCTGGTCGCCACCCACCCGGATGCCACCGGCGGAATCGGTTTCATCAGCTCCGTGCAGGCTCACTTCGCCTGGCTGCTGCTCGCCTATGGTGTGACCAATGTGGCGGCGACCGTCGGCTATGAGCTGGCACTCGAGGGTGCGGACCTGTGGTCGCCACCCGTCTGGGGACCCGTTCTGGGTTTCATGATCGGTGGCCCCCTGTTATTCCTGCTGCCGCTGTTCATGTTCACGCGACAACTCTATCGAACGAAGCGCAGCGCGCGTCGCCTCTATCGACGCCGGGTGATGGAGCAGGCGCGGCTGTTCGAGGCGGAAGTGCTTCCCCGGTCGGCCGTCGAGAGCGCCACGATGACCGGCGCGCTCGATCTGAGCCTGATGGCGCAATTCTCCCGGCTGTTCGAGAGTGCGCAGCAGATGCGTGTCGTGCCCTTTGACTGGCGTTCGGTCAGCCAGCTGGTCGGGTCAACCTTCGGATCCGTGGCGAGCATTCTGCCCGCCCTGCATCTGCAGGGGCCACTCGCGAGCTTCTTCGCCCTGGCGCAGAAGATCATGCTGTCCCTCGGATCGGCACACTAGAGAGCGCCCAGGCGCAGCCCCGTCCGGACCGGTCAGTCTGCCGAGGCAATCGTGACGATTGCCCGAAGTCTCGCGGCATCCGGCGTGCTCTGGACGACGTGCAACGCATGATCGGCATCCCGGTAGATCAGCGCCGGTGTTCCCCGGATACCCAGATCGTGCATCAGTGTCTCGTTGGCTTCGATGGCCGCCAGTGTCGCGGGACGCGGCCGCCGCGCTGGCGGGATCCCGCCGCCCAGGTCGTCCGGCAGGCTGGCCCAGCGTTTCTCGTTCCGATCGAGCGCCGCCGAGGGGTGAGGCGCCTCGAGAATGGCAGCGGCCTTGCCGGGACTGTCGCGGGCCAGGATCCCGACCATGACGTAGCGCACCTGCACATGCTGGGCATATAGCGGCTGTAGCTCGCGCCACAAGTCATGGCAGAAGGGACAGTTCGCATCAGTGATCATGTAGAGAAGGTGCTGCGGGCGGGTTGCGCCCTGCGAGACCCAGGCAGCTCGTTGAAGCCTCGTCCACGCATCAGCGGGGCCGGATTGCGGACTCCACGGCGGCGCCGCATGAGTTGCGCCGACGCACATCAGAATTACTGCCGCACCTGCGAGCAGGCTGCGCCGGGATACTGGATGGATGCGGGAGACCGCTGCTCTCATGGTTGATCTACCCTGTGACTGCCTCACTGCAATCAGACCCGCCGACACACGCAATCATTTCAGTCAACCATCGAATCCGCGGCGCTCTTCGCGACGGAAGAGCCCGCAGCTGCGCGCAGACTGCGTGGCAGAAGGCGCGCATCGCCCAAGCGTTCGACACAGGCCGGGAAAGCCTGCGTGGGGCCGCGCCACCGGAGCTCATCCACGCTGGCGAACAGCTTTGCATCGGTTCGGAGCGTGGCTAGTTGCTTGAAACGCAGCGCCAGTTCCCGGTGCTCGCCGAGCTGAGCCGGTGGAAACTCCTCAATCGCCCCGTACCGGTTGATGAGACGCGCGGCCGTGGCGGTACCGATGCCGCTCAAGCCTGGATAGCCGTCGGCTGCATCCCCGACCAGCGCGAGAAAATCGGGTATCAGACGCGGCTCGACTCCGAATTTATGCCGCACCCCCTCGGCATTGCGGATGGCCTTGGTGCGGCGGTCAATCTGCACGATGCGATCACCCTCGACACACTGGGCCAGGTCCTTGTCCGGGGTCCAGATGCAGACCTTCTGCACCTGCGGGTCGGCGGCGGCGAGGTGCGCCGCGGAGGCAAGCGCATCGTCGGCCTCCAGTTCGATCATGGGCCAGATCGCAACGCCCATTGCCGCAAGTGCGCTCTCCAGCGGGTGGAACTGGGCGAGCAGTGCCGGCTCGACCCCGTCGCCGGTCTTGTAACCGCTCCACAGCTCGTTGCGGAATGACTCGATCACGTGATCGGTGGCTACACCCAGATGAGTGGCTCCTTCCTCCATCATCTGCAACACCGTATGCAGCACGCCGTTGACGGCGCCAAACGGACGATCGCTCCCCTTGCTGAAACGACGCAGCCCGTAAAAATGGCGGAACAACTCGTACGTGCCGTCGATGAGATGGACGATCAGAGGCGACTCCATGCGCTGGCTCCCCCTCGTAAGTCTACGGCGCTCCGACTCCGCCCCGCCACACTGGATCGTCGAGACATCCTGACGTGGTGGAGCGCGGCGCTTACGTCTATATTGTCGCGTCCCCGCTACCTAAGACGGATGCGGCGCCCCGTGTCTTGCGGCAATCCGATGGAGGGTCAATGCTTCTCAATCGAAGACAGTTGTTGAGCACCGGTCTCACTGCGGCGGCCATCACCGCCGCCGGACGGTTCACAGTTGCCGAAACCGCAGCCCGACCGGACAGCGCCACGGTCGCACAGGTGAGCGCGCGTCTCGACCAGTTCATCGAGCAATACATGCGCGACATGAAGTCCCCGGGCATGACGCTGGTGATGGCGGACCGGGACGGCATCCAGAGAGTCGCGAGCTACGGGCTCGCCGACGTGGAGCGCAGTCGCACCGTGCGCAGTGATGAGCTGTTTCAGATCGGCTCGATCAGCAAATCATTCGTGGCCCTGTGCCTGCTGCAGCTGCACGATGAAGGCAAGCTCGACCTGCACAAGCCGGTTGCCGACTACCTGCCGTGGTTCCGGGTCGAGTCGAGATTTGCGCCCATCACGACGCATCATCTGCTGACCCACACCTCCGGCTTGCCTGGAAACGCCGATGTGTTTCTTTCCGATCCCGCTGACCGTCACCGTGCGGCCTCTGCGCCCGGTGAGTATTTCCACTACAACAACATGGCATTCACGCTGCTCGGTCATCTGGCCTGGACCCTCGATGGGCGAGAGCTGCCGGAGGTGATCCGCAGGCGCATTCTCGAGCCGCTCGGCATGACGCAGACCGAGCCCGCGATCACTCTCGACGTGCGTCAGCGCACGGTGAAGAATTACTCCGCCTTCCAGAATGATCGACCCGATACCCCGAGCATGCGCCTGTCGGAGGCTCCGGGCATCATCGAGACCAGCGGGGCGGGCTGCGTGGCTTCGACCGCCCACGACATGGGCCAGTATATCCGGATGATCGCCAATCGCGGCGCGAGTCCGAACGGCCGGCTGGTCTCCAAGGAGAGCTTCGCCCTGTTCAGTCAGCCGCACATTCTCGCCGAGGAGTTCGGACCGAGCGCGCATTACGGTTACGGAATCGCGGTGGACCGACTGGACGGCGATGCAGTCGTGCGTCACACCGGCGGCATGATCTCCTTCATGTCCGCGATCCTCGTCGATATCGATCGAGGCTTGGGTGCTTTCGCATCCATCAATGCAATGCAGGACTACCGGCCGACACCGGTGGTGCAGTTCGCCGTGCAGCTGATGAAGGCGGCCACGCTCCGCAAGAACATCGCCGATGTACCGGCCCCTGCAGGAGCGAGGGCTGGGGTTGGAAACGGCTATGCCGGCGTGTATGAGGATGTCTCGGGGCGCAAGCTGGTGGTCACGAGCACCGAGGGCAGCTTGTGGCTCGAGCACGGAGCCGAACAAATCGCCATGGAGCCCACTCCGGAGCCGGATCACTTTCTGGTTGCCCACCCTGACTTCGCCCATTTTCCTCTGGTATTCGCGCGCCAGAGTGACAAGGACCCGCAGAGTGCGGTCACGGAGGTCTCGTGGGGGGGAGAGTGGTATGCCGGCAGCGCCTACGAGGGCCCGCGCAAGTTCACTTACCCGCCCAAGTGGGATAGCTATATCGGGCACTACAGGAATGAGAGTCCGTGGCTCGGCAGCACACGCGTGGTGGTGCGCAAGGGTCGGCTGTGGCTGGATGGTGTGATCCCCCTCGAGGAAGCGGACGATCGCTTCTACCTGCGCGACGAGGAGCACAGTCCCGAGTGGCTTCAGTTCGGTCCCATCGTGAATGGCCGATGCATGCTCCTGAAGTTTTCGGGCGTCGACATGTGGCGCGTCGCGACGACCTGAGGTCCTGCTAAGGGGTGGCCGTATAGCCGAGCGACACTGTGCCGCTCTTCACGCTGCCCGAGTCATTGGTGTAGCTGTACCCCAGGAGCAGTGTGCCGCTATCGGGTGCTGCAGGGGCATACGTGAGAGGAAGCTGGCACCCCGTGCCCACGCTGAGCGTGACGCACGTGAACGTGCTGGCAGTGCTGCTCCAGCCCGCCGGAAGGGCGCTCAAACCCGATGTGATGGCCAGACCAGTCGCAGGATTGCCGTCATCCGTCGTAAAGGTCACCGTGACCGGGGTCGTGGTGCCGGCGCTGACCGATACCGGGCTCGGATTGGCCGTGGTCACGACATTGTTGTCCGTGGTTGCCCGATACGCGATGTTGAGGGAGCCCGTCTTTGCCTGACCGGAGTTGTTGACGTAGGAATAAGCCAGCGTCAGCGTGCCGGTGCCGGCTGCAGGGGGCGCATACGTCAGCGAGAGCTGACAGCCGCTGCCGCTGCTCAGGCCGCTGCAGGCGAACGGGCTGCTCGTGCTGCTCCAGCCGCCGGGCAGCGCCGTGAGGTCGGTGGTCACCAGCAGCGCGGTAGCGGGGCGGCCGTCGTCGCTCGTGAACGTGACCGCAACCGGCTGGCTTCCCATGCCCACGATCGCGTTGATCTGTCCCGACGGAGAGGCCGTTCCGACGACGTTGTCGTTGGTCGTCGAAGCATAGGGGATGTTGACCGAGCCCACACTGTAGGTCCCGGTAGCATCGAAATAGTCGAACAGCAGCGTGAGCGTGCCGCGGCCGGAGACGACCGGCGCGTAGCTGAGAGTCAACTGGCAGCCGTTGCCCGTGCTGAGGCTGCCGCAGGTCAGCCCCGCCGCCTGGGTGCTCCAGCCCGCGGGCAGCGATTTCAGGCTGCCCGAGAGTTGCAGGTCGCTCGCCTGTCGGCCATCGGCGGTCGTGAAGGTGATGGCAACAGACTGCCGGCCAGTCTTCTCCACAGCGTTGACCTGTCCGGTGGGCGCCACGGTCGCGACGACGCTGCCCGCGGCAGTCGAAGAATAGGGGATATTCAGGATCCCGCTGCGAGGAGCTCCACTGTCATCCGCGTACGTGTAGGCCAGGGCCAGCGTGCCGCTGCTCGCTGTGCCCGGAGCATAGTCGAGTAAAAGTTGACAACCGCTTCCCGTGCTCACGATCGCGCACGTGAAGGTTGGCTTGGGCGCGCTCCAGCCAGGTGGCAAGGCCGAGAGATCGGTGGCTATCGAGAGCGCGGTGGCGGCGTTGCCATCGTCGGTGGTGAAATTGATGCTGAGGCTCGCGCCTCCGTCACCGGGGTTCGCCCGGATCTCGCCCGCGGGCGAGGCAGAGGCGACGACATTGTTGTGCGCCGTGGCGGAATACGGAATGACGAGCGTCTGGCCAGGCGCCTGAGCATCATTCGAGTCGTCGATGTAAATATAGTTGAGCTTGACCGAGCCGGTTGCCGGCGCCGTCGGCGCATAGGTCAGATTCACGACACAACTGTTGCCCGCGTCCACCTGCGTGCAGCTGTACTCGTCAATTCCGCTCCAGCCTGCCGGGAGCGTGGTGTCGGAGATCGCCAGTCCCCGGACCGGGCGACCGTCGCTCGAATTGAACGTGACGGTGATCGTCTCGCTGGCGCCGACCGCGACCGACACGGTACCGCCGATCGATGGAGTGGCGGTCACCGTATTGCCGGTACCGGCCGGACCCGCCGGCCCACCGTTACCGAGACCGCCGGGCGCGTTCGCGCTACCGCCGCCGGCGCCGCCGTTGCCGGCGCCCGTTGCGCCCGGTATACCCGAGCTACTCTCGGAGATGCCGGCATCGCATGCTGAAAGGAGCACAAGCGAGCAGGCGCTGATGAGAAGTGCGCGCTGGAGGGACTGCATTATCGCGAACCTCGCGAGCCGGGAGCGACCGATGCGCAGGGAGAGAAAGCCTACAAGGTCGGCCGAACGAGGGCCGCCGCCCGGATGGTTAACTGGTTCACGAAAGAGCGCCGAAGCGTTCGCTGAGGCACCAGTGGCTGTACATAACGCGCGCCTGTGTCGACGTGAACAGACACCTGCTCCGTGGCATGATTCAGACAGACGCTCATGATCCCGACGACCACCAGCCCTTCACAGAGCGATCCCGCGGCGTGGATCGATCGTGCGGCGCGCGAGTATCCGCAGCGGCCATTCCTGAAAACTCCCACGGGGCGGCGCATCAGCTACGCGGACCTGCGCGACCGATCTGGACAGTTCGCCGCGGCTCTCGAGCAGCGAGGTGTGCAACCCGGTGACCGAGTCGCCGTTCGGGTCGACAAATCCGTTGACAGTGTGCTGCTGTACTGTGCGTGCTTGCGCCTGGGTGCGGTGTTCGTGCCGATCAACGTAGCCAGCTCGCCGAACGAGGTGGAGTACTTCCTGGCGGATTCACGCCCTGGCATCGCGATCGTGCGACCGCAAGAGAGCGCTGAGATGCAGGCGCTGGCGGCGCGCTCCCGCGTGCGCCAGCTCGAGACACTCGGGACGGAAGGCGAGGGGACTCTGGCGCAGCTCGCGCGGGACGCTGAGGCTGCCGATCCGGCTGGCGCTGCGCTGGATCCGGGTTCACCGGCGGCGATCGTCTACACCTCGGGCACCACGGGCCGTTCCAAGGGAGCCATCCTCACGCGTGCCAATCTGGCGTCCAATGCGGCGGTGCTGGCCGAGACCTGGCGCTTCACCGTTCATGACGTCGTGTTGCACACGCTGCCGTTGTTTCATGTTCACGGACTCTTCGTAGCGATCAACACGGTGCTGGCCTCTGCCGCCTCTATCGTCCTGCTGCCGAGGTTTGCGTGCGATCTCGTTCTTCAGCAGCTGCCGGAAGCAACCGTCTACATGGGCGTGCCGACTCATTACACACGGTTGCTCCAGGAGGCCGGGCTCAACCGTGAGTCAACCTCGAACATGCGCCTGTTCATCTCCGGTTCGGCCCCGCTGCTCGCGGAGACCCACCGGGCGTTCTTCCAGCGCACGGGTCACATGATCCTGGAACGCTACGGGTTGACGGAGACCCTGATGAACACCTCGAACCCGTATGAGGGTTCCCGGGTGCCCGGCTCGGTGGGTCTCCCACTCAGGGGAACTTCCGTGCGAGTCGTGGCGCAGGAGGGCGGGGGCGCGCAGCTCGATCCGGACACGATCGGCGCGCTGGAGGTACGGGGTCCGAACGTGTGTGGCGGTTATTGGCAGGACGCCGAGAAGACCCGCTCCGAGTTCACTGCCGACGGCTGGTTCAGGACCGGCGATCTGGGGCGCATAGACCGCGCCGGCTACGTCTACATCGTGGGCCGGGCCAAGGATCTGGTGATCAGTGGCGGATACAACGTCTATCCGAAAGAGGTGGAGTCGGAGCTGGATGCGCTCCCGGGCGTGCTGGAGAGCGCCGTGTTCGGCGTGCCACACCCGGATTTCGGCGAAGGTGTTACCGCGGCGGTCGTTCTCGAGCCAGATGCCAGTTTGACCGAACAGGCGATCATCGAGTCGGTTCGGTCACGGCTCGCACGCTACAAGATACCGAAGCGCGTGCTGCTGGTTGACGAGCTCCCGAGAAACGCCATGGGCAAGGTGCAGAAGAATGTGCTGCGCTCGCGGCACGCCACCCTCTATGGCGCGCCTCGCGGAGTGAGCTGACATCAGTGCCCAGCGTAAACTCGCTCGGCCCTAGCGGATCCCCGCCGTCGGTTGCGGTCCTTCACCACTGGCACGCCGCTCGCCCTCCGTGGTGCCAAAGATCTTGTCGGTATTCATTTGTACGAGCAGCCGGGAGCCGGCATCGGTCAGATGCGCATAATCCCAGGTGACCGGCACCGGGTGCGCCGGATCGGCGCTCAGCAGGCAACCCTGCTCGGTGCACAGGGAGTCCACCGGCGAGACAAATACGGCCGGCGTCTGCAACACGGCGGCAGCGACCTGGGAGTCGAAGGCAGCTGAGCCCTGGTCGAAGGAGTCGTAGGTGCGCGCGGGCAGGGTGTGGGACTGTTGCCAGATCTTCACGGCCACATTGGGCTGATGGATCTTCCAGACGGGCAGGTCACCGAATACCACGACCCGCCGGACCCCGGCACCGATCAATTTGTCGATGGTCCGTCGGAGGGCGTGCAGCTCGTGCGAGCCATCCTGTGCGCGCGTAGCGTACGAATACCAGGCTCCCCCCATGATCACGGTGTCCGGCTGCAGGAGTTGGATGCGCTCGAAGGCTTCCTCGCTGAACTCCATGCAATCAGTGCGCGGGCCGAGCCGGACCCCGAGCAGAGGCGGGCAGCCACTGGCGGCGAACTGTGCGATCCGGAAGTCCCGGCGCGTGGCCTGGGCCGCGCGCATTCCCTGGTACAACGAGGAAACGTGCGAGTCGCCCCACAGCACGATCAGCCTGGAGGCGCGGTCCGCTGGATCAACGCACCCCGGATCCAGCTCCGCGAATGCCTGATCGCCGTTGAGCTGGCAGACATCCTCCCGGTATTCCCGATGCGCGTCGTAGTGGAATGTCGCCAGGTTTCGCACCGCGGGCGGATACCGCATGGCTGCCCCGTCGCTGGCGTAAACGGCGACGGAGACGCCCGCGATTCCGATGGCAGCGGCGGCGAGCCGAGGAACCATGGCCTTGCCACGCTGGCCAAAGCGGATCGGCGTCTCGATCAGCACATAGGTCAGCCACGCGAGCAGGAAGCTCAGAGCAATGGCCGCGAGGCGAGCTTCATGCGAAGCATTCTGATAGGCCTGATACTGGACTGCCCACAGCAGCACCCAGTGCCAGAGATAAAGCGGATAACTGATCAGGCCGATGAAGCTCATGGGCCTGTTGCCGAGCAGAGCGCGGCTCACCCGCCCGCGCCCGCCGGCGATGACCAGCGCTGCGCCAATTGTCGGCAACAGCGCCCACCAGCCGGGAAATCGCTGGTGCTCGCTGAGCCGCAGTACGGTCCCAACGATGAGAAGCAAGCCGATGATGCAGAGCAGATCGGCGCGAGAACCGGTTGCCCTCAGGCCGAGGGTCTCGCCGGCTGTCGCGCCTGCGGCAGTCGCCTGCGATTCACTCACCTGCAGCGCGAGCAGCGCGCCGAGCAACAGCTCCCAGAAACGAGCCATCGGCAGGAAGAAGGCGCTCTCGGACGAAATCGCGACGGTGATGACATTCCAGAGGAACGAGACGAGCGTGAGAGCGACGATGGTCCACTTGAGGTGACGGCTGCGCCGGTAGAGAAAGACCAGCAGCAACGGCCACCCGATGTAGAACTGCTCCTCGATTCCGAGCGACCACAGGTGAAGGAGCGGCTTGAGCGAGGCGGCTGCGCCGAAATAGCCTGACTCGCTCCAGAAGAAGAAGTTGGCCACGAAACCCACGCTGGCGAGGGCTTGTCGGGCGAGCTCCTTGAGCTCGTCGGGAAACAGCATGAAGCTTCCGCCGATCAAGGTCGCCGTCAGAACGGTGATCAGCGCCGGGAAGATGCGGCGGATGCGCCGGGCATAAAACCCGCGGTAGGAGAAGCGATCCGCGCGCAACGCCTGCAGAATGAGTCCAGAGATCAGGAAACCCGAGATGACGAAGAAGACATCGACGCCGACGAACCCGCCGGGGATCGTGCGCGGAAAGGCATGGAACCCGATCACAGCCAGCACCGCGACCGCGCGCAGTCCGTCCACGTCCGCGCGATAGGCTTGATGGGGCAGGCCGGATGTCCTCCCCACACGCCTCTCTGCGCCCGTGCGCGACGACGGATAGCCGTGCTCAGAAGTGGTCAAACCGCCTCCGCCTCCCCTAACTCCGGCCTGATTGATCCAGCACCCATGCGTGTCGCGGTGACGCTGCAACCGGCGAGCACGCAACCGGCGGTATGGATGAGCACACCGCGGCAAAGTGGATCACACCGCGATAACCGACTGGCCCGGTCAGACCTGATGGATTCGGGCGGGCCGCCCCGAGCGCACGGAATGCGGCGCCGATTAGTGTGCCGCCAACGTGGCTTAAGTTATCGCGGCGGCAGCTTACGACAAGTGACTGCCGCTTTGCTGCAAGAATTTGTGAACTGTCTGCTTCCGCAGACAGCGTGGAACGGCTAAGCGTCCCCGCGGAACGAGGCGGCCGGGTTAAGTCAAGTCCGCCGCGATCTTGGCGTTGCAAAGTACGCAGCGGCTGCGCACTCGTGCTCCAGGTGCACGATCATCCAACAAGCTCCCCGGCGGGTCCTCCCGCCGGGGTCGCCCACCGGTGGCGCGCAGGGCTTTACCGGTGCCTGTCAGGGCGATCGAACGCGCGGCGGCTTCTCACAGGCCGATGGTCACCGCCTTGGTGTTGAGATAGTTGTCCAGCACCGCCTCACCCATCTCGCGTCCCCAGCCGGACTGCTTGTAGCCTCCGAACGGCAGCGCCGCATCGAACACGTTGTAGCAGTTGATCCACACGGTGCCGGTCCTGAGTTTGGCCGCCAGGGAGTGCGCCTTGCTCACGTCGCGCGTCCAGATACCCGCTGCGAGACCGTAAATCGTGTCATTGGCTTCGCGCACCAGGTTGTCGTTGACGTCCTCGAAGGGCGACACGGTGACGACCGGCCCGAAGATCTCTTCCTGCACGATCTGCATTCCGGGACGGGTGTCGACGAACACAGTGGGCTCGACGAAATAGCCGCTGCCCTCGCGCGCCTTGCCGCCAGTGATGGCGCGCGCACCCTCCTTCGCGCCCGACTCGAGATAGCCGCACACGCGCCTCTGCTGGATCTCCGAGACCATCGGTCCCATCTGGCTCTCCGGATCGCGTCCCGGGCCGAGTCTGATCGTCCTGGCCTGCTCGGCGATACCCTCGGCGACGCGCTCGAAGATGCTCTCGTGCACGTACAGCCGTGAGCCCGCGCAGCAGCACTGGCCATGATTGAAGAAGATCGCGTTGGCGGCGCCCGGAATCGCGACCTCCAGATCGGCATCCTTCAGGATGATGTTGGGGGATTTGCCACCCAGCTCCAGCGAGACGTGCTTCAGATCACGCGCGGCCGCCTGCACGATGAGCCGACCGACTTCCGTGGAGCCGGTGAAGGCAACCTTGTCGACTCCCGGATGGGCCGCGAGCGCCGCCCCGGCGGTCTCGCCATATCCCGTGATGATGTTGACGACGCCATCGGGCAGGCCCGCTTCCTGCAGCAGCTCGCCGAGCCGCAGCGCCGAGAGCGGAGTCTCTTCGGCGACCTTCAAGACCACCGTGCACCCGGTGGCCAGCGCCGGCGCGAGCTTCCATGCCGCCATCAGGAGGGGAAAGTTCCAGGGAATGATCTGACCGACGACCCCGATGGGCTCGGGTCGTGTGTAGGAATGATATTGCGCCCCGGGTGTGTAGAGCACCGAGAGCGGAATGGTCTTGCCCTCGATCTTGGTGGACCAGCCGGCCATGTATTGAAAAATGTCCGCTGCCAGTGGCACATCGGCCACCCGTGCCACGGCCATCGGCTTGCCATTGTCCAGGGACTCGAGCTCGGCGAGCTCATCGACATTCTTCGAGATCAGCTCGCCGATGCGCCACACCAGCTTGCCGCGCTCGGACGGCGTCATGGCCGGCCAGGGCCCTGATTCGAACGCGCGGCGCGCTGCCTGGACGGCAAGATCCACGTCCGCCTTGTCGCCTTCGGCCACGCGCGCGATCGTCGCCGCCGTTGCCGGATCCTTGACCTCGAAGGTCTTCCCCGAGGCGGCGGCGACCCACCTGCCGTCAATCAGCAGTTTCTTGGGAGTGGCCAGGAATTGGCCGACTCGAATGGACGTCGGCGATTCTTTGATGACAGCGCTCATCGTGCTACCTCCTCGCAGTGGGGACCCCTCGTCAATGCGACTCGGGCGGGACCGCGTGCCGGGCGGTCGAGGCGCCGGGTCACGTGGGGAGAGGTCGCCGACTATAGCGCCGATCATCCGCGCGCAGAATGCTGCTCGAGGACCAGAATATCGCCGCGGCAAGTTGCCCGAATTCGGCGCAGACGCACCGGCGAACCTTGGGCGCGAGCTTGGGAACGTAACTTGCTACGCTCACCGCATCTCAGCAACGGGGGGCGTGGCTCGCGCTGCGACTTCACCAGCATGGCCGAAGTCGGGCACGACGAACATGATGACAGGGGACTGGGGTCAAAGGCGCCCGGATCTGCCGAGGCAGCTGAATTTCCCAAGTTACCCGGGTCTGCCAGGGCACCTGAATCGGGGCCCGTATTGCCTTCCGTGCCCCTTGCCGCGCAGAGCTCCCTGGCCTCGACCGCCTCGCTGACCGGCCCGCTTTTCTCCGACTCCCAGGCGCTGCGGAGTCATCTGGCGGCCATCGTCACATCATCGGATGACGCGATCATCAGTAAGAGTCTCGACGGCATCATCCTTTCCTGGAATCGGGGTGCCGAGCGGATGTTTGGCTACACCGCGGAGGAGATCGTCGGCAAGTCCGTCACTATTTTGATTCCCCCCGAGCAGATCGATGAGGAACCCATCATTCTGGCGCGCATTCGGCGCGGCGAGCGCATCGATCACTTTCAAACGGTGCGCGTGCGCAAGGACGGCAGGCGCCTGGACATCTCGCTCACCGTCTCCCCCGTGCGCAACGATACTGGCCGGATCGTCGGCGCCTCGAAGGTCGCCCGCGACATCACCCAGCAGAAGCGGATCGAGGCGCAATCCCGCGCCAGCGAGCAGCGCTTCCGCCTCATGGCCGACTCCGCCCCCGTGCTCATCTGGATGGCCGATGAGACCCGGGCGCGTATCTGGCTCAACAAAGCCTGGCTGGATTTCACCGGGCGCGCGATCGAGCAGGAGCTGGGCTTCCAGTGGAGCGAGAGCGTGCACCCGGATGATCTGTCGGGATATCTGAGGACCTATCTGGACAGCTTCCAGGAGTGCAAGCCGTTCCGGACCGAATACCGCCTCAGACGGCACGATGGCGAGTCACGGTGGGTGGTCGATACAGCCGTGCCACTGCGGGAGGGTCCGGGCGGGGCCCTCTCCGGATATATCGGCTCCTGCATCGATATCACCGAATATCGACAGGCGCAGCTCGACCGGGATGAGCTGTTGCGTGCCGAGCGCGCGGCCCGCACCGAGGCTGAGCGCCTGAGCCGCGTGAAGGACGAGTTCCTCGCGACCCTGTCTCATGAACTGCGGACGCCGCTGAACGCAATCCTGGGATGGTCGACCCTGCTGCGCCGTATCAGTCGGGACAGCCCCGACCACTCGCGTGGGCTGGAGACGATCGAGCGCAATGCGCGCGCCCAGGCGCAGATCATCGGCGATCTTCTCGACATGAGCCGCATCATCTCGGGGAAGGTACAGCTGGACATCCAGACCGTCGATCCGCACGAGGTGATCCAGGCCGCCCTGGAAAGCGTCCGGCCTTCAGTGGATGCCAAGAGCCTTCGCCTGCGCATGCGGGCCGTGGGTCGCGTCGAGCCGATCCGGGCCGATCCCAACAGGCTGCAGCAGATTCTGTGGAACCTGCTCACCAATGCGGTCAAATTCACCCCGGCTCACGGGCAGATCGATGTCACCCTGAAGCGCGTCAACTCGCATGTCGAGATCGCCGTGCAGGACACGGGAATCGGCGTCAAGGCAGAATTCCTGGACTGCATATTCGATCGCTTCCGACAGGCCGATGCCTCCACGACCCGTCGCCATGGCGGCCTCGGTCTGGGGCTCTCGATCGTGAAGCAACTCGTGGAGCTGCACGGCGGCTCGGTGTCCGTAACGAGTCCGGGCGAGGACCGGGGGACCACCTTCACTATCGCGCTACCGATGTCCGTGAGGGTTGCCGACGAGGACACCTTCCGGCAGCCGCTGCCCACCTTCGCGGATGTGGACCTGGCATCGGTGGATCTGCCGAGCCTGTCGGGCCTGATTGTCCTCGTCGTGGACGATGAATCCGACTCGCGGGTGCTGGTCAGCCGGCTGGTCGAGGATCGCGGCGGCCGCGCCATCTCGGCGGCCAACGCCGGCGAGGCGCTGCAGCTGATCACCCGGGAACCGGTCCACATCGTGGTCAGTGACATCGGCATGCCGGAGGTGGACGGCTACCAGCTGATGCGCCGGATCCGCAGTCTGGAGCACAAGGGTGCCCGCGGTGTCATGGCGATCGCGCTCACTGCCTATGCGCGGCCCGCGGATCGGCAGCGGGCCCTTCTGGCGGGGTACCAGATGCATCTGTGCAAGCCGGTCGACCCGCGCGAGCTGATCGTGGGCATCGCCAGTCTGCTCAACGTCCCCAAGCACGCGACGAACTGAGGTGCACCGAAGAGGGGCGAAGCACCTCCGCTGATCTCGAGGTCCGCGTGCGGCGGCGCCGAAGCGCCGCCGCACACCGATTGTCAGCTGGTCTTCATGCCCAGCGATTGCATCATCTCGGTCGCCTTATCCTTTACTGCCTGTCCCTTGGTGACCGCGCCCGCATAGTCTTCGTTGGTTACCGCGTTCGTGGCCTCTGTCCATTGGGAGTCCAGCCCCGCTACACCGGTTTTAGCCGATTCCAATGACGCCTTGGTCACGCCTTTGGGCAGCTTGTGGGACTTCGACAGAGTCTCGATCTGCGCCTTGAGGGCGTCCATCATCTTCGGGACGTCGGTGCTCAGCGTGCGCCATTGCTGCTTGGTCTGCGCAAGGGCCGCGTCGGCCGCCGCCTGCTTGGTGTCCGCGTCCTGCTTGAGGCTGGTGATCGCCGTATTGACCGCGGGCGCCGCCGCCAGCACATCCTTGTAATCCCCCTTTGCCAGATTCCCCTTGAGCGTCGCGACCTGGCCCTCGACGTTCTGCAGCATGTCGGGAGAGTACTTCGCCGCGGCATCGTGCACGGCGCCGAGAGCGGTATCGATGTCCGCGACCGCCTGCTCGGCGGGAGCCTTCTGGCTCGAGCAAGCGAACATGAGCAGAGTCGCGGCGCTTGCCACAAGCCAGGCGCCTGCGACAGGCC
>DASTDD010000148.1:0-3046 GCA_035710545.1 Steroidobacteraceae bacterium
CGGCTGATTTGGCGACCCGGGCGTCCGCGGCTTACATAGGTCGCCTCCTCGCGGTGAGGATAGTTGGCCGCCACAAACGACGCCGCGTAGTAGCCCAGAGAGTGCTCGAAAGTCGATTCCGAACCGAACGCGAGTTCGCGCACACGCGATCGCAGGCCATCGGCGCCTATGACAAGGTCGAAGCGCCGTGTCTCACCGCCGGACAGCACAACATCGACGCCACTGGTATCCTCCCGCAATTGCACGATTTCCTCCGATTGGACCCACCTGGTTTCCCGGGATAGGCCCCACCTGATTTCCTGAGATTGGGCCCACCCGATTTCCTGGGATTGGACCCACCCCGGCGGCAGCCGCCTGAGAGGCGGTTTTGCCCGTACCGTTCGTGCCCGGAACACGAACGGGAGGGCGCGATGTCGCGGAGGGTGCTCACGGTGGATCGGTACCAAGAGATCGAGCGGCTGCTGGCGGCCGGTCGGGGCGTGCGGGAGATCACGCGGGCGCTGAAGTGCTCGCGGCGCCTGGTGCGGCAGATCCGGGACGGTCTGCACGGGCCGCCGGATCAGCCGAGGAGCATGGCCGACCCGCCCTGGATGGGGCAGATCAACTGGCCGGAGATCGTCCACGATCTGGGGCTCGGGCATCCGCTGAAGTTCCTGTGGGAGGAGAAGGCGCAGGCCCTCACCACGTACTCGAACTTCTGGAAGCAGTTCTACCGCAAGTTCCCCCAGTACCGGCAAGCGGCGGTGACCGCGCGGGACTTCGAGCCCGGCGAGCGCGTCGAGGTCGATTACGCCGGCGACACGCTCGAGTGGGTGGAGCTTTCCACCGGCGAGATCCACAAGGCCTTCGTGTTTGTCGCCGGGCTCGGCTTCAGCCAGCTGCTCTTTGCCTGGGCGGCCGCAGACACCCGCAGCGCCAACTGGCTCGGCTGTCATCGCCGGATGTTCGCCTTCTACGGCGGCGTGGCGCACGTGACGGTGCCGGACTGCCTGAAGCAGGGTGTGCTCAAATGCCACCTGTACGACCCGGACCTCAACCCCGGATACGCCGAGCTCGCCAGCCACTACGCCACCGCCGTGGTGCCTGCGCGTGCCGGTCACGCCAAGGACAAGGCGGTCGTCGAGGGCTTGGTGAAGATCCTGATGCGCTACGTGCGCTTCCGGCACCGGCGCCAGCGCTTCAGCTCCCTGGCCCAGATCAACCAGGCGATCGGCGAGTGCGCTGAGCGGATCAACGCGCGTCCGCACTCGCGCTTTGGCGTCTCGCGGCGCGAGCGCTTCGAGACGATCGAGAGGGTGGCGCTGAAGCCGCTGCCGGCGATCGAGTTCGACATCGGAGAGTGGAAGAACCTCAAGCTCCACCCCGACTGCTACCTGCAGATCGAGAGCGTCTACTACAGCGCCCCGCACATCCATCGCGGCAAGGTGCTGCGGGCGAAGCTCACCGAGCATCACGTGGAGATTTTCCTCGAGCTCGAGAGGCTCGCGGTGCATCCGCGCTGCCGGCACAAGGACGGTCGGCGGATCAAGATCGATGCGCACTTCCCACCGGCCTCCCAGGCCTACTACGAGGCCACCCCGCAGAAGCTCCTCTCCCAGGCTCGCTTTGTCCATCCACAGCTGCATCAGCTCGTGCTCGATCTCTTCAACGCCGATGTCTACGGCAATATCCGCCGCGTCCAGGGACTGATCCGTGCGGCGGCCAAGGAGCTGCAGATCCCGGGATCCGAACCCGCCAGCGTTCGCATCGAGGCGGCGATCGCCCACATGCGCCACTTCGAGAAGGTCCGGGTTCCCTACTTCAAAGGGCTGCTGGCCCAGTCCCGTCACCACAAGCCCGGCGCCGCTGATCTGGCCCGACAGATCGTGCGCGTGCCCGGCAATCCCATGCTTCGTTACCTCCGCGGCAGTGCTGCCGCAGATCCTGTCCACACCAACCAGGAGAACCTCGAGTTATGAGTACCGCAATTGCCCGCAATCAGATGGCCGAGATGAAGCTGCTCGGCATGTTCGAGTCCTTCGACCGCCTCCTCACCGAGGCCACCCGCGACCAATGGAGCTGTGGCGCCTTCTTCGATGCGATGCTGCAGGCGGAGAGCGACTACCGCACCGAGCGCAAGACCAAACGCCGCATCAAGGCGGCGAAGTTCGCCATCCGCCCCACGTTCCAGGACTTCGACTTCACCGCCAATCGCTCGATCAGCAAGGCGCAGATCAAGGACCTCTACAGCCTGCAGTGGCTGACTGACGCCCGCCCCGTACTCCTGATCGGCCAGACCGGCGTCGGCAAGACCTTCATCGCTCAGGCGCTCGGGCTGCAAGCCTGCGCGAGCGGCAAGTCGGTCCTGTACATGACCTTCACCACTTGGCTCGAAAACCTGGCGCTCGCACGCTCCACCGGCACGTACCTGAAGTTCCGCGACCAGATGGCCAAGCCCGATGCGGTCATCCTGGACGACTTCGGGATGAGAAAACTGACGGCCACCGAGGCGCAGGACCTCTGCGAGCTGCTCGAGGAGCGTTCGATCGACCGATCCACGGTGTTCACCACGCAGCTGCCGATCGATCACTGGGCTGAGGTGATCGGCGATCCGGTCATCGCGGATGCCATCCGCGACCGCCTCGAGCACGCGGCGCTCGCCATCCACATCACCGGGGAAAGCTACCGCGGGGTTAAAGCCCGCAAGCTTGCGGCGAAGAAAAAAGACGCGTAAACATCCGCTCTGACGGCTCCGCCGGAAACTCACGGAAGATGGGTCCAATATCAGGAAATCGGGTGGGTCCAAAACGGGAAATCGCGCACTTGATGACCATTCCGCGCAAGCCCAGCACCCGATAGCAGGCTGCTGCGTAGCCGATCACAGAAACACCGGGTTTCGCTAAGTTTAGACAGAAGCGGGATGCTGCGATGCAAGCGGAAACCTATATGTGCAGTGAAGCCTTAGCGGAGCCGCGGACTAAGCATTTGCTTTGCCCCGGGGTGAGGAAGCGATGGCACAAGTCCGCCCCTCGAACTGCCCGCATAAACGACCGGGTGTTGGGCCTTA
>DASTDD010000149.1:0-55229 GCA_035710545.1 Steroidobacteraceae bacterium
AGATGCTTTCGAAGTAGGGGAAGTATCCCGGCAGGGAGGGTCATCGTGAGAGCACACTTTGGTTGCCGCAGCTGGCCAATCAGGCGGCTCGCCGTTGCGCTCACACCTGGGCTGCTCCTCGCGGCGCTGCTCGGGATGTCCAACGGCGCGCCGGCTCTCGCTCAAGCACGATCTGAATCGCCGCCCCCTGCGGCTCGGGCAGCGCCCGCGGACGAGCAGCCCATAGATACAGTCACGGTGGAGGCTGAGAGAGCCAAGGCGCTGGTGCGCAAACAGGTCAGTGCCTTCGTTTCCGCCATAACCGTCGCTCCGTTTCAGGACACCCTGAAACGCTGGCGCGCCCCGCTGTGCCCGATGGTGGCGGGACTGCCGCGGTCGCAGGGCGAGTTTTTCCTGGAGAAGATTTCGCAAATTGCGCACGAGGCGGGCACGCCGCTTGCGCCGGAGCGCTGCGAAGCCAATCTCGCCATCGTGTTCACGTCGCGGCCGGAGGAGTTGCTGCGGGCCTGGAGCCGGCGCAACGTGAAATTGTTCCTCGGCGCCGGAGCCAGACGGATCAGCCGCTTCATCGACGAATCGCGGCCGGTCCGCATCTGGTATAACTCGACGCTGATGGCCGTCGATGGCATGGCCCTGGGCGAGTTCCAGGACATCGCCGGCGGGGTGCCTAACAATCCGCACGCCCGGGCATCCCATATCGCTGTTGATGAAGTACGCATGCTTGATGCGGTACTGATCGTCGTCGACACGGGGCGGGTCAGCGGTGTTACCTATGATCAGCTGGCAGGCTACATCGCGATGGCGAGCCTCGCCGAGCTGCACGCGGATGCACCCTTAGGCGATGCCGTGACGATTCTGGGTTTGTTTGCGACTCCACAGCGAGCGCCCGCCGATGGGTTGAGCGCGTGGGACAAGGCCTATCTCAGGGCGCTGTATCACACCCAGCAGGGCGAGACGATGCAGCTTCAGGATATGAAGAGCTTCATGGTGCGCGACCTGGGGGCAGCCCCCGGCCCGCAGCCCGCCGCATCGAGCGTTTCGCAGCCGCCCTGATGGGATGCGTCGGTGGCGGCATGCGCGGCCCTGCGCCAGCGTGATTGCCCTACTTGGGCGGATTGAGCGCCAGCAGGTCCTCAGGCGTGTCGATGTCGATTGCCGCGCTCGCCATCGGTACCCGCACCACGCGGTCCGGATTGCGTTGCAGTAGGGTACGCGCCCCGTGGTCCCCCCTGAGGGCCGACAGCTCACCGAAAGTTGAGCGCGGAAAGATGGCCGGTACACCGGTGACAGGGCCGTAACGCGCCGCAGCCATGTGCTCCGGCTGGCGCCTCCAGCTCCCTGCCAGCCGCTTCAGATCCTCCGCGGTCACGGCGGCCTGGTCGGCCAGGATGAGCATCACCGCGCTACAGCTCGATGGGACTCGGGCGATCCCGGCGCGGATGGAGCTCGCAATGCCCTCACGCCAGTCGCGGTTGATGACAATCGATGCCGGAGTGTGTGTCAGCAACGGCGCCAGGTCTGCTGCATGGGCACCCAACACCACCGTCACCGCGCTACCGGCTACATCGCAGGCCCGCGAGACAACCGTATGCAGCAAGGGCCGCCCTTCCAGGCGGACGAGCTGCTTTACGGAGCCGAAGCGTGTTGAGGCGCCGGCAGCGAGCACGATCGCATGCAAGGCATCTTCGATACCCGATGGCTCCATCATGGCGGCGAAGGCAACCCCGACTGAACCTGAGCAAAGCGCTCACGCTCCGCGACGATGGCATCGGCATCCAGGCGGCCCAGCGCGCGCCACCGGGCGACCGGTTCCTTGCGCGCTCGCAGGGCATCGATCGCGGCGAAGTGGTCGCGGCAGGACTTGTCAAACAGCTCCAGAAAAGCTTGCCATGGACCGGCAGCGGCGGCCGCATCCGCCGTGCGCGCACTCCTCAGCCGACTGCGCGCTTCGGCAGCTGTCTGGGATTGCAGGCGCGTCAGTGCGAATTCGAGGTAGTCGGCGCAGGCGCCCAGCAGCGGCTCGCGAGCCCGGCCCTGCGCATTCAGCGCCGCGGCACATGCCTGGGCAACCTGCGCAAAATGCCGACGCTCGATGTCGAGTTGCTGCTGAATGATCTCCGTCTCGTTCATGCCGGTACGGGTCGAGCCTGGCCGCCGACGACCGGTTGGTCCCGCGTCGTGGGGGTTCCGCCCTCTGCACCATGCAGGAAGGCGTGGATCTCGGCCACGATCGACAGAGCCACCGCTTCCGGTGTGCGCCCGCCGATTGCCAGGCCCACCGGTGAGCGCAAACGGCCGCGCAGGCCCGCGGCGTCCGATTCAAGCTCGGACAACAAGCGCTCGCGCCGGGCGACGGGTCCCAGCAGTCCCACGTAGGGTATGGCGCTCCGTGCGAGCACGCGTAGGTAGGCGAGATCGGAAGGCAGGTGATGACTCATGACCACGGTCGCGGAAAAGGCCGACAGCTCCAGTCGGGCGGACAGGTCTTCCGGGCGTGCCTGGATCACTCGCTCGGCCGCCGGGAAGTGGCCCGCCTCGGCGTACGCCGGGCGATGGTCGACCAGCGTGACTCGCCAGCCGAGCCGCCCAGCCAGCTCGACCACCGGAGCGGCATCCGGTCCTGCCCCGAGAAGCAGCAATTGTGGTGGCAGCGTCAGAGGCAGAGCGAACATGCGGCACCGGGGCGCGCTGGACTCGAACCAACCCGGCCGCCCGCCGGCGGCAGCAGACTCGAGAGCCGATTGCATGGCGCCCTCTGCGGCGCTGCCGGGCAATACCACGGCGCCGACCGGCAGGTCAGGGCGCTCGGATTCGACCATGACGCCCACCGCCGTTCGCTGCCGCTGCGCCAGGCTCTTGACCAGATGTGACAGGGGTTGCCAGCTCTGCTCCGGCCCCACGCGCAGCAACAGGATCGAGATCGCGCCTTCGCAGCCCAGACCGAGACCCCAGATCAGGTCGTCTCCACCCCGCGTGTCGTAATCGACCAGGCGCGCCTCGCCGCTCCGGATGACCTCCAGCGCGTGCTCCCGCAGATCGGTCTCGAGGCACCCTCCGGAGAGCAGTCCGGCATAGTCACCGTTCGAGGCAATGAGCATCAGGGCGCCGGCCTTGCGGTAGGTGGAGCCGATGGTCCGGACGAGCACGCCCAGGGCCACCGCGCGATGCGCGGCGTGCTCGCGATCGAAGAGCGGCAGAAGCGAATTGAGCGAGGATTCCATTGCGGCGAGTATATCGATAACGCCTCAGGCATGATCCGAGTCCTGGAGGTTGGCGCCACCGAGCGTGCGATACAGCGTCACCAGATCCGTCGCGACACTGGTCACGCTTTCGGCAAGGGCCAGCTCGTTTTGCTGCAGCGTCCGTTGGGCGTCGAGGACGACCAGAAAGGTCGCCACTCCGCTCGCGTACCGCTGTCGGGCCAGGGCGAGGGCCTCGCGGCTATGCTCTGCCGCCGAGGTCAGCTCCTTGCGGCGCAGCTGGTCGGCCTGGTACGCGGCGAGCGCATTTTCAACCTCGTGGAGCGCCCCGAGCACCGTGCGCTGGTAATCGATCGCAGCCTCCTGTGCACGCACATCCTGGAGGCGGATGGTGATCCACCTGCCACGGTCGAATATCGGCAGCTCGAGAGTGGGACCGATACTTCCGAAACGGCTGGCCCACTGCAACAAGTTGGACGCACTCTGTGACTGATAACCGCCTTGGGCGCCGAGCGTCAGACGCGGGAACACATCCGCAACTGCCACCCCGATGCGTGCCGTTGCCGCGTGCAGTTTCTGTTCGGCCTCCCGGATGTCAGGCCGCTGCCGCGCCAGGTCCGCCGGCAAGCCGATGGGCACCTGCGGCGGTACGGGTGGCACCGAGTGCGGCTCATCGAGCTCGGCACGCAGCGCCTGCGGCTCCCGATCGATGAGCCGGCTGAGCTGGTTGATGTCCTGCGTGATCTCGAGGTCGAGCAACGGTATCTGCGCCTGCGTGGACTCGACCTGCGCGGCCGCATTCTCGACATCCTCGTCGGTGGTCAACCCGGCGGCCTGACGTTGCTGCGTGAGCTCGAGAAGGTCGCGCTCGGTATCCAGACTGGCCTGTGCGACCTGCCTGCGCTGCTGGCTGCCGCGCAGATCGATGTAGGCGCGCGCGACGTCACTGTCGAGCGACACGAGCACGGCGCGGCGGTCTTCCTCCGAGGCGCGCACGTCAGCGCTGGCCGCTTCGACCGAACGCCGTACACGGCCGAACAGGTCGATCTCCCACGAGGCACCGAGACCCAACTGGTACTGGTTGTAGGGGTTGGGCACGCTGATCGCCGGAAAGCCGGGAACGCTCAGCGAGTTGAATCGCGTGAAGAGCGAGCCTGTCGGGGTCGACTCGCTCAGCCGCTGCCGGCTCCAGGATGCATTCGCCGACAGCTGCGGCCACAGGTTGGCGGAAGCGCCGTCCCGCTGTAGACGAGCCTCGGTGATACGCAGTACTGCCGCGCGCTCGTCGAGGTTGGAGGCTCTGGAACGCTCGATGAGCGAGGTCAGTCCCGCATCGTTGAAACGGGCCCACCAGTCTTGCAGGCGGGTCGGATCGGTGCTGAGGACACTCGTTACCCCTGCGGCCTGGCTGGTCGCCGCGCCCGACCAGTGCGCGGGCAGCGCGGGGTGCGGCGGCGAGAAGTTGGGCCCGACTGCACAGCCGGCGAGCAGCGCCGCCGGCAGGAGCCTGAGGAAGCGGGTGGTGGCGGTGTGCCGCATGGTTGATCTCCTTCGCTCATTGCATCCGGTGACTGAACATCCACGAGGCGGCCGATAGAGTGATCGCCGCCATCACCGCCAGCGGCCACAGGTCGCCGCTGAGCACGCTGAGTCCGACTCCCTCGAGATACACCCGGCGTGCGATGTCGATCGCATACCGCAGCGGATTGATGGCAGTGAAGTACTGCAGGGCCGGCGGCATGTTGCTCAGGGGCGTGGTGAGCCCCGAAAGCAGGGAGAACGGCAGGATCAGCAGCATCGAATAGAGCATCGCCTGCTGCATGGTCGCGGAGATCGCCGAAAGAAGCAGCCCCATGCCGATGGCCGCCAGCAGGAAGAACAGCAGTCCGGCATAGAGCGTGAACAGCGAGCCGGCGAAGGGGATGCGGAACCACCACTGCGCGACGATGAGCACTCCGGTAGCCTGAATGAGCCCGACCAGCATCGAGGGCAAGGCCTTGCCTGCCAT
Source organism: Steroidobacteraceae bacterium (assembly GCA_035710545.1). Classification (GTDB taxonomy): domain Bacteria; phylum Pseudomonadota; class Gammaproteobacteria; order Steroidobacterales; family Steroidobacteraceae; genus 13-2-20CM-66-19. The sequence continues at coordinate 5,209 of DASTDD010000149.1, forward strand.
GATTTCCGCGGGCCGGAACGGGGTGACGAGCAGCTGATCGAAGGTGCCTTGCTCGCGCTCGCGGGCGATCGCCATGGCGGTCAGCATCATGGTCTGCAGCAAGGTCAGCGTGCCGATCATGCCGGGCAGCATGTTCCAGCGGGTCTCCAGGTTGGGGTTGAACCACGCCCGGTCACTGACCTGCACGCTCGGCCCCGGCAGATCGTGATCGGTCCGCCAGCGCTCGTTGAAAGCCGCGACCACGGCGCCGACGTACGCGCTCGCGGTAGCCGCCGTGTTCGAGTTGCGGCCGTCGGCGATGACCTGGACGGCCGCACTTCCTGAGGCGATGAGGCGGCGCTCGAAGTCCTGATCAATGCGGATGACGAGCAAGGCGCGCCGCTGATCGATCACGCTGCGCAGATCCTGCGGCCGCTGCAGGGTGGCGACGCGCTCGAAGACTCCTGAGCCATCGAGCCCGGCCACCAGCTCGCGCGAGGCCGCGCTGTGACTCTCGTCCATGAGGGCATAAGGAACGTGATTCAGGTCGTACGTCGCGGCGTAGCCGAATATCAGCCCCTGCACGATCGGCGGAATGAACAGGCTCAGGCGGGCGCGCTTGTCCTTGAGCACAGCGAGCAGCTCCTTGCGCGTGAGAGCGAGAATGCGCACCAGCGCGGCGGGCAGGCTGAGGCTCATCGCAGTCGCTTCCGTGTCGCCGCCCGGCTGCCGAAGGCGAGCAGCGCCGCCATCGCACCGAGCGCCGCGAGATTGGGGACGAGGACCTGCCACAGATCCCCCGCCAGGAATACGGTCTGCAGCAGCGTGACGTAATAGCGCGCCGGCAGCACGTAAGTGATCAGGCGAATGGCCGAGGGCATGCTGCGCAGGTCGAACAGAAAGCCCGAGAGCATGAATGCCGGCATGAAGGTCACCAGCATCACGAGCTGGCTGGCGATGAGCTGGTTCTTCACCCAGGAGGAGATCTGCAGGCCGATGCCGAGGGCCACGAGGACATACAGAGTCGAGGCCAGCAGGAGTGCGGTCAGCGAGCCGCGCAGCGGCACGTGGAACAGGAACTGTGCCGACAGCACGCACAGCACCAGACCGATCATCCCCAACAGGAAATAAGGAGCGGTCTTGCCCAGCAGGATCTCATCACTGCGAACCGGTGTAACGAACAGCGACTCGAGCGTGCCACGCTCCCATTCGCGTGCCATCACCATGGCCGTCAGCAGGCCGCCGATGAGCGTCATGACCAGAACGATGAGCCCGGGCACGAGGAAGTAGTGGCTGTCGTTGGCGTCGTTGAACCACATGCGGCTCTGGACCGTGACCGGATCCGCGACGACAGGCCGTCCTTCGGCCGCCTGGCGGGCGCTCCAGGCGCCGACCGCGCCCTGCACATAGCCTTCGATGATGCGGGCGCGATTCGCATCGCCGCCATGGACGATGACCTGTATCGAGGCATCGTCCGCGCTCACACGACGTGCAAAATCCTGGGGAATGCGCACGATGCCATCCACCTCGCCATGGATCATCAGGCTGCGCGCTTGCTGCATCGAGCGGGTGATCTGGGGGTGCAGGTACGAGGAGAGCTGGAATCCCGCCAGCAGCTCACTCGCTTCCTGGGAGGAATCCTCCACGACCACCGCGAGTGGAACGTCCCGCACATCCAGAGAGAGGCCGAAGCCAAACAACAGAATCAAAATGACCGGCATCACGACACCGATGGCGATGCTCGAGGGATCGCGAGCCACCTGACGCGTCTCCTTGACGATCAGCGCCCACACGCGTCGCGTCTTGTTGCGCCAGTCCGACCTTGTGGCTGCGGTCGCCGTCATGCGTTCGCTGCCTGTGCGGATCCTGCCTGCCGCGCGCGCTCAACGATCGCGATGAAGGCCTCCTCCATGGAGGGCTCGGCGTGATCGGCAGTCGCCGCTGCGCGGCGAATCTCGCCCGGCGGTCCCTGGGCAAGCACCCGACCGGCGTCCAGAATCGCAATCCGGTCGCAGTACTCGGCTTCCTGCATGAAGTGAGTGGTCACGATGACCGTGACGCCCTGATCGGCCAGCGCGGTGATCCGACGCCAGAACGCGCGGCGCGCCAGCGGGTCCGCTCCACTGGTGGGCTCGTCGAGAAAGAGTATCTCGGGCTCGTGCAAGAGCGCCGCGGCCATCGCGAGGCGTTGTTTGTAACCGCCGGGAAGCTGCCCGCTCGGCTCACGTGCGTGCTGCTCCAGCTCGAACTGCGACATCGCCCAGTCGATACGCTGCTTGCGCCGATGGTTGCGCAGGCCATACGCGCTGGCAAAGAACTCGAGGTTCTCCACGACACTGAGTGCGCCGTAGAGAGAGAACTTCTGCGCCACGTATCCAAGCCGCGCGCGTGCAGAGGCGCGGGCATTGCGTACGTCTGCTCCCGCAACGCGCAGCTCACCGCTACTGGCCGGCAGCAGGCCGCACAGCATGCGGAAAGTTGTGGTCTTGCCGGCGCCGTTCGGTCCCAACAGCCCGAAGAGCTCGCCGCGGCGGACCTGAAAGCTGACGTGGTTCACGGCGGTGAAGCTGCCGAAACGACGGACGAGGTCGTGCACGTGGACCGCGATGGTGTCCCCGTGAGCTTCGGGCGGGTGGTCGAGCGAGATATCGGCAGCTGCATCCGTCTGCGCGACGCTGCGCCGTAAAAGAGCCATGAAGCCATCCTCGAATCGAGGGTGCGCTTCACTCGCCGTCGCGCCGCTCAGCAGTCCACGGGACTCGAGGGATGCTCGCGCGTCACTCGTGTTCGCCAGGACTACGCGCACCCGGCCGCCGTCCGGAACGGCGTCCACCACGGCGGAGTCGTCCAGCAACTGAGCTTGCCAGCTGCGCGCTGTGCGATCGGACGGCGGCGCTGTAATCAAGACACGCCCGGCTGCAATGTCACTGATCCTTGTGGGAGGCCCGTCCGCCAGCACTTTGCCCTCGTGCAGAACGATGACGTGGCCGCAGCGCTCGGCCTCATCGAGATAGGAGGTACTGAGGAGCACGGTCAGTCCCTGTTGCTCCACGAGGGTGCGGACGATGTCCCAGAGCTCACGGCGGGACAGCGGGTCCACGCCGACCGTCGGCTCATCCAGAAGCAGCAGATCCGGCGATCTCACCAGCGTGCACGCCAGGCCCAGTTTCTGTTTCATGCCCCCCGAGAGCTGGCCGGCCAGCCGGTCCCGGAACGGCCCGAGGGCCGTCATCTCCATCAGGCGCGGATAGGTCCTGGCCCGCTCGTTGGCCGGGACACCGTGCAGGTCGGCGTACAGATCGAGGTTTTCGCCAACAGTCAGGTCCTCGTAGAGGCCGAAGCGTTGGGGCATGTAGCTGATGCGGTCCTGTACTCGCTGCGGGTCCCGGCTCACATCGATGCCCAGCACCCGCATGCTTCCGGAATCCGGCTTGAGCAGGCCGGCCGCGATGCGGATGAGGGTGGTCTTGCCGGCGCCATCCGGTCCAACGAGCGCAGTGAGCGTGGCGTGTGGTACCTCCAGCGACACCCGCTCGAGTGCCTGGACAGCCGGCTCGTCCTTGCGGTGGAAGCGCAGTCCGAGATCGTGCCCCGACAGGACGCTGTTTGGCGCTGCGCTCATGAGGACGGGGAATTGGTCGGGGAGGCCCGGGATCCGCCGTCCGCGCCCCCGGTGCTGGAACCCAGGTGCACCGTGGCCGGCATGCCGAGCCGCAGCTCATTGCCCGGGTCTTTCACGAACACCCGTATCTCGTACACCAGGCTCGAGCGCAGCTCCTCGGTCTGTACCGTCTTGGGGGTGAATTCGGCGGTCGGGGAGACAAAGCCCACCCAGCCTTCGAAGGCGCGATGCGGGAAGGCATCCACCGTGATCGAGGCGCGCAGGCCTTCTCTCACCTTGCCCAGGTCCTGCTCCGACACGTAGGCGCGCACCCACTTGGGATCGAGGATGGCGAGGGTGAATGCTGACTTGGAGGGCGAGGCGATCTCGCCGGGCTCCACGATTCGCGAGCGCACCACCGCATCGAGGGGCGCGGTCAGGTCCGCATCGGCCAGCTGTCGCCGCAGCAGGGCGAGTTGCGCCAGATCCGCGCGCAGCTGGGCTTCCGCCTGGGCGATGTCTTCCTTGCGCGGACCGGCGATCTGCAGATCGAGCGCCCGGCGGTTGACTGCCAGCCTCGAGTCGGCGACATCCAGCGCCGCCCGGGCGCTATCGAGGTCCTGGTGGCTCACAGCTCGCCCGGACGAGCTGCTCGACAACGTGGTCAGCCGCTCGAACTGCCTGCGCGCATTGATTTCATCGGCGCGCGCCGACTGTACATTGGCGCGCGCCTGGGCGATCTCCTCGGGACGGCTGCCCGCCTGCAGGCGGTTCACGACCTGCTGCTGAGCGGCCGCATCGGCCTCGGCCTTTGCGACCTGGGGTTGCAGGCGGCCTGTATCCAACTGCGCGAGCAGCTCGCCGCGCGTGACGTGATCGCCCTCCTGGACCAACACCCGGCTGACGCGTTCGCTGGCGTTGAAGGGCAGATCGACCTGACGCAGGTCCAGGTTGCCGTACAGCACCAGGGGCTGCGGCCCGTGCCGGCGGCTGGCAAACCACCATACGGCCGCGATTGCGGCGAGCAGGACCGCAGCCAGCGCGATCGCTCGGGTTCGACTCATGGCGGACTCCTGCGCAGTGCGGTAGCGCGTTGCGGCTCCAAGTTACGAGCGCGCCGCCCCAAAGTCAAATTCAAATTTGAATATGAAATGCCGCTGGAGTATAAGCATCGGCCATGAAAGGCAAGCACAGCGCGGGCACGGCACGCCGAGGCCGTGGCGCGGCCCCCGGCCGCCCGGACACCCGCACCCGGCTGCTCGAGACGGCCGGCCGGGTATTCGCGGAGAAGGGCTTCGAGGGCGCCACCGGCAAGGAGATCTGCAGGCTCGCGCGCGCGAATGCGGCGGCCGTGGTGTATCACTTCGGCGGCATGGAGGAGCTCTATGCCGCCGTCCTGGTGGAGGCGCGCAATCGCCTGGTGACCACCGACATGCTGATCGCGGCCGTGTCCGCGGAGCGCGATCCGCGGCTGAAGCTGCAGTCGCTCATCGGCGTCATCGTCAGGACCCTCGCGGGCCCCGCCTCGCAGTCCTGGGCCGCCCGCGTCATAGGCCGCGAGATCACCTCAACCTCTCAGGCCGCCGACACGTTCGTCGACCGGGAGCTGCAGGCGCGGGCAGCGATCCTGAAGGGGTTGGTCAGCGAGTTGACCGGCCTGCCAGTCGAGCATCCCGTGGTGGCGCGCGGCGCGGTGAGCATCATCGGGCCTTGCCTGCTGTTGCTGATCGTTAACCGCCGCCGCTTCGAGCGTGCCTTCCCCGCTTATGACATTCACCCCGGCACGATCGAGGAGGTCACCCAGGACCTGACGCGCTTCACCCTCGCGGGTCTGGGGGCGCTGGCTCGCGGGACGCGGACGGGCACATCAGGCCCCTGACGTCGCGTTGGCGCGACACAAAGGTACGAACCCGGTCATTGCGTGCACTCGAGCGCGTCAGTACAGTCGCATCGCTTTTCCCACCGTTATCCCGATTCGATGGCCAATACCGAACCCTGGGTCGTACACAAGTTCGGAGGGTCGAGCGTCGCCGACGCCGATTGCTTCCGCCGCGTTGCGACCATTCTCGACAGCTGCCAGGGACGCCTGGCCGTCGTACTCTCCGCCTGCCGCGGGGTGACGGATGCTCTGCTGCGCCTGGTGGCTCTGGCTGAAGCTCAGGACGACGGCTATCGCGCCGAGATCAACGCGCTCCGCGTCCGGCACGCGGCCATCGCCGAGTCGCTGCTGACGCCCGAGTCGGCGCGACTGTATCTCGCCGGCTTCGACCGCGACTGTCACGACTTGGAGGGGATCCTCCACACAGTCAAGTTGACCCGCGCGGCCGCCCGCAACGTCAGCGATCTGATCGCCGGTTACGGGGAGATCTGGTCCACGAAGCTCTTTCACCGCTTCCTGCAGGAGCGCCACGGCCGCGCGGGGCCGTTCGAGTGGATCGATGCCCGGCGCGTGGTAGTGGTGAAGTGGGGGCCGCTGGGGCCCGGGGTGCAATGGGAGGAATCGCGCTCCCGGCTGGCCGAGGCTCTCGATCCGGATTTCACCGGTACGCTGGTGATCACCGGCTTCATCGCCTCCGATCAGCGCGGGGTGCAGACGACCCTCGGTCGCAATGGCAGCGATTTCTCCGCCTCGGTGTTTGGCGCGCTGCTGCACTCGCGCGAGATTCACATCTGGACGGACGTGGATGGGGTGCTCTCTGCAGACCCGCGCCGTGTCCCCGATGCGACCGTGATCGACTCGCTCTCGTATAACGAGGCCATGGAGCTGGCGTACTTCGGCGCCAAGGTGATCCATCCGCAGACGATGGCGCCGGCGGTAGGCGAGGCGATTCCCATCTGGATTCGCAACACGTTCGCGCCCGAGAAGCCCGGGACGCTGATCTGCGCGCAGCCGCTGTCCGACCTGCCCGTCAAGGGCATCACCAGCATCGACCGCGTGGCGCTCATCAATCTCGAGGGTGCGGGCATGATCGGCGTGCCGGGCACCGCACATCGCCTGTTCGGAGCGCTGCGGGACGAGGGCATCTCGGTCATTCTGATCTCGCAGGGCAGCTCCGAGCACTCCATCTGCTGCGCCATTCCCCAGGAGCAGGCGGCGCGTGCCGCCATCGTGATCCGACAGGCCTTCGAGCGTGAGCTCAAGGAAGGTCAGATCCAGAACGTGGACATTGATCCCGACCTGGCGATTCTGGCGGTGGTGGGCGATGGCATGGCCGGGACCCCTGGTGTGGCCGCGAAGGTCTTCAATGCTTTGGGCATGAGCACGGTGAACGTTCGCGCCATCGCCCAGGGCGCCACCGAGCGCAACATTTCCGTGGTGGTGGATGGCAAGCAGACGACGCGCGCCCTGCGCGCGGTCCATGCCGGTCTGTATCTGTCACCCCATACGATCTCGATCGGCGTCATTGGACCCGGCACCGTCGGCCGCGTGCTGCTGGATCAGCTCGGCTCCCAGAGCGCGCGGTTGCGCCGCGAGTTCAATCTCGATCTGCGCGTACGCGGCCTGCTCGCTTCCCGGCAGATGCTGCTGTCGGAGACGGGCATCCCGCTGGCCAGATGGAAGGAACAGCTCACCGAGCAGGCGGTGAGCGCCGACCTCGAGCGGTTCGTCGAGCACGTACGGGTGGACTATCTCGCTCACACGGTCATCATCGACTGTACGGCCAGCGCCGAGGTGGCCAAGTGCTACCCGCAGTGGCTCGCCGCGGGAATTCACATAGTCACTCCCAACAAGAAAGCCAACAGCGCCGATCTGGCGTTTTATCGCAGACTGCGCGAAGCCCGCCGCGCGGGCGGTGCCCACTACCTTTACGAAACGACGGTGGGTGCCGGTTTGCCGGTCGTTCAGACGCTGCGCGACCTGCGCGAAACCGGTGATGACATCAACAGCGTCGAGGGAATCTTCTCCGGCACCCTGGCCTATCTGTTCAACATCTACGATGGACGCAAGGCCTTCTCCGACATCGTCCGCGATGCGCGCCAGCGCGGCTACACGGAGCCCGATCCACGCGATGACCTCTCCGGCATGGATGTCGCGCGCAAATTGATCATCCTGGGTCGCGAGATGGGCCTGAGCCTGGAGTTGTCCGAGGTGCGTATCGAGAGCCTGGTCCCGCCTGGCCTGGAGAGCGGCTCGATCGACGAATTCATGAGCCGGCTGCCGCGGCACGACCAGACGATGAGCGCTCGCGTCGCCGGGGCTCGCGACCGGGGCAAGGTGCTGCGTTACGTGGGGCGGCTGACGGCCGACGGCCAGGCCACGGTGGGTCTCATCGAGCTCGAGGAGAAGCATCCCTTCGCCAACATTGCCCTGACCGACAATGTCGTTCGTTTTGCGACCCGGCGCTATTGTGACAACCCGCTCATCGTCCAGGGACCCGGCGCCGGACCGGAAGTGACCGCCGGCGGGGTGTTTGCGGATCTTCTGCGACTCGCAGCCTACCTGGGTGCGCGCCTGTGAGCGCCGCGACGCCCCCGCCGGGGCGGGTAACGGCCTTCGCGCCCGCCTCGGTTGGCAATGTAGCCATCGGGTTCGACATTCTCGGCTTTGCAGTCGACGCGCTCGGCGATCGGGTGAGCGTGGCGCGGCGCGATCGTCCGGGGGTCTACATCAGCCGGGTGCACGGCGTCGCCGGCGAGCTGCCGCGCGACCCGAAGCGCAACACCGCCGGCCAGGCGCTGCTGGCGATGGGCGAGGCGCTGCGGCTGGATTTCGGGTTCACGCTGGAGATCGAGAAGGGCATTCCTCTGGGCTCAGGACTCGGCGGATCCGCGGCCTCGGCCGTCGGGGCAGTCGTGGCCGCGAACGCGCTGCTGCCGAATCCGTGCAGCAAGCTCGAGCTGCTGAAGTTCGCCATGCAGGGCGAGGCAGTGGCGAGCGGCTCGCTGCACGTGGATAACATCTCTCCGGCGCTCTTCGGCGGGCTCGTGCTCACCGTGGGCATCGACCATCCGCGCGTCAAGCAGATCCCCGTGCCGGCCGGGGTGCGGGCCGTGATCATGCACCCGCACATGTTCCTGTCCACGAAGAAGGCCCGCGCCATCCTGCGCCGCACGGTGGATCTGTCGGATTTCGTCTGGCAGACGGCCAATCTGGCCGGCTTCATTTCGGGCTGCTACACCAACGATCTCGACATGATCCGCGCATCGCTCGAGGACGTGGTCATCGAGCCGCAGCGCCAGGCGCTGATCCCCGGCTTCCCGGAGGTGCGCCGCGCGGCGCTGGCAGCGGGGGCGCTGGGGTGCTCGATCTCCGGAGCCGGTCCGACCATCTTCGCGTGGGCCGGTGTGAGCGAGGCACCGTCGGTCCTGCAGGCCATGCGGCAGGAGTTTGCGCATCGATCCATCGAGCTCGATGAGTGGATCGTCGAGCTCGAGACGGCCGGCGCACGGATCATCGGCACATGAGCGTCATGAGCGCACCGCGGTCCACATCCATACGTTACGTCAGCACCCGCGACGCCGCGGCTACGGCAGGGTTTGGCGAGGCCCTCGAGCGCGGCCTCGCCCCCGACGGGGGCCTGTACGTGCCTACTTCCTGGCCACGGGTGCAAGCGCCGGAGCTCCTGCACGAGAGCAGCCTCGCGAGCCTGGCGGGGCGGCTGATCGGGCCTTTCGTGGGTGGGGAGGCCATCGAGGGGGAATTGCCGGCGATCGCCGCGGAGGCGTTCAATTTTCCCACGCCGCTCGTAGCGCTCGAGCCGCAGGGGAGACTTTCGGTTCTGGAGCTCTTCCACGGCCCCACCGCCGCCTTCAAGGACTTCGGTGCCCGTTTCCTCGCGGCGGCATTCGCGCGCTTGCGCAGGGCGGATTCGAAGCCCCTCACGATTCTGGTCGCCACCTCGGGCGATACGGGTGGCGCCGTGGCGGCTGCATTCCACGGCCGCGCGGGCTTCGAGGTCGGCGTCCTGTTCCCCAAGGGGCTGGTCTCACCGACGCAGGAGCGTCAACTCACCTGCTGGGGCGATAACGTACGCTCCTTCGCGGTGCGCGGGACGTTTGATGATTGCCAGCGCCTCGTGAAACAGGCCTTCGCCGATCCCGCGCTGCGGGAGCAGACACAACTTTCCTCGGCCAACAGCATCAATCTCGGGCGCTTGCTGCCGCAGATGGTGTACTACGCGGCCGCCAGCCTCCAGATCTGGCGTGATCACGGCGAGCGCGCCTCGTTCGTCATTCCGAGCGGCAATCTCGGCAACGCGCTCGCGTGCATCTGGGCGCGGCAGATCGGACTGCCCATCGATCGCATCGTGCTCGCGCACAATGCCAATCGCACGGTTCCGGACTACCTGCACAGTGGCGAGTGGCGGCCGCGGGCGAGCGTCCCGACCCTGGCTTCGGCGATGGATGTCGGCAATCCCAGCAACATGGAGCGCTTGCGCGCGCTGTTTCCGCAGCTCGAGGCGCTGCGCACGGCCATCATGGCCGACAGCGTCGAGGATGTGACGATCCGCCGCCGCATTCGTCTCGGATTCGAGCGCTACGGGCAGATCTGGTGCCCGCACACCGCGACGGCGGCCGAGGTCTATGAGCGGCTGGCCGACCCCGCCAGAGCGGCCGGCGGGCTGCCCGGCCGATGGGTGGTCGTGGCCACGGCTCATCCGGCAAAATTCCCGGAGATCGTCGAGCCCCTGATCGGCCGGGCGGTGCCGGTGCCGGATACGCTCGCGAGGCTGCTGGCGCGGCCCGTGGCGTGCACCGAGATCGCCGCCGAGCCGACGGCGTTGCGGGCTGCGCTGAGCCGGAGGAGGGTCTAGTGGAGGACTTGCAACATCTTCCGCCCGCGGCCTGGGCGCTGATCGCCGCGGCGGCCGTGCTCGGCTTCGCCGGATCCTGGATCTGGCGCTGGTACCGGCACTACCGCATGCGCGCGGCCCTGCGAACGGCTGTCACGGCAGCTGGGAGCGACCATCTCGTGGACATGCTCGTGCCGGATGGCATGGGGGGCGGCTTTCACGTGGATTTCCTGCTCCTCACGACGCGGGGCATCCTGGTGATCGACCTGCGGGACGTGCAGGGCAACATCTTCGGTGGCGACCAGATGGCCGAGTGGACCGTGATGGACGGGCCGCGCCGGTTCACGTTTACCAATCCGCAGAGTGCGCTCTACGATCGGATTGCCGCGGTCCGACAGGTCGCGGGCGATGTGCCGGTGGAGGGCCGCATCGTGTTCACCCGCCGGGGCAAATTTCCCAAGGGGTTGCCGAAGTTCACCTTGATGGTCGATTCGCTCAACGCGGAGTTTCCCCGCAGCGATCACGAGGCGCTGTCCGAGACCCTCGCGCGCTTCAACGAGGGCTGGGAGAAGGTGAAGAAGGCCGTGGCGCCGAGCTACATGACGCACATGCGCTGAAGGGCTTCGCGGCTTTAGCCGCGGGCAAGCTCGGGGGCGCGTGCCGCGTGATCGGCCAGCACCAGCGCTACGCAGGCGGTCAGCTTCTTCGCGTAGTCGATGTGGAGGAACTCATTCGGGCCGTGTGCATTGGCCTGGGGGCCGAGCACTCCCGTGATGAAGAACTGGGTTTGCGGAAAGCGTGCCCCGAGCATTCCCATGAAGGGAATCGTACCGCCACAGCCAATGTGAACCGCCTCGCGCCCGTAGACCTCACGCGAGGCACGCATGATGGATTGCTCCAGCCAGGGCGCGAAGGCGGGCGCATTCCACCCGGCTGCGCCGGAGGCATCGTCGAATCGCACCTGCGCGCCATAGGGTGGATCCCTCTCCAGCGCCTCCTTGACTGCCCGCGTGGCGAGCGCGGCATCGGTGGTGGGCGCCAGCCGCAAAGAAAGCTTGAACGCAAGGTGCGGCAGCAAGACGTTACCGGCCGAGCCCACCGGCGGCAGCCCATCGGCGCCGGTCACGGCGAGCGTTGCACGCCACGAACTGTTGATCAGCAATTCAACGGGATCGTTGGATAACGCGTGCACGCCCTGCGCGAATGGCAACTTGCCGGCCACCGTATTGCCCAGAACACGCGCCGCGGCCTCGATCTGCGCCCGACGGTCCTTGGGGATGCTCGCCTGGAGCTCATCCACCAACAGGTCGCCGGTGACGGCGTTCTCCAGTCGCGCGATGAGCTGCTCGACGATCCGGAACGGCGTTGGCGCGATTCCCGTGGCCATCCCGGAATGCACCCCTTCGTCGAGGACGCGGACGTGCAGCGTGCCGGTCAGGTTGCCCCGCAGGGACGTCGTGCACCATACCTGGTCATAGTTGCCGCACTCGGCATCCAGGCACACCACCAGGGAGGGCGCCTCGATCTGCGGGCCGAGGGCTTCCAGGTGGGCTGGCAGATCATAGCTGCCGCTTTCCTCGCAGGCTTCGATCAACAGAACGCAGCGTGCCAGAGGAATCCTCTGCTCCTTCAGTGCCACGATGGCCGCAAGGGACGAGAACACTGCATAGCCATCGTCTGCCGAGCCTCGGCCATACAGGCGCCCGTCGCGCACAACCGGCTCCCATGGCCCAAGTCCTGGCAGCCAGCCCGTGAATTCCGGCTGCTTGTCGAGGTGACCGTAAAGCAGTACACAACCGGGAAGCTCGCCCGGCACGTCCACGAAGAGGAGCGGCGTCCGGCCCGCGAGCCTGCGCACCTCCACGCGCATTCCCGGGAGCGGCTGGCTTCGGCACCACTGCGCCATCAGGCTGATCGCGGCCTCCATGTGGCCGTTCTTCTCCCACTGCGGGTCGAACACGGGTGACTTGTTGGGAATGCGCACGTAGTCGACCAGGCGGCCCAGGATCGACTCATCCCAGAGGCGGTTGATGAAAGCTTCCAGGCGGTCTCGGTTCACGGCGATCTCCAATTAGTCAAATCAAAGTGTTATGGAATTTACTTCCGGTCGATTCCCGGAAGCCGGAAGACCCGGCGTGCCGCAGCAGTGCTGCTCGCGCCGAGCGCGCTCACGGGCTCGGCGCGCGCGCGCGCGCACACAGCGGCGATGTGCGCGAGGTACGCGGGCTCATTGCGGCGCGAGGCGGGCTTCGGATCCAGATCTCGCGGTAGCAGATACGGTCCATCGGTCTCCAGGAGCAGTCGATCCGCGGGGATCTGCGGCAGCAGCGCCAGCAGATTCCGGCCCCGGCGTTCATCACATATCCAGCCGGTGATTCCGATCGCCAGGCCGTGCTCAAGGTAGCTTGCCAGCTGCTCCGCCGATCCGGTGAAGCAATGCGCGACCCCGCCCGTGAAGCCCGGGCGGTGCTCGCGCAGGATGGCGATGAAGTCATCGTGAGCATCACGCTGATGCAGAAACACGGGTTTGCCGGTCTGCGCTGCCAGCTCGAGCTGCCGATGAAAGGCTTCCTGCTGGGCCGCGCGCGGCGAGTAGTTGCGGAAGTAGTCGAGCCCGCATTCGCCCACCGCCACCACCTCGGCGTGTGCGGCGAGATGCTGCAACTCCTCGAGGCGCTCACGCGTGAGCTCCGTGGCATGGTGAGGATGCACACCGGCGGTCGCAAAAAGCCGGCGCGGATGTGCCCGGGCGAGCTCGATCGCCTGGCGAGTGCTCTGCAGACTCGAGCCGGTCACGATCATCTGCACGACTCCCGAGGCGCGTGCCCGCTCGAGCACTGCCTCCCGGTCGGAATCGAAGCTGTCGTGCGCGAGGTTGACGCCGATGTCGATCAACGGTCCAGCCGGGGCCGCGGGGGCGGCTCCCCAAGAGCTTGTGCTATCGTTCACCATGCGCGAGACACATTCTACGGCACGCGCCAACATCCAATGCCCCTGAGCGAACGGCAACCGGACCTGCGAGCACTCCGCGCGCGCGGCCGAGGGCTTTCCGCGAGCGCCTGCGTCCTGCTGTCCGCGTTGCCGGCCATGACCTGGTTCCCCGTGCCTGGTCGCTGTGCGGACACGAACTGGCTGGATATCGAGAGCCGCATCCAGTACGGGTACTTCACGGAGGATGCGCGCTCGATCCGCGGCCTGATGGAGAAGCTGACGCCCGCGGACCCACCGGACCCCTCGAGAAGCTACTATGCGGGCCTGGCCAACTACCGCCTGACGCAGTTGCTGGCGGCCAGCGACAGGAGCCAGGCGAAGGAGGCCGCCGAGCGCTGTGTGACGAGTCTCGATCGGGCGTTGCAGAGTCGAAAGGACTTCGCCGAGGCGCTGGCCCTTCAGTCAGCCTGTCTCGAGGTGGTGGCGAGTCTCGAGCCCTTGCGCGGCCCCCTTGCAGCCTCGCGCAGTGGCGCGCAGCTCGAGAAAGCCCGGCATGCCGAGCCCCGCAATCCGCGCGTCCTGTTCCTCAACGCCGTGGAAGATTATGAGCGGCCCTCGGCCACCGCCGCCGACAAGCAGCGAGCCCTGGGCGAATTCAGAAAAGCCGCGGACGCATTCGAGGCCGAGCGCCAGCAGGAGGATCACCTTCCGGGCTGGGGTGCGGCGGAGGCTTACGTCTACCTGGCACGCTGTTACCTCGATCGGCGCAGCACGCTCGAGGCGCGCGATGCGCTCGAGCGTGCGCTGCTCATCGCGCCGGAGTTCGCCCAGGCACGGCGTCTCATGGCCAAGATAACCGCAGGATGAGGCCAACCATCATGAACGTTCCACAGACCGTCACGCCGCCGGATACCTCCGCACTCGCGACCCGAGTCGTGTACATGCTGCTGTTTGCCTTTGCCTTCTGGATCGTGTGCTGGGCGCTCGCGCTGACCGCGCTCATGCAGCTGTTCCTGCGGCTGCTCAGCGGCCATCCGGGGAGCGAGGTCACTCGCTTCGGCGCGGGTCTGGGGCGCTATGCCCGCCAGGTGATCGAATTCCTGACATTCGTGACGGATACTCTGCCGTACCCATTCACGGCGTGGCCCGGAGAGGCCTGAGTTTGGACAAGGCAGAGCTGCTGCAACAGTTGCGGATCGACCGCGGCCAGAAGGTCGATCACGGCGACAGGGGACGCACCAGATGGCTCGCCGGCGCCGCGTTGGCGGTCCTGATCCTCGCCTCTGCCGGCGCCTATCTGCTGCTGCGTGGCAAACCTTTTGCGGTGCAGGCAGCGACTGCCGCGGCACCTTCCGTGAACCCGGGGCCAACCGCCATCCTGCAGGCGACCGGCTACGTGACCGCGCGTCGCCAGGCGACCGTGTCCGCTCAGATCACTGGAACGCTCACCCAGGTGCTCATCGAGGAGGGCGAGCACGTGAAGGCCGGGCAGGTGCTCGCCCGCCTGGAGGATACGGCACAGCGCGCGGCGCTCGGACAGGCCGAGGCGCAACTGGAGGCAGCGAAGGCTCTGGCCGTGCAAATCGAGGCCCAGCTCGGTCAGGCGCGCCGTGACCTGGTGCGCAGCCAGGACCTGGTCGGGCGCAAGCTGGTGTCCCAGCAGGCCGTCGAGACCGCGCAGACGCAGGTGGACAGCCTCGCCGCGCAACTGGACTCTCAACAGAGGGACGTTGATCTGGCGAGGGCCGGCGTGCGAGGCGCCCAGGTACAACTCGACTACACCACGGTGCGCGCGCCTTTCGCGGGCGTCGTCATCGCCAAGGCGGCACAGACCGGCGAGATCATTTCACCCATCTCGGCGGGCGGCGGGTTCACGCGCACGGGCGTGGGGACGATCGTTGACATGGATTCACTCGAAATCGAGGTCGATGTCAACGAGGCCTACATCAATCGCGTGCAGCCCGCGCAGCCCGCGCAAGCCGTCCTCGATGCATACCCCAGCTGGACGATCCCCGCGCATGTGATCGCGATCGTGCCGACCGCCGATCGCAGCAAGGCCACGGTAAAGGTCCGCATCGGCATCGATCAGAAGGACTCCCGCATCCTGCCTGACATGGGCGTTCGGGTCTCCTTCCTGGAGGAGCCCTCGAAAGAAGCCGCCCCGAGCCCCGGAACGAGCGCGGTGCCGACCTCATCGGTCCTGGTTCCGTCGTCCGCCATCGTGTCACGCGCCGGCCATAGCGTCGTCTTCGTGATCGAGGGCGACCATGCGCGTCTCGCCCCGGTCACACCCGGTCAGACCTACGGAGATCTCCGGGGCGTCGAGGGCATCGCCGCAGGCACTCGAGTCGTGCGCGAGCCCCCGGGTGAAATGAACGACGGCGCCCGGGTGTCTGTTGGTGCAAAATGATCGCCTGAGGCGCTAACAAGGAGTCCAACGTGGATGCACTGGTCGAGATTCGCAACCTCAGCAAGGTCTATGAGCGGGGCACGCAGAAAGTCGAGGTCCTGCACCATGTGAACCTCGATATCGGGAAGGGCGATTTCCTGGCTCTGATGGGCCCGTCGGGCTCGGGCAAGACGACGTTGCTCAATCTCATCGGGGGGCTCGACTCGCCCACCGACGGCAGCATCAATATCGCGGGCGAGCGCATCGACCGACTTGGGGAGGGCGCCCTGGCCAAGTGGCGTGCTTCCAACGTCGGGTTCGTGTTTCAGTTCTACAATCTGCTGCCGATGCTGACGGCCCGCCGGAATGTGGAGTTGCCGCTGCTGCTCACGCGTCTGGGCTCCGCACAGCGCAAGCGCAACGCCGATATCGCTCTGCAGCTCGTAGGGCTCGGCGACCGGGCCGCGCACAAGCCCAGCGAGCTCTCGGGGGGCCAGCAGCAGCGGGTGGCCATCGCGCGCGCCATCGTCTCGGACCCCACTCTGCTGGTATGCGATGAGCCGACCGGAGACCTGGACAGACAGTCGGCCGCGGATGTCCTCACCTTGCTCCAGCAGCTCAATCGGGAGCACGGTAAGACGGTGATCATGGTGACCCATGACCCGAAAGCCGCCGAATATGCACGCCACACCCTGCATCTGGACAAGGGCACGCTGGTCGAGGATGCGGCGCAGGTCGAGGCGTGAAATACCTGCACCTGGTGCTGGCGGCCCTCGTGCGGCGCAAGACGCGCACCCTGTTCACACTGTTCTCGGTGCTCGCGGCCTTTCTGCTTTTTGGCCTGCTCGACTCGGTACGGACTTTCTTCGACCAGGCTGGCAGTAGTGTGGCCGGCGTCGATCGGCTGATCACCATCTCCAAGGTCAGCTTCACGCTCTCACTGCCCAAGAGCCTGCTGCAGCGGATCCAGGCGACTCCGGGGGTCGCGGAGGTCACCTACGCCAACTGGTTCGGCGGCATCTACCAGGACCCGAAGAACTTCTTCGCCAATCAGGCGGTCGCCGAGAATTTCTTCGACCTGTATCCCGAGCGGATCCTGCCGGCCGGGCAGCGCCGCGCATTTCACGATACGCGCACCGGAGCGGTGGTGGGGCAGAGCCTCGTCGAGAAATTCCACTGGAAGATCGGGGACAAGATTCCCCTGCAGGCGACGATTTTTCCGCAGAAGGGCGGCAGCAACACCTGGACGTTCGACCTGGTGGGCATCTACAGGATGGCCGACCCGAAGACCCGGGCGCAGGAGAATGCGCTGTTCTTCAACTGGGACTACTTCGATGAGGCGCGCGCGTTCGGCAACGGCAACGTCGGCTGGTACATCACCAAGGTCCGCGACCGCAACCAGGCGAATCAGGTGGCGCAGGCCATCGATGCGCTCTCGGAGAACTCCGATCACGAGACCAAAACGCAGACCGAGCAGGCCTTCGCAGCCTCCTTCGTCAGCCAGTTCGCCGACATTGGCCTGATCGTCGGTGCGATCATGGGCGCGGTGTTCTTCACGCTGGTGCTGCTCACGGGCAACACGATGGCGCAGGCCGTGCGCGAGCGCATACCCGAGATTGCGGTCCTCAAGACGATCGGCTTCACCAACCGCAGCGTCCTCGGGCTGGTCCTCTCGGAATCGGCCATGCTGCTGGTGTTGGGCAGCGTACTGGGCCTCGTGAGCGCGAGCATCGTGGTCGGCTCCTTGCGGACCGCGTTCGGTACCGGCATCCCCATGCAGGAAATCGGCGGCGGTATCTGGCTGCGCGGCGTGCTTCTGGCGGTGTTGATCGGGTTGTTGGTCGGTGCCTTGCCCGCGCTGCGGGGGATGCGCCTGCGGATCGTCGACGCCCTGGCGGGACGATGAGGCGGGGGTCACGATGAGGCAGGGGACGGTGCTCTGATGCTGCGCAAGCTCGGACTGGCTCTCGGAGCTGTTGCCTGTGTTCTCGTCCCGATCGCCGTGCTGATCGTGCTGCCTTGGTGGCTGCTGCCCGTGATCGCGGTGCTGCTCGCCGGGTGGATGGCGTTCACGCGGGTGGGGGTCCAGACCTGGTCGGTGACGCAAGTCGGTATTGCAACGATTCCGCAACGACTGGGATCAGCGTCCGTCGTGGTTGTCGGAATTGCCGGAGTGGTCGGCGTGCTGGTGGCGCTGCTGGCCATGGGCGCGGGGTTCGCCGCTACGCTGCGCCAGAGCGGATCCGATGATACGGCCATCGTCATTCGCGCTGGCGCGCAGACCGAGATCAATTCCGTTCTGGATCACGACACGGCGACGCTGGTTTCGCAAGCTCCGCAGGTCCTCAAGAACGCGCAGGGCGAACCGATCGCATCCCCGGAGCTGGTCGTGGTCGCCTCGCTGCCGAAGAAGGCCAGCGGCCTGGATGCGAATGTCGAGATCCGCGGGATCGGCGAGCGCTCCTGGGAGCTGCGTCCCAACGTGAAGCTCATCGCCGGCCGCAAGTTCGCGCCGGGCCTGCGCGAGCTGATCGTGGGCAAGGGTGCGGCGACCCAGTTCGCGGGTCTCGGGATCGGCTCGAGCCTCAAGCTCAACGGCCAGCTCTGGAGCATCGTGGGCGAGTTCGACTCGGGAGATGCCAACAACTCCGACCTGTGGGGGGACACGGCGGTGGTGGGATCCACTTATCGCCGTGGCAGCTCCACGACCTCGGTCACCGTTCGACTCACGGACGCGGCTGCCTTCGATGCCTTCAAGGCCGGCATTGCCAGCGACCGGCGTCTGCAGGTGGATGTCTCGACCACCCGCGACTATTACAACGCTCAGGCGCGGAACCTGACTCAGACCATTCGGGTCCTCGGGACAACCGTCGGCATCATCATGGCGATCGGTGCGGTCTTTGGCGCGCTCAACACGATGTACGCGGCCGTGGCGACGCGCACGCGGGAAATCGCAACTCTGCGAGCGATCGGATTCCGCGGAGTTCCGGTCGTCGTGTCCGTGCTGCTCGAAACCGTCCTGCTGGCGATCCTCGGTGGCGCGCTGGGCGCGGTGATCGCCTGGGCTGTGTTCGACAACTACACCGCCTCCACGCTAGGCACCAATTTCAGCCAGGTGGTGTTCGCATTCCACGTGACACCGGCGCTGCTGTGGGGCGGGCTCAAGTGGGCGCTCGCGATCGGCGTGATCGGCGGACTATTCCCGGCCCTGCGTGCGGCACGCGTGCCCGTCACGGCGGGACTGCGGGAGTTGTAGGGCCGCGCTGCTACTCCACGCGCCAGCGGAACGACCACGCGCCGAACGCCGTGAACACGAACGCCGTGACGGCGAGGTAGATCACGTCCGGGGCGACCTGCAGCAGCCCGGCTCCATCGAGCATGATCGCCCTGGATGCATCGAGCACATGCGTCAGGGGAAAGACGTCCGCGATCCAACGTACCCAGCGCGGCGAGCCCTCCAGCGAGAACCAGATTCCCGACAGCAGCATCATGGGCCAGGTGAGCAGGTTCAACAGGCCCCCGACCAGCTCCTCGCTCGAGAAGCGCGAGGCGATCGTCAGGCCCAGTGCGATCATCGACAGCGCCCCGATCACGGCCAGCAGCAGTAGTGCCGCGTAGCTGCCCGCAGTGTGGAAATGAATGATGCTGCCGATGCCGGCATAGAGGACGGCGGTGACGAACAGAATCAGGCACAGGCGCGAGAGCACCTGGGCGCTGAGAAACTCGAAGGCGGTCAACGGAGTGGCATGCAGACGCTTGAGGAAGCCGCTCTTGCGGTATCTCAATACCACGTAGCCGACGCCGAACAGGCAGCTGAACATCATGTTCATGCCGAGGATTCCGGGAAACAGCCAGTCCACGTAGCGCACAGCCGCTCCGTTGACCGGCTGGCGGTGGGCGTTGGGGGCCGCAGCCAGGAGCAGCTTCTCGGCGATATAGCCTTTCGGGGAGTCCGTGTTGACCCAATAGCGCGGGTCGCCGCGCAGATCCACCAGCAGGTCCACCTGCTGGTGGGTCACCTTGCGGAGCGCATCGGCCTCGTCTGTGATCGGCACGAAGTCAACGTACCGCTCGCGCAGGAATGGGTGCGCCTGGCGGTCGATCGAGGGTGCCAGAACGCCCACCTTGAACAGCGGACGCTCGCGGCCACCGAACACGAAGCTCATGCCCACGACGAGCATCACCGGCAGCAGGATCGTGAATATGAGCGTCGGACGATCCCGCACGAATTCCAGATTGCGCGCGTGCCAGACCGAGAGCAGGCGCATGATCACGCGCGCAGCTCCTTTCCGGTGAGCTCCAGGAACAGATCCTCCAGATTCGCCGGGCGGATGCGCAGGTTCGAGAGCGGCACTCGCGCCTCGATCAGGATGCGCAGCGTCGCATCGAGATCATCCGTGGTGATCTCCACACGCTCCGGCGTGTCGAGCACACGCAAGGGCAGGTGGCGGGCGCTCTCCGGAAAGTCCTGCCGGGGCAGCTCGAGGAGCACTTCCGCGAAGTGCTCGCGCAGCAGCTGACGGGGCGCACCGCGGGCGATGATCCGCCCCCGGTCCATGATCGCGATCTCATCGCAGAGCAGCTCGGCTTCCTCCATGTAGTGGGTGGTCAGGATGACAGTCTTGTTACGAGCCTTGATGGACTGGATGAGCTCCCAGAAGTTGCGCCGCGCCTGCGGGTCCAGCCCCGTCGTCGGCTCGTCGAGGAACAGCAGGGCAGGATCGTTCACCAGCGCGATGGCGAGCAGCAGTCGCTGCTGCTGACCGCCGGAAAGCTTGCGATTGTCTCGCCTGGCGAGCTTCTCGAGCGCGCAGATGCGGATCACCTCATCGACGTCGAGCCCTCTGCCGTAAAGGCCGCGAAACAGCGCAAGCGACTGGCGCACGGTGAGGAAATCCTGCAGAGCGGTCTTCTGGAACAGAATTCCGGCCTCCTCGCGGAAACGCGCGCCCAGCGGTGCGCCCCGGTAGCGCACTTCCCCCGCGGTCGCCGTGAGGATGCCCTCCATGATCTCGATGGTGGTCGTCTTGCCCGCCCCGTTGGGGCCCAGCAATCCGAAGCAGATCCCTTCACGCACCTCGAAGGAGACACCGTCGACCGCCGTTACGGCCGGATAATGCTTGACCAGGCTGCGCACCTCCAGAATGGGCGCGCTCGCCTGCGCCACACGCGGCTCCGCGGCGCTGGCCGCGCTCTCCCGCGGTTCACCGGCCAGCAGGGCATCGGCCGGAGAATGCGCGGGCGGACCGGAAGCGGGGAGCATGGGTAAAGACGATGCCTCGAGTGTGATCACTGGCGCGCGATCCTACAGCACACGCTGTGACGGCTGGTATCCTATGATGGTTCATCAGCCGCCGCCGATTATGCCTACGTCCCAGTTGCCGTTATGGTCCGAGAAGGATGGCGCCCAGGGATGGGTCGTGCGCCAGAGCCGCCGTGCACGCCGCCTCGCGGTGCGCGTGTTTCACACCGGTCGTGTGGAAGTCGTCGTACCCTCGCGCACCTCTCCCACCGCCGTCGAGCGCTTTGTAACCCGGCATCGCGGTTGGATCGAGCGTAAATGCGAGGAGGCCAGAAGCCGTGCAGGCCCTGCCGCGCCCTTTCCTCCAGCGCGCATCGAGTTCCCCGCGTGTCACGAGATCTGGAAGGTGCATCTGGCGGGCGGGGATCACGGCGCCAGGCTCACTGAGCTCGGCCACGGACTGCTGGCTTTGAGCGGCGACAGTACGGATGGCCGCGCGGTGCGGCTTGCCCTGCGCAGGTGGCTCCTGCAGCGCGCTGAACGAGTGCTGGAGCCTGCGCTCGCGCGGCTTGCGCAGGAGTTGGGTTACGAGTATCAAAGAGTTCTCATTCGCAGGCAGCGCACGCGCTGGGGCAGCTGTTCCACCCGCGGGACCATCAGTCTCAACTGCTGCCTGATGTTCCAGCGTCCGGCCGTCGTGCACTATCTGATGATTCACGAGCTTGCACATACGCTTCACATGAATCACTCGCGGCGCTTCTGGCAGGCGGTGAGCCGGCACTGCTGCGCCTATCGTGTCCTGGACCGGGAGCTGGTGGCGGGCTGGCGCTGCGTGCCATCCTGGGTCTTCGGCGATGAGGAACGCCATCAGTCATGACCACGCGGCGGTACGACAAATCGGAGCGCGTCGATCTATCCGACGAGGCGGTCCACTGGGAGCTCGGGTCATCGCTCTCCTATGGAGAGTATCTGCAGCTCGACAAGATCCTCGAGGCGCAGAAGCCGCTGACCTACGAGCACGACGAGATGATGTTCATCATCGTGCATCAGACCTCGGAGCTGTGGATGCGACTGATGCTGCATGAGTTGCGCGGCGCGCTCGAATGCATCCGGCGCGACGACCTCGATCCTTCGTTCAAGATGCTGGCACGCATCTCCCGCGTCCAGACGCAGCTCATCTCGACCTGGGATGTGCTGTCCACCATGACTCCATCCGAATACTCGGCATTCCGCAATGCGCTCGGGCGCTCATCGGGCTTTCAGTCGATCCAGTACCGGTCGCTGGAGTTTCTGCTCGGCAACAAGCATGCGCAGATGATCGAGGTTCACAAGCACGATCCGGCCTCTTACGCCGTATTGCGCAGGGCACTCGAGTCGCCCTCGCTCTATGACGAGGTGCTGCGACTGCTGAGTCGCCGCGGCTACGAGATTCCGGAAGGCCATCTGACGCGGGATTTCACCGAGCCGTACGTTGCGAGCAAGCAGGTTGCCGGCGCCTGGCTGGGCGTCTACCACAACGCGGAAAAGGACTGGGATCTGTACGAGCTCGCCGAGTCCCTGGTCGATCTGGACCAGAAGTTCCAGTTATGGCGCTGCCATCACCTGAAGACGGTGGAGCGCATCATCGGCTACAAGCCCGGCACGGGCGGCACCAGCGGCGTGTCCTACCTGGCGAAGGCTCTCGAGTTGAAGTTCTTTCCGGAGCTGTGGCAGATCCGCACCTCCATGTGATGCCACCCCGTGAAACCACCCCATGAAATCTCGCCCGGCACGACCGGAAAGCGAAAGCCGTCGACGCAGACGCGAGATTTCCCGGGGACCCCGGGCGCCACCGATCAGGCGCGCGGGGCAAAGGCCAGTGCGACCGAGTTCATGCAGTAGCGCAGGCCGGTCGGCCGCGGTCCGTCGTCGAATACGTGCCCGAGGTGGGCTTCGCAGCGTTTGCATGAGACCGCCGTGCGCTGCATGCCCAAGGTATTGTCCGATCTTTCAACCACATTCAGTCGCGAGATCGGCCGCCAGAAGCTGGGCCAGCCCGTGCCGGAGTCGAACTTCGTTCTCGAGTCGAACAGGGTCGTCCCGCAGCAGATACAGGAATACAGGCCGTCGGCGTGATTTTGATCATACGAGCCGCTGAAGGCAGGCTCGGTTCCCTCGTGCCGCGTCACGGTGTATGCCAGGAGCGAAAGCTGCCTGCGCCATTCCGAATCGGTCTTGAGGACGCGCGGCACGCTCTGCGTGCCCTTGCTGGTGCCGTTCGGAGCAAAGTTCTCGATGGTCACGCTGTCACCGGGCTTTGGGCTCGAGAGCAGCGCGGCCCGGGAGA
Source organism: Steroidobacteraceae bacterium (assembly GCA_035710545.1). Taxonomy (GTDB): domain Bacteria; phylum Pseudomonadota; class Gammaproteobacteria; order Steroidobacterales; family Steroidobacteraceae; genus 13-2-20CM-66-19. The sequence goes on from DASTDD010000149.1 coordinate 28,411, forward strand.
GCCGGCTGGCGGCGATACCCAGCGGCAGCGCGCAGGCGAGCAGGGCGCGGCGCGTAAGCATTGTGGGGGTCCTGTCACGCATGGTCGGCATCTCCGTCAGCCGAATGTGAACGAATAGGCTTGTACGCCCGGGTCGAGAAATTCGACCTCGAACGTGTGATCGCTCTGCGGCTGAGATTGCCGCAACAGCTGATACAGACGCTGTTCCGTCACCGTACCCGTGCCATCGCTCTGTACGTCGCTGCCGTGATCGGCGCCTGGGGCGTGCCCGTCGATCGTGACGCGGAAGCGCACCGGTTTTCCCGACCCGGCGGGCCCGAGGACCAGATGCAGGTCGCGGGCATGGAAGCGAAAACGGATCCTGTCATCTGAGGCGGCCGCCACGGCCTTCTCGCCATCTACCTTCCAGACACCGGACAACGCCCATTGGTTCAGTTGCAGCTGCGCCGGCGCGGAATAGGAATGTTCCGCATCGTGGACCTGGCCGCCCGGGGAGGCGAAATTGTCCGCGCGCTCGTAGCCGATATAGGTCTCCGGCGAATCGACGTCCGCTTCGTCCGCGGAGGCCTGCACACCGTTTCCCTCGACAGCCTGCGGTGCCGATGCACTGAGATGAAGAGCGCCCGCTTCGGCAAGGAGCTCGCGGATCAGCTGCTCGGACTGTGCGTAGTCGCCCTCGCCGAAATGGTGGCCACGGATCCGGCCCTGGGCATCGATGAAGTAGTGAGCGGGCCAGTACTCGTTGTTGAATGCTTTCCAGATCGCATAGTTGTTGTCCAGCGCGACCGGATAGGTGATTCCCAGGTCGTGGACTGCGCGCGCCACGTTGGCCGGATTCTTCTCGAAGGCGAATTCGGGCGAGTGCACGCCGATGACGACCAGTCCCTGATCGCGGTAGCGCTCGTACCAGCTTCTCACGTACGGCAGTGCCCGAAGGCAGTTGATGCAGGAGTAGGTCCAGAAATCGATCAGCACCACCTTGCCGTGCAGTGCCTGGGGAGTGAGCGGCGGCGAGTTGAGCCACTGCACGGCGCCCGACAGCGAGGGCAGCTGTCCCTCGACCGGCAGACTCGGCGCAGCCGCCCGGGCGCTCATCGCAGCGCCCGCCTGTCCGGCCATCGCCCCCGTCATCGTGCCGCTCATGGAGCCGCTCATCGCCCCCGAGCCTGTATCGTGTACCGCGCCCTGCATGCTTCCCTGCATGGCCATGCTGCCGCTGGAGGCTGTTCGCGGCGCGATGCTCGTGATCAGTGCCTGCTCGAAATGGCTCGTGCTGGCCTCGGAGACGCGGGTCAGGAAGCCGGTGTCCCATCCGAGCGCAATCGCCACCACGGCGAGCAGGACCGCAACCCCCAGTACACGCCGCAGCCACTCGCCGGCGGCAAACGAGCGTTTCATGGCCGCCATGACGCGAGTGCTCGCGGCAGCGACCACAGCCAGCGAGCACGCGGCGCCCAGAGCGTAGGCTAACAGCAGGATGGTGGTTGCAACACTCGGCCCCTTGAGGGCAGCGCCTGTGAGAATCAACCCGAGGATGGGACCTGCGCACGGCGCCCACAGCAGGCCCGTGGCCACGCCAAGAACCAGCGAGGCGATTACGCTGCTCCCCGTAGCGCCCCCCGGGTCGGCAGCGAGATGCGCGCCGAGCGCGACGACCGGACGGGTAAGCCAATCTCCCACCCGATGCGAAAGCAGCGCCAGCGCGCTCAGCGTCAGCAGCACCATCGCCACGATTCGCCCGTAGTCGTTCAGGTGTACCGCCCACGCGCCACCGACGGCCGCCAGTGTGGAAATGCCTGCGAATGTCGCGGCCATGCCGATCAGGAGCGGAAGCGTGCTGCGCGCGAACGGCTGCTCGGTGCGCGCGAGAACGAAGGGGACCACGGGCAGGATGCATGGGCTCAGAATGGTCAACACCCCGCCGAAGAACGCCAGTACGGCCAGAATCATTCGAGCTCCGCAATCAGTGAGTCCGCCTCGGGCATCCGCACGGGATGCGCGACGCCCTGCCGGCCCGGGCCGGAGCAGGGAGTATCGATGGCGCCATCCGAGCAGACCCGGACGGCGTGGCTTTTATTACACCATGGCCGAGCTGCGCGCGGCTGCCGCCTCAGGGAGCGGATCGCTCAACGCCAGCTCGCGCAAGCAATGCCGAGCCGCGCGGCCGAGCGCCGGGCGTGAGACGAACCGTTGACGAGCAGAGGCTGGTCGGCCAGGCGCAGATGCTCCAGGTCGCTGCCGGCATTGCCATAGGCCGCGGTCAGAAGCCCCGGATGCTCGCGGCGCAGCAGCTCAAAGCACCGCGCCTTCTCCGGTCCCCGCCGGTTGGGCGTGGTGAGATGACCGTCCAGGCGATCACCCTCCCAGCGCACGCCGGTGCAGATCACCTGATCGAACCCCAATGCGGTACCGATGACCGGCACGTACAGGTCGGTGCTCGCGCTCAGCAGGACCAGCCTGGCCCCCTCCTGACGGTGCCGTGCGATCGCACTGCGGGCATCCTCGAACACACCGCGAGTCAGCAGCGCTTCGACGAACCGGTCGGCCCAGGACTCGATTTGGGCGCGTGGCGCGCCACCCAACGTGCGGCGGATCAGTGCCGATTTGAGTGACCCGCGATCCGACAGCCCGAGCGCAAAGGCCAGCACGGAGGGCAGAAACAGGAGCATGCCAGCCAGGCGCCAGGGTGCGCCGCGCAGATAACCCAGGACGAACGGCAGCAGCGTGTCATGGCGCGTAATGGTGCCGTCGAGGTCGAACACCACCAGCCTCGCCGGCCCCGTTCCCTCCACGGCGCTGCCGTCAGCTCAGGCCGCGCGCCCCGGTGTCGCGAGCTGGCGCAGCACGTACTGCAGAATGCCCCCGTGCCGGTAGTATTCCCGCTCCTTGGGCGTGTCGATGCGCACCCGCGCGGTGAACTGGATCGGCTGACTGCCGGGTGCCGTGGCCTGGATGCTCACCTCCCGGGCGGCGCCGCTTCCGAGGCCGGTGATCTCGAAGACCTCGCGCCCGCTCAGACCGAGTGACTGCGCGTTCTGGCCCGGCTGGAATTGCAGAGGCACCACGCCCATCCCGATCAGGTTGGAGCGATGGATGCGCTCGAAACTCTCGGCGATGACCGCTTTGACGCCCAGAAGCATCGTGCCCTTGGCGGCCCAGTCGCGCGAAGAGCCCGTGCCATACTCGCGTCCGGCGATGATGATCAGTGGCGTGCCTTCTTTCTGGTAACGCATGGCAGCGTCGTAGATGGAGGTCTGCTCGCCGCTTGGGATGTGGATGGTCACCCCGCCCTCGACGCCGGGCACCAGGAGGTTGCGCAGGCGGATGTTCGCGAACGTACCGCGCATCATGACTTCGTGATTACCGCGCCGCGCCCCGTACGAGTTGAAATCGAGGGGCTGAACACCCTGCTCGACGAGGTAGCGCGCCGCCGGGCTCGACCTGGAGATGTTGCCGGCCGGGGAGATGTGATCGGTGGTCACCGAGTCCCCTAGCAACGCCAGCGCGCGTGCGCCGTGAATGTCGGCGAGCGGTGCCGGCGTCATCGTCATGCCATCGAAATAGGGCGGGTTCTTCACGTAGGTGGATTTCGTGTCCCAGGTGTACCGCTTGCCCGCCGGGATCTTGATACTCGTCCAGTTCTCGTCGCCCGCAAAGACACTGGCGTAGCTCTTCTGAAACATCTGCGAGTCGATGGAGCGCAGCAGCACTTCCTGCACTTCCTGATCGCTCGGCCAGATCTCAGCGAGGCGTACCGGCTTGCCCGCCGGGTCCTGCCCGATCGGCTCGCTCGTCAGATCGATGTCGAGCGTGCCCGCCAGGGCGTAGGCCACCACGAGAGGCGGAGAGGCCAGGAAGTTCATGCGCACTTCCGGATGCACCCGTCCCTCGAAGTTGCGGTTGCCCGAGAGCACCGAGCAGGCGGTGATGTCGCCGGCTTTCACGGCGGCGGAGATCTCCGGCTTGAGCGGTCCGGAGTTGCCGATGCAGGTGGTACAGCCGTAGCCCACCAGCTCGAATCCGAGCGCCGCCAGATCGGTCAGCACGCCGGCCTTATTCAGGTAGTCGGTGACGACGCGCGAGCCGGGCGCGAGACTCGTCTTCACCCACGGCTTGGAGTGAAGGCCACGCTCGCGCGCCTTGCGGGCCAGCAGGCCGGCTCCAATCATCACAGACGGGTTGGACGTGTTGGTGCAACTCGTGATGGCCGCGATGAGCACCGCACCGTCCTTCAGCTCGAAGCTCTGTCCATCGACGCTCGCGCTCGCAACACCCCTCGCGGTCGGATTGCGCACGGCGCGCTCTTCGGCGGTCTTCTTGCCGTTGAGCTCGTAGACCTTGCGCGCCGACTGCAGCGGCACGCGATCCTGCGGTCGCTTGGGCCCCGCGAGACTGGGCTCTACTTTCCCCAGATCCAGCTCCAGCACATCCGTGTAAGCCGCAGCGGGGTCGCCGTTGTTGCGCCACATGCCCTGGGCCTTGGCATACGCGCTCACCAGGTCGATCCGCTCGCGTGGGCGGCCGGAGAGCTCCAGATACCGGACCGTCTCCGCGTCGATCGGGAAGATCCCGCAGGTGCTGCCGTACTCCGGTGCCATGTTGGCAATGGTGGCGCGATCGGCCAGGGGCAGGTTGGCAAGCCCGTCGCCGAAGAACTCGACAAACTTGTCGACCACGCCTTTCTTGCGCAGCATTTCGGTGACGGTCAGCACGAGGTCGGTCGCGGTGGCGCCGGGCTTGAGCCGGCCATTGAGCCGGAAGCCGATGACTTGCGGGATCAGCATCGTCACCGGCTGTCCGAGCATGGCAGCCTCGGCCTCGATGCCGCCGACTCCCCAGCCGAGAACACCCAGGCCGTTGATCATGGTGGTGTGCGAGTCTGTGCCGACGAGCGTGTCCGGGTACGCGCGCGCGACTCCGTTGACTTCGGCGTCGAAAATCACGCGCCCGAGATACTCGAGATTGACCTGATGCACGATCCCGGTGTTCGGAGGAACCACCTGGAAGTTGCGGAACGCCGACTGTCCCCAGCGCAGGAAGGCATAGCGCTCGGCGTTGCGCGCGAACTCGATCGCGGTGTTGGCCGCGAGCGAGCCCGGTTTCCCGTACTCGTCAACCTGCACGGAGTGATCGATCACGAGCTCGGCCGGTGCCAGCGGATTGACGCGCTCGGCATCACCCCCGAGGCGCACGATCGCATCGCGCATCGCGGCCAGGTCCACGACGCATGGAACGCCGGTGAAGTCCTGCAGGATCACGCGCGCTGGCGTGAAGGCGATTTCGTGCGATGGCGCGGCAGTCGGATTCCAGGCCAGCAGAGCCTCGATGTCGGCGCGCGTCACGTTGACCCCATCCTCGAAGCGCAACAGGTTCTCGAGGAGGATCTTCAGCGAGTACGGCAGCCGCGCCACCTTCTCACGTGGCAGCGCTGCGAGACTCCAGATCTCGTAGGAGCCTTTACCGGTCTTGAGCGTCGTACGCGCTTTGAAGCTGTCTGTCATGCATCCTCCGGGGACTGGCCGCGCCGGCGAATTATATCGGATGCGGCCTGTCTCAGCCGGTCGGCCACGCGGCTCGCGGAAGGTCTCTATGCGGCGGCCTGTGTCCGGGCGGCCGGCTCGACAGCCTCGATCACCGCCCCGCCGAGACACAGCTCCTCGTCGTAGGCCACCGCATACTGACCGGGCGTGACCGCGCGCTGCGGCTGCTCGAAAACGATGCGCGCCGTGCCATCGGGCAGAGCCTCGAACAGGGCCGCCTGGTCCGGTTGCCGATAGCGGACCTTCACGGCGCAACGGAACGAGCCCTCTCGCGGATCGACGAGCCAGTGAACCGGACCGGTCCTCAATGCCGAGCTGGTCAGCAGCGGATGATCGTGACCTTGCACCACGACCAGTGTGTTGCGCGCGGCGTCCTTCGCTGCCACGTACCATGGCTGCTCCGCTCGGCCTCGTTGCCCGCCGATGCGCAAACCTTCCCGCTGCCCGAGCGTGTAGAAGGCCAGGCCCTGATGGAGGCCCAGGACCTCACCTTCCGGAGACTCGATGGGACCGGGGCGCGCCTCGAGGAAGCGTCCGAGAAACTCACGAAACGGCCGCTCGCCGATGAAGCAGATGCCGGTGCTGTCCGGCTTGTCGAAGACAGGCAGGCCCGCGCGTCGGGCCATTTCCCGCACGGCCGTTTTGGTCAGCTCGCCCAGCGGCATGAGCGTCTCGGCGAGTTGAGCCGCTTCCACGGCGTGCAGGAAGTAGCTCTGATCCTTGGACACATCCCGGGCTTTGTGAAGCTCCACGCGCCGCCTCCCGTGCACCAGCCGCGCGTAGTGCCCGGTCGCAAACCGCACACCCCCCAGCCGCCGCACGTACCCCAACGCGATCCCAAACTTGATTTCCCGATTGCACAGCACATCAGGGTTGGGAGTGCGGCCCGCACGCTGCTCCTGCAGAAAGTGCTCGAAGACCCTCGAGCGGTACTGCGCAGCAAAGCTCACGCGGTGCAGGGGTATGTCCAGCTCGCGCGCGATTGCGCGGGCGTCCTGGAAGTCCTGCGCCTCAGTGCAGTAGCCGTCGTCATCCTCCCAGTTGCTCATGAAGAGCCCCTGCACGGCATGGCCCTGCTCCTTGAGCAGTAGGGCGGCGACGGCGGAATCCACTCCCCCCGACAGTCCCACGATGACGGGTCGTGCGCTCTTATCGGACATCAGACTTGTACGGCCGCGACCGATCGGGCCGTGCTCAGATCCAGCTGCGCGACCGCCTGGATCGATGTGCGTTGGCCCAGCAGATAGTCTTCTATGCAACGCAATACAAGAGGACTGCGCAGTCGGCCTTCGCGCTGCTGCAAGTCCGTGCGAGTCAGCCAGTGCGTTCCGACGATCCCACGGTCCAGCGGTTGAGCAGCATCATGTTCGACTACCGCGCCCCCGAAGGCGAAGCGCATGGTCGTGCGGCCCGAGGAAGGATTGCGCCACAGGTACACACCGATGAGCACCTCGGGGCGGAAGAGCCACGCGGTCTCCTCTCGCACCTCGCGTATGATGGCGGTCAGGAGCGATTCTCCCGCCTCCACGTGGCCGGCGGGTTGATTGAACACCAGCCGTCGGTTGACTCGCTCTTCGACGACGAGGAAATGGCCGTCATTCTCCGTGACGGCAGCAACGGTGATGTCGGGTTTCCCGGAGGCCATGGCGCTGATTATAGTCGGACCCTGCCGGACTTGAGGCGCCGCGCCCACCCGGTTTGACGGTCAGATATCCGGCGCCGAAGCTGGCTCGGTTGTATCAGCCCGTGCAGAGCTGACCAGGGCGTCCGGCGTACGCCTATCCGCGGCGCGCGACTCGCAAGCCGTGATCCATCGCGCTGGCGTTCCAGATCCCGTCAAACTCCTGGAGATAGAGTCGGGCGACGGGCGGGTTGTTGACATCAGCGATACCGTCCCACGTGTCGGCACGCATCCGGTACATGATGGCCCTGTCGTCAGCAATCAGATAGGCGGACGCGCGCTGTGGGGCATGTCCGCCTACGTAGCGGATATCGATGCAACTCGACAGTCTTCGTCCCATGGCGACGAACCGGTTGCTGTCACGCATGACCCGCGTGGGCTCGGCGAGAAGCACGCGAACCTTCGCGAAGCTGTGCGTCAGCACGAATTGCTTGATCACCTCGAGGAAGCTCGACTGATCGTAGAGCTCGGGCTCGAGGTCGGGGGTGTAGATCGAGATGAGGCGGCGGGCGCCTGCGGCGATCTCTTTCACCGCCGCGCGAACCTCAGCCAAAGTCGTGAGCACGGCCAGAGTCTCGGCCCCCTGACGGACCGTCGTGCCCGGGGCTGGGTCCCCGAGGGACTCAGGCACGTAACGCGCGTTAGCGAGCTGTGCTAGGGTCCCGTTGACGTCTATTTCCCCGATCATGGCCTAGAGCGACACTGGCGTCCGCACCTGCGCGCGGCAGGCGACGTCGGGATCTTATGCACCGACCCCTGTGAGAGTTGTCGAGCCGGTCACGCTTTGGACCGCCACAGGTCCGAACAGAAGTCAAATCGAGCCGTAGTTCACTGTTTTTCGGCCCTTGTCCATTGGAAAAACGGCCTGCGGCCGTTTTTCGGACATCTGTTTCGCTTCCGGCCGCGAAAGGCGCGACTTTCGCGGCCTGCTCCGGCGAGGCGCGCCGGCCGCCCGCAAGCTTGGCTGGGCGGTCTGGCGTCTCAGAGTTCCCGCGCGAGGCGCGCGGCGAGCCCGGTATATCCCTCCGGACGTAGCGCTTTGAGGCGGGTCCGCGCCGCCTCATCCAGGGGCAGTGTGTCGATGAACGCCGCGAGCGAGCTCGCATCGATCGTTCGTCCGCGGGTGAACTCCTTCAACCGCTCATAACCGTCCGGCGAGCCTATCGCCCGGAGTACCGTTTGAATGGCCTCGCCGAGAACCTCCCAGGCATCCCGCACATCCGCGGCGATGCGCTCCGGGTCCGCCGCGATCTTCTCCAGGCCGCGGCCCAGCGCACGCCAGGCGATCATGGAATGGCCGAGTGCGACGCCGAGGTTGCGTAGCACCGTGGAGTCGGTGAGGTCCCGTTGCCACCTGGAGACGGGTAGCTTGTCCGCAAAGTGACGCAGCAGCGCATTGGCGATGCCGAGATTGCCTTCGGCGTTCTCGAAGTCGATCGGGTTCACCTTGTGGGGCATCGTCGAGGAGCCGACCTCGCCCGCGACGGCACGCTGGCGCAGATAGCCGAGTGAGATATAGCCCCACGCATCGCGGCTGAGATCGATCAGCACGACGTTGACCGCCGCCAGCGCATCGCAATATTCACCGATCCAGTCATGCGGCTCGATCTGCGTCGTGTAAGGGTTGTACTCCAACCCGAACGATTCGACGAACTGACGGCTGACCGAGGGCCAGTCGACGTCCGGGGCCGCCGCAACATGGGCGTTGAAGTTGCCCACTGCGCCGTTCCACTTCCCGAGGATCGCCACCGACTCCCAGCGCTCGCGCATGCGACGCAGCCGGGCGGCGAAATTGGCGAATTCCTTGCCGAGCGTCGTGGGGCTCGCAGGCTGGCCGTGAGTGCGCGCAAGCATCGGCAGCTCAGCGTGGCTCGCAGCGAACCGAGCCACATCGCCGATGCGCGACTCGAGAACCTCGAGCAGCGTGGCGCGCGCCCCCTGCAGAAGGCGCGCATAACTGAGATTATTGATGTCTTCGGAGGTGCAGCCGAAGTGCACCAGCTCGAGTGTGGCCTCACCGGCACCGGCCAGCGCGAGCTGCTGGCGAACGTAGTATTCGACTGCTTTGACGTCGTGATTGATGCGCGCTTCAATAGATTTCACCGCCCCCGCGCAATCCGCATCGGGCTCATGCGCAAGGCGTTCCGCCCGCGATCGGGCACCCGCCGCCAGCGCGGAACCGGCAAGCTGCGGCACGGACTTCGCGAGGTGCAGCAGCCAGCGCGCCTCGACGCGGATGCGCTCCCGGATGAGCCCGGCCTCGGAGAGCAGCTTGCGCACAGGAGCGGTGGCTGCGCGATAGCGGCCGTCAACCGGCGAGAGCGCATCGCTCGGCCTCAGGATGTCGCTGCTTGAATCCGTCATGCGTTACCGGACGCCTCGAAGTGCTACGATTTGCATGATAACGCAGCGCGCAGTCCGGCACCGCCGGCAGGAATGGCCGCGGCCGACCCTGGTGAGCCTCGGAGCGTGGAACCGGAGAGCCTTGCATGACGAATTCGTTTCGGATCGAGCGCGACAGCATGGGGGAGCTGCAGGTCCCCGCTGATGCGCTGTGGGGCGCGCAGACCCAGCGCGCGGTGCAGAACTTCCCGATCAGCGGGCTGACCATGCCGCGGGCCTTCATCGCCGCCCTCGGCCTGCTCAAGCAGGCCGCTGCCCGTGCCAACACCCGCCTGGAGCTTCTCGACCCGGCGGTGGCGCAGGCGATCGATGCCGCCGCGGCGGAGGTGGCCGCCGGCCGCCACGATGCGCAGTTCCCGATCGACGTGTTCCAGACCGGATCGGGAACGAGCACGAACATGAACGCCAATGAGGTGATCGCCACACTTGCGACGCGCCGTCTCGGCAAGCCCGTGCACCCCAACGATCACGTCAACATGGGTCAGAGCAGCAACGACTCCATTCCGACCACGATTCATGTGAGCGCCGCGCTCGGCCTCCGGCGGGAGCTCATGCCGGCACTCGAACACCTTCGGGACGTGCTGCGGGCGAAGGAGCGCGAGGTCGGCGGAATCGTCAAGACCGGCCGAACCCACCTCATGGACGCCATGCCCGTGACGCTCGGGCAGGAGCTCTCGGGCTGGCGTACTCAGATCGAGCACGGACTCGAACGGCTGGCGAGCGTCGAGCCGCGATTGCTGGCCCTGGCGCAGGGCGGTACCGCGGTCGGCACGGGGATCAATGCGCACCCGCAGTTCGGTCTGCGCTTCACCCAGGAGCTGTCGGATCTCACCGGTCTGCCCTTCAGCAGCAGTCGTAACTTCTACGAGGGACTGTCCTCGCAGGATACGGCCGTGGAGCTCTCGGGACAGCTCAAGGTGATCGCGGTCAGCCTGATGAAGATTGCCAACGATCTGCGCTGGATGAACAGCGGCCCGCTGGCGGGACTGGGCGAGATCGCCTTGCCCGCACTGCAGCCCGGCAGCAGCATCATGCCCGGCAAGGTCAACCCGGTCATTCCCGAAGCCACGACCATGGTTGCCGCCCAGGTCATCGGCAACGACCTCACCATCACCGTCGCCGGTCAGTCCGGCAATTTTCAGCTCAACGTGATGCTGCCGGTGATCGCGCACAACCTGCTCGAGAGCATCCGCCTGCTCGCCAACGCCTCCCGCGCGCTGGCCGACCACGCCATCGCGGGCTTCAAGGTCAACGCCGCTCGCATAGCGGAGGCTCTCGATCGCAATCCCATTCTCGTGACCGCACTGAATCCGGTGATCGGCTACGAGAAGGGCGCCGCGATCGCCAAGAAGGCGTACGCGGAAGGCCGCCCGATCCGCGAGATCGCCGAGAAGATGACCGACCTGAAGCGCGAGGAGCTCGCGCGACTGCTCGATCCCGCCGACCTGGCGCGCGGTGGCATCAAGGGTGGCACGAGCGGCGGCGGCTGATGATGCAGGGCTCGGGCGCGGACCCGGATGCCGGCCGAGGCCGTCTCTCCACGTTCGACTGGCACGGCTGCATCATGGCCACCCTGGCCAATACCCAGCCCCGCCACGACCGGCAGGACTGGCTGATCCCCGGCCTGACCCTCGCGCAGACGCGTGCCTACCGCGATCTGTTTCCGCCGGCGCCGATCCCGGCCGCCGTGTTGGTGCCCCTCATCGATCGGCCCGGGGGCATGACGGTGCTCCTCACTCAGCGCGCCAGCCAGCTCAAACGACATGCCGGCCAGATCAGCTTCCCCGGCGGCCATATCGAGACTGCGGACCAAGGACCCCTGGCGGCGGCGCTGCGCGAGGCGCGGGAAGAGATCGGCCTCGACGAGCGCCTCGTGTCCCTTGCCGGCTATCTGCCCGACCACATCCTGCTCAGTGGCTACCGGGTGACGCCCGTGGTGGCCTTCGTGCAGCCGGGCTTCGAGCTGCTGCTCGATGAGCGCGAGGTCGAGGACAGCTTCGAGATTCCGCTGAGCCACGCATTCGAGCCGTTGAACCATCGCGCCCGCCGGCGGCGATTCGGGCAGGACCGGGTCGACGTGGAGGTCTGGGACATCACTTATGGCGAGCGCAACGTCTGGGGCGCGACCGCCGGCATGTTGATCAATCTGTACCGCCTGTGCGCTCCGAAGGGCCCGGGCTCGACGACTGCGGTACCCGACGGGCCGTCACAGGACGACGGCGGCACCGGCCATTCCACGGAAGCACCCGATGAGTGATGCGACGCGCGCCACCGGCGCGCTGCTGGAGCTCATGGCGCGGCTGCGAGACCCTGCGAAGGGCTGCCCCTGGGATCTCGAGCAGACCTTCGCCACGATCGCGCCCTACACGTTGGAAGAGGCCTACGAGGTGGCCGATGCCATCGATCGGGGCGATCCGCTCCAGCTGCGCGATGAGCTCGGCGATCTGCTCTTCCAGGTCGTCTTTCATGCGCGCCTGGCGCAGGAGCGCGGTTGGTTCGGGTTCGCTGACGTGGCCGAGTCGATCCACTCCAAGCTCGTGCGCCGTCATCCGCATGTGTTCGCAGGCGAGAGCATCGAGAGCTCCGGCGAGCAGAGCGCACGCTGGGAGGAGTTGAAAGCGCGCGAGCGCGCCGAGTGGGCGAGCAGCCAGCACGCTGCCGACACGAGTACCCTGGCGGGAATCCCGAGGGCACTGCCGGCCCTGGCGCGCGCCGCCAAGCTCGGCCGGCGCGCCGCGCGTGTTGGTTTCGATTGGCAGGAGAGCGCCCAGGTGCGTGAGAAGATCCTGGAGGAGTTGCGCGAGGTCGATGAGGCCCTGGCAGAAACCTCCGGCGCCGGGCACGGTGGGCCAGCCGGCCCCGCTGGACCAGCCGGCCGCGCTGAGCCAGCCGGCCGCGCTGAGCCAGCCGCCCGCGCCGGGCGCGTGGCCGAAGAGCTGGGAGATCTGCTCTTCGCCATCGCCAACTGGAGTTTGCATCTCAAAGTCGATCCGGAGGAGGCCCTGCGCGCCGCCAACGCAAAGTTCGAGCGCCGCTTCCGGCGCATGGAAAGCCTGGCCCGCGAGCAGGGATCCGCCCTCGAGTCGCTCAGCGCAGTCCAGTGGGACGAGCTGTGGCGCAAGGCCAAAAAGGGTTGAGGCGTGCGGCCGCGGACCGCGCATGTGGCGGCGCAGCGGCGCGTTCAGTCCTCATTCACACCCCCTCCGCTACGGTGGGTCGTGAAATTCTGGGACGGCGCTCGGCAATCGCTCCTCTCCGGCGCGAATCAGCTAGTCTTGCAGGGCAAACGATGACTGATCCGCGCTCCACATCCTGCTGGCCCCGGGTGGCCATGGCGCTCATCGCGGCACTGCCTGTGGGCCTGAGTGCAGCTCCTCCTGCTCCCCCCGTTCAACCTGCCCGGTTGCCCGCCAGGGCCATGTCCATGGACCAGGCGGTCAAGATGGCCGAGCAGCGCTTCAAAGCGCGCGTGGTACGTGCCGAGGCACAGCAAAATGAAGGCCGCACGGTCTATGTGCTGCGCATGCTGAACGATTCCGGACGTGTGTGGACGGTGCGCGTCGACGCCTCCAGCGGCACTGTGTTGTAGGAGTCCGTGTCATGCGGGTTCTGGTCGTCGAAGACGAGTTATCGCTGCGCGAATCGCTGAAGACGCGCCTCATCGAGGCGGGCTTCACCGTGGATACGGCAGGAGACGGCGAGGAAGGACTCTTCGCCGGCGTCGAGTTGCCGCTCGATGTCGCGATCGTGGATCTCGGCCTGCCGAAGCTTTCGGGACTGGAGCTGATCCGGCGGGTGCGCGCGCAGCGCAAGAGCTATCCCATTCTGATCCTGACCGCGCGGGACCGCTGGCAGGACAAAGTGGAGGGCCTGCAGGCCGGCGCCGACGACTATGTAGCCAAGCCATTCCACTTCGAGGAAGTGCTGGCGCGCGTGCAGGCGCTGCTGCGGCGCGCCGGTGGCTGGGCCAGCCCCGAGCTCGTATGCGGCGCCGTCGCTCTGGATACGCGCGCCCAGACCGTGAAGGTGAATGACACACCGGTGGAGCTGACGACCTTCGAGTACCGCATCCTCGAGCACCTCATGCTGCGCGCGGGCGAGGTCATCTCCAAGACCGAGCTGACCGAGCGGCTGTACGACGAGGAGTCGGAGCGCGACAGCAACGTGATCGAGGTACTGGTCGGCCGCCTCAGGCGCAAGCTCGATCCGCAGGACACGGTCCGCCCCATCGAAACCCTGCGCGGGCGCGGCTATCGATTCGCACTCGCGCGCTCCTCCAGCGCCTGAAGCTCCCGCGTGCATTCCCTTAGCCGGCGGCTCCTGGTCTCGGTGTCCGTGCCGCTGGCACTGTTCTTCGGCGTGATGATGGTCGTGCTCGATACGGGCTTCCGCGCGCTTTCCGAGCGCTCGCTCCAGGAGCTGCTCGGCGCGCAGATGGTCGCCCTGATTGCAGCGGCCGAACCGCAGCCTGGAGGCGGCTATGCTCCGCCGGCCGGAGATCTGGCCTCGCGGCTGCGCACGCCAGGCTCGGGGCTCTATGCGCAGATCCGCTCGGCCGGCGGCCGCTCGGTCTGGCGCTCGCCCTCGACCGCCGGTGCGCCCATCGACTTCGGGCCACCCCTCGATCCCGGGGCCCGTCGTTTCGCCTACGGCACGCTCGAGCGCGAGCGGATCGCGATCGAGAGCCGCGGCATCCAGTTCGAGGACAGCGAAGGCAGCTACGAGCTTACCTTCAGTGTCGCGGCGAGCCTGACGCCCTACGAGCAGCAACTATGGCGCTTCCGGCGGGAGCTCTTCGGCTGGTTCATCGGCCTGATGTTGCTGCTGCTCGCCACGCTCGCCGGGCTGCTGCGCTGGGTCCTGGCGCCGGTTCGCCGCATGGAGCACGAGATCCACGAAGTCGAGGAGGGGCGCAGCGAGACGCTCGGCAGCGGCTACCCGCGCGAGCTCAGCGGCGTTGCTGCCAATCTCAACACGCTGCTCATTGGCGAGCGCAAACGCGTCGCCCGCTACCGTGACACACTGGGAAACCTGGCTCATAGTCTGAAGACACCGCTGGCCGTCATGCGAGCGGCGCTGAGTGACAGCACGGCCTCGGAAGCGGTGCTGGGTCCCCAGATCGATCGCATGAGCGGTATCATCGAGCATCAGCTCAAGCGAGCGGCCGCCTCCGGCGGCGCCCTGCTGGGTCAAGCACCGGTCGAGGTCGCGCCGATCGCAAGCGAGCTGCGCGTGGCGCTCCTGAAGGTCTACGGCGGCAAGGATCTGTCGATCGAGCTGGCGGTCGGCCCGCATGCCCAATTCATCGGCGACCGCGGCGATCTCACGGAGCTGCTCGGTAATCTGCTCGACAACGCGTGCAAGTGGTGCCGCAGCAGCGTGCGACTGACTGTGGCGAGCGAAGGCAGCATCGACACTCGTGAGCGCCTCGGCATCGTCGTGGAGGATGACGGCCCGGGAATCTCCGCAGAGGATCGCACCCGAATAGGTCAGCGTGGCGTGCGAACCGATGAGAACGTCCCTGGGCACGGCCTCGGACTGTCCATGGTGCAGGACACCGTGGAGATGTACAGCGGGCAGCTCGCGATCGACACTTCGCCCCTGGGCGGGGCGAGGTTTTCCCTGCGATTGCCGGGGCGTTAGCCGACCTCGAACTCGATCCCCTGCGCCAGGGGGAGCTCGCGGCTCCAGTTGATCGTGTTGGTCTGCCGCCGCATGTAGGCCTTCCAGGCATCCGAGCCCGATTCCCGTCCGCCGCCGGTATCCTTCTCACCGCCGAACGCGCCCCCGATCTCGGCGCCCGAAGTACCGAGGTTGATGTTGGCAATGCCGCAGTCGCTGCCGTTGGCCGACAGGAAGTCCTCGGCGTGTTGCAGGCGGTCGGTGAACAGTGCGGATGACAGCCCGTGCGCGGAGGCGTTGTGCGCGCTGATCGCCTGCTCGAGCGAGTCCACCGGAACCACATAGAGAATCGGTGCGAACGTCTCGGTCTGAACGATCGGCCAGTCGTTCTGGGCCCGGACGAGCGTCGGCTCGACGTAGTTGCCGGCGCGCGCGAGAACCTTACCACCGTACAGCACCTCACCGCCCGCGGCGCGCGCCTTCTCGATCGCAGCCTGATAACGCTCCACGGCATGTGAGTCGATCAGGGGCCCCATGAGGGTCTGGGAATCGAGTGGATTGCCGATGCGCACCTGCCCGTAGGCATGCACCAGGCGTTTCTCGAGCTCCTCGAGCCGCGACCTGTGCACGAGAACCCGGCGGGTCGTCGTGCAGCGTTGGCCCGCCGTACCGACCGCGCCGAACACGATCGCCGGCACCGCGAGATCGAGGTTGGCCGTCTCGTCTACGATGACCGCGTTGTTGCCACCGAGCTCCAGCAGACTCTTGCCGAGACGTCCGGCGACCCGTTCACCGACCTTGCGCCCAACGGCCGTGGAGCCCGTGAAGGACACCAGGGCCACCCGCGGGTCATCGACGAACCGTGTCGCCAGCTCGGTGCCAGTGTCGATGAACAGCTGGAAGATGGGCGGCAGCCCGTGCGCCTCCATGGTGCGGTTGCACAGTTGCTGCACGGCCAGCGCGCTGAGAGGCGTCTTCGGTGAAGGCTTCCAGACCGAGACGTTGCCGCAAATTGCCGCGAGGCAGGCATTCCAGGACCAGACCGCGACCGGGAAGTTGAATGCGGAGATGATTCCAACGACGCCCAGTGGATGCCACTGCTCGTACATGCGGTGCTGCGGGCGCTCGGAATGCATGGTGAGACCGTAGAGCATGCGCGACTGGCCGACGGCGAAGTCGGCGATGTCGATCATCTCCTGCACTTCGCCCAGGCCCTCTGCGAGAATCTTGCCATTCTCGAGCGACACGAGCGTCCCGAGCTCGGTCTTGTGACGCCGCAGCTCCTCGCCCAGCAACCGGACTGCCTCGCCTCGCTTGGGCGCGGGGACCCGGCGCCAAACGCGCGCGGCCTCGGTCGCGGATGTCAGGACGTGCTCGTAGTCCTCGCCATTCGCCGGACGAACCTGCGCAATGAGCGATCCATCGGCGGGGTTGCGAACGTTGACGAGGGCGTTGTCGCGGGCGGTCGACCAGCCGTGCGAGCCGGACCAGGCGCCGGGATTGGTGGCGGCGAGGCCGAGCTTGCCGAGCAGAGTGTTGATGTCGGGCGAGCTCATCGTGAAGCGACCTTCTGCAGCTTGCGCTGATTGCCGGCCTTGCCGGAGACGACCACCTGGCTGGAGAGATCCTTCGTGCCGCCCGGGGCGAAGTAACGGCCGAACCGGTTGGCGAGAATCTCGGGCAGCCGGAACTGCTCCTGCGCAATGAACCCGCTGTACTTGCCCCGATGCTCCAGCACGAGATCCACCACTGCCGTGATGCCTGCGGCCGTGGTGACCTGGATCGCCGACCAGAGGCGACCCGCGATCATCTGCGGGTAGACCTTGTTGACGTAATTCTCCTCCCGCAGTTCCCCGTCCTGCTTGCCCGTGACGGCGGCATAGACGATCACCACATCCTGCAGTGTCTGGGGCACGGCGTTCTCCAGGATCCGCTTGAGCGTGCCCCGATCCTGATTCAGCTTCAGATCGTTCATCAGCAGGCGCATCTGCTCGCAATGGCCCGGGTAGCGGATCGTCTTGTAGTTCATCGACTCGCAGTGCACCCCGTGCGTCTCGGCGAGCGAGCCGAGGCCGCCGGAAGTGTTGAAGGCCTCGTACAGCGTGCCGTCGATCTCGATCTCCTCCAGGCCCTCGAGCGGGGCCACATCCAGCACCTCGCCGTCCACGATGGCCTGGCAGGGGTTGCCGTACTCGTTGATCAGTCCCTCCGTGGACCAGGTCAGGGAGTACTTGAGGACGTTGTTCGGATGCTGCGGCAGGGCGCCTACGCGCAACTTGACTGCGCGCAGCTCATCGAAATGCGTGATCAGCTCCGCGGCCGCGATGCTGATGAATCCAGGCGCGAGGCCGCACTGGGGCACGAATGCCTGGCTGGCGCCGGTCGCTATCGCGCGCACGCCCCGGGTGACGGCCACATCCTCGGTAAGGTCAAAGTAGTGCGTGCCAGCTTTGCGGGCCGCCTCGGCGACCCCGACATTGCAGTAGTAGGGAAGGCTGGAGATGACCGCATCGGCGGGGTGATCAGCCAGATGGCGGGCGAGTGCCGCGGCGTTGCTCGCATCCAGGGTGACGGCAGTGAGACTTGCGGCTCCGTGCGCGCGCACCACGGCATCCGCGGCGGCGCCGTCTACGTCCCCGAGCTGAACCTTGTAACTGCCGGATTCTGCGAGCAATCCGGAGATGAGTGCGCCGATCTTGCCGGCGCCCAGAATGAGTACTCGATGCATGGTCTTCGTCCCCTGGGAGATGCCCCCGAAGCGCGCTCGCCGGGGTGCCCAAAAGGCGCGCATTCTGCGCCAAGCAGGCGTCCTGGCGCCAGTTACCGCGTCGCGCCCCCGACGGCACCCCGTGACGCGGGATTTCCCGGGGACCCCGCGCACCGCACCCCGTGAAATCTCGCCTCACCCCACCGGATAGGGACACCGTCGAACCAGACGCGAGATTTCCCGGGGACCCCGCGCGCATCAGGGTGATAGCATCGCGCGCCATGCGTTCTCCCGAAGCCACCTCCTGGCACAGCGCGAGCTGGCAGACCCGGCAAGCGCAGCAGCAGCCGGTCTATGCCGACCCACAGGCCCTCGAGCGCGCCGTGGCCCACCTCTCGCGCCTGCCCCCCATCGTCGTCTCGTGGGAGGTGGAGGCTCTGCGGGACCGGCTCGCCGCGGCGCAGCGCGGCCAGGCATTCCTGCTGCAGGGTGGGGACTGCGCGGAGACGTTCGTGGAGTGCGAGTCGGACCAGATCGCCAAGAAGCTGAAGATCCTGCTGCAGATGAGCATCGTGCTGCTGCACGGGCTCAAGAAGCCGATCGTCCGCGTGGGCCGTATGGCCGGGCAATACGCGAAGCCGCGCTCCGCTGAGACCGAGACACGGGAGGGGGTGACGCTGCCCGCCTACCGCGGCGACCTCGTGAACCGTCCGGACTTCACAGCCGAGGCCCGAGCTCCGGACCCGGAGCTGCTGCTACGGGGCTACGAGCGCGCGGCGCTGACACTGAATTTCGTGCGCGCGCTGGTGGACGGTGGCTTCGCAGATCTGCATCACCCGGAGTACTGGGACCTCGGGTTCGTCAAGCACTCGCCGCTGAAGGATGCCTACCAGCGCATCGTGCGCTCGATCGGCGATGCACTCGACTTCTTCGAAGGCATGAGCGGCCAGCCGGTGCACGAGGCCCGCCTCGTCAACTTCTACTCGAGCCACGAGGGGTTGCATCTGCTGTATGAGCAGGCGCAAACGCGGTTCATTCCGCGCCAGAACCGTTGGTATAACCTGTCGACTCACTTCCCGTGGATCGGCATGCGCACCGCGCAGCTCGACGGGGCGCATGTCGAGTACTTCCGCGGCATCTCCAATCCGATCGCGGTGAAGGTCGGGACGGCCATGGACTCGGCCTGGCTGCAAGGTCTGGTCACGACCCTCAATCCACAAAATCAGCCCGGGCGGCTCACCTTCATTCATCGCTTTGGAGCCCGCGACATCGAGGCAGCCCTGCCGCGTGCCATCGACGCGGTGCGCGAGACCGGCCACAGCGTGCTGTGGATCTGCGACCCGATGCATGGCAACACGGAAACCAGCACCGGGGGTCTGAAGACGCGCCGTTTCGAGAACATCCTCAAGGAGCTGGAGCTCGCCGCGCGCATCCACGCGGAGAAAGGCTCGTACCTCGGGGGGGTGCATATCGAGCTTACCGGTGACGATGTCACCGAATGCACCGGTGGCGCCCGTGGACTCACCGACAGCGATCTGCAGAGAGCCTATCGCTCGCAGGTCGATCCACGCCTCAATCACGAGCAGGCGCTCGAGCTGGCCATGCTCATCGCCGAGCGCAGCCGTAGCCGGCGGGCCGAGCAGCGCAGCTCGGCCCTCTGAGACAGGAGCCTCATGCAGTACGAGCACATCGTCGTCCCCGCCGGGGGGCACCGGATCACCGTCAACACCGATTCGACTCTCAACGTCCCGGAGCGCCCCATCATTCCGTTCATCGAGGGGGACGGGATCGGTATCGATGTGACGCCTGCAATGCAACGCGTGGTGAACGCGGCGGTCCGCAAGGCCTACGCAGAGGGCCGCGCGATCGAGTGGATGGAAATCTATAGCGGCGAGAAAGCCAACAAGCGCTATGGGCAGTGGTTCCCGGACGAGACGCTGCATGCGCTGCGCGCCTTCGTCGTTTCCATCAAGGGCCCACTCGGCACGCCCATCGGTGGCGGCATTCGCTCACTCAACGTGGCGATGCGCCAGAGCCTGGACCTGTACGCCTGTGTGCGCCCGATCCGGCATTTCCCCGGGGTCTCCAGCCCGATGCAGGATGCCAGCCTGACTGACATGGTCGTCTTTCGTGAGAACACCGAGGACATCTACGCGGGTATCGAGTGGCCCGCGGGCTCCGCGGAGGTTCACAAGCTCATCACTTACCTGCAGCGCGAGTTCGGAGTCACCGGGATCCGCTTTCCGGCGAGCTCAGGTCTGGGCATCAAGCCCGTCTCGAAGGAGGGCAGCCAGCGCCTCATCCGCAAGGCCATCCAGTATGCGATCGACAATGACCGCGTCTCCGTAACCCTGGTGCACAAGGGAAACATCATGAAGTTCACGGAAGGCGCCTTCCGGAACTGGGGTTACCAGCTCGCCAAGGAGGAATTCGGAGCGCAGGAGATCGGCGGCGGCCCCTGGCTGGCATTCCCCAACCCCACGAGCGGCAAGGACATCGTGATCAAGGATGTGATCGCCGATAACTTTCTGCAGCAGG
Source organism: Steroidobacteraceae bacterium (assembly GCA_035710545.1). GTDB lineage: Bacteria > Pseudomonadota > Gammaproteobacteria > Steroidobacterales > Steroidobacteraceae > 13-2-20CM-66-19. The sequence continues at coordinate 48,902 of DASTDD010000149.1, forward strand.
TGCTGCTGCGGCCCGAAGAGTACGACGTCATCGCAACGCTCAATCTCAATGGTGACTACGTCTCGGATGCGCTTGCCGCGCAGGTGGGCGGGATCGGAATCGCCCCCGGGGGCAACATCGGTGACGGACTGGCGGTCTTCGAGGCCACGCACGGCACGGCGCCCGGCTTTGCCGGCAAGGATCGCGTCAACCCCGGATCGCTGATCCTCTCCGCGGAGATGATGCTGCGCTACCTGAAGTGGAACGAGGCGGCGGATCTGATCATCAAGGGTATGACCAACACCATCGCGGGCAAGGAGCTCACGTACGACCTGGCGCGGCTGCGCGAGGCCATCCGCACGCCCAAGCGCGAGCTGGCGGCCCGCAAGAACGTGGAGGAGGATCTGCAGCGACTCATCCCGGGCGCGACCCTGATGAGCTGCTCGGGCTTTGCGAGCGCAATCATCCGGCACATGGATGACTGAGCGGCGCCTGCACACCGAGTCGTACGACCCGGATTGCACACGCTGCCCGCGGCTTGCCGAGTTCCTTGCCGAAACCCGTGCCCGCCAGCCGGGCTACTGGGCGCGCCCGGTTCCCTCGTTCGGGGACGCCGATCCACGGCTGCTCATCGTGGGGCTTGCACCCGGCATGCACGGCGCGAACCGGACGGGCCGGCCGTTCACCGGCGACCACGCCGGCATCCTGCTGTACCAGACACTTTACGATCTCGGCCTGTCATCCGGTCCCACCTCGGTCTCGGGCGAAGACGGCCTCGAGCTGCGGCACGTACGGATCGCGAATGCCGTCAAATGCGTGCCACCCGAAAACAAGCCGCTCCCGGATGAGATCCGCCGCTGCAACGCCTACCTCACGGCCGAGCTCCGCGCACTGTCCTCCGTGCGGGCAGTACTGGCGCTCGGACGAATTGCGCACGATGGCGTACTGCTGGCCACCGGCCTCAAGCGCGGCCGATTTCCCTTCGCTCATGGCCGGGAGCATGCTTTGGACGAGAGCCGGCATCTGATCGATTCCTACCATTGCAGCCGTTACAACACCCAGACTCGCGTCCTCACCGCGGCCATGTTCCGGCAGGTGCTGGCCCGGGCCTGCGAGCTGGCTGCCCTGCCTGGCTGAAGGGCGCTCGGTGAGTGCCTCATCGTTCGATGCGAAGGAGTACGTCAGCTCGCTGCCGCGGCGGCCCGGGGTCTACCGGATGTATAACGCCGAGCACGACATCCTCTACATCGGCAAGGCCAAGAACCTTCGGGATCGCGTCGGCACCTACTTTGCCGCGAGCAACGTCAACCCCAAGGTCCAGGCCCTGGTGCAGCAGATTGCCGCCATCGAGGTGACCGTCTCCAACTCCGAGACCGAGGCGCTGCTGCTCGAATACAACCTCATCAAGGCGCACAAGCCGCGCTTCAATGTGGTGCTGCGCGATGACAAGAGCTTCCCGTACATCCAGGTCTCGACCGATCACGAGTTTCCGCGGCTCGCGTTCTATCGCGGTCCGCGCAGCGCCCCGGGCCGCTACTTCGGCCCGTTTCCCAGCGCGGGGGCGGTGAAGGACACTCTGCGCCAGCTGCAGAAGCTGTTTCGCATCCGCAACTGCCGCGACAGCTTCTTCGCCAACCGCAGCCGCCCCTGCCTCCAACATCAGATCGGGCGGTGCTCGGCACCCTGCGTCGCACTGGTGACCCGCGAGGCTTATGCGCAGGACATCGATTCAGCCGTGAAGGTGCTGGAGGGGCGGGACGCGGAGGTCACTGCGCAGCTGCAGGAGCGAATGGAAGCGGCGGCGGCCAAGCTCGACTTCGAGCGTGCGGCGCAGATTCGCGATCAGCTGGCCGCCTTGAAGCGCATCCTCGCGCAGCAGATCGTGACCGCGGAGGGCGAGCGGGACGTCGACGTCTTCGCCATCGTGGGTGAGCCCGGTGAGTATACCGTGAGTGTGATGCTGGTGCGGGGAGGCCGGAATCTGGGCACCAGCAGTTACTTTCCCCGCGCGACGCTGGCCGAACCCGAGGAGGCATTGTCCTCCTTCGTCATGCAGTACTATGCGGCGCAGGAGCCTCCGCCGGAGGTGCTGCTCGGGCGAAAGCTCGATGATGCTGACGCCCTCTCGCAGGCCCTGGGCGAGCGCGTTGGCCGCCGCGTGGAGGTGCGCTGCCCGGTGCGGGGGCTTGGCGTTCGGTATGTCGAGCTTGCGCGCGAGAATGCTGCTCAGGCTCTGCGCATGCGGCTGGCACAGCGTCAGGGAATGGAGGAAATGTTCGTTGCCCTCGCGCACGAGCTGGACTTGCCGGAAGTCCCGGGGCGTGTCGAGTGCTTTGACATCAGCCATACAGGCGGGGAGGGGACGGTGGCCTCCTGCGTCGTATTCGGTCCCGAGGGCGCGTTGAAGAAGGAATACCGGCGCTTCAATATCACCGGAGTGGCCCCGGGCGATGACTACGCAGCGCTGCGGCAGGCGCTGGAGAGGCGCTACCTGCGAATCAAGGACGGTGAGATCCCGCAACCGGATCTGCTGTTGATCGACGGTGGTCTCGGTCAGATCGCACAGGTGCATGAGGTGCTCGAGGGGCTGGGTTTCGGTGATGTGACCCTGGTGGGGGTCGCGAAGGGGCCCGACAGGCGTCCCGGGCAGGAACGTCTGTTCATCTGGGGCGCAGCCGAGCCACGCATGCCCGAAGCCCATTCGCCGGCTTCCCGCCTCGTGCAACGGATTCGCGATGAGGCCCACCGTTTTGCCATTACGGGCCATCGGCGCAAACGCGCCCGCCGGTACAACGAGTCAGTCCTGGAGGCAGTGCCGGGCCTGGGGCCTTCCAAGCGGCGCGCGCTGCTGAAGCATTTCGGCGGCATGCAGGGCGTGCTGCGCGCCGGCAGCGCCGACTTCGAGAGGGTCACCGGAATCGGGGCGGCTCTGGCCCGAACTCTTTATGATCATCTGCATCCGGGCCAGTGAGCACCCGTCTGCGCCCGGTTGGTGAGAACGTGTCTACGCGCCCGCTGTCTGCAAAAGCCGCAATGCACTGGAACTGGCCGAATACGCTGACGTGGCTGCGGATCGCTGCGATCCCCCTGATCATCATCCTGTTCTACATGCCTTACCCGTGGGCCGATCCGTCCGCGGGCCTGCTCTTTGCCGTTGCTGGCATCACGGACTCGCTCGACGGCTATCTCGCGCGCAAGCTCGGTCAGACCTCGCGGCTCGGCGCCTTCCTCGACCCCGTCGCCGACAAGTTGATCGTCGCCGCCGCCCTCGTGCTGCTGGTGAGCAAGGACCATAGGGCGCTCATCGTGTTGACCGCGGTCGTCATCATCGGTCGCGAGATCACGATTTCCGCGCTGCGCGAGTGGATGGCCGAGATCGGCGAGCGCCGCAAGGTTGCGGTGTCGCAGCTCGGCAAGTACAAAACTATTCTGCAGATCGTCGGCCTCTCGTTCATGCTCTTCCGGCGTGAGCTGTGGGGCCTCCCGATCTACCGCATCGGCGTTGTGCTCACGGAGTTGGCCGCTGCCGCGACGCTGGTTTCCATGGGGGCGTACCTGCGCGCTGCGTGGCCCGAGCTCAGGCGATAGGGGGTACCCAGGGGCAGCACCCACGATCGCGGCTCGGCGGCGGCGGGTGGTCAGGTGCTCGCTCTGCTTGGATGGCATCGGCCGCACACAGCGGTCACCTGGGCCTAAGTGCCCGTCAGTGCTCGCATTTCGAGCTCTTTGCGAAGCGCGGTCTTACCTTGACTTCGCGAGGGGTGCACATACAATCTGCGCTCGCCGTCTACCGGTGCGGGAATAGCTCAGTTGGTAGAGCACGACCTTGCCAAGGTCGGGGTCGCGAGTTCGAGTCTCGTTTCCCGCTCCACTCCCCAATCTTGCAGGACCCGTTCGAGCGGACCGGAACGGGCCCGTGACCTTCCGCACGGGGCACCGCCGGTCTAGCAAACTGTGCGTGTCCGCATTGAACTCCCGATCACCCTGTGGAACCCTCCAGGGCATCGCACGCGACTCACGGCTGCAGAATCATAAACAGGCCGGCACGAGGTTGACATAAGGCGCCGAGTGTCGCGATCCGCCGAGTCCGTCGAGCCAGCAGGGAACGAGCATGAGCAACACTTTGCGGTCTTTTCTGCTCTGTCTTGCGATCGCGGAATTGTCCGGCTGCGGAGGCGGATCCGGCCCCGGCGCGCCGCCGCCAACCCAGACGAATCCCTCGCAACCGACGGCACAGGACCTCGCCAACGCCAAGGCAGCGGATCTGACCGGCATCCTGGATCTGTCCGCCAACACCATGACGCTGTCCTGGGTGGATAACTTCAAGAGCGCCACCGGGTACAACATCGAGCAGCGGTCGAGCAGCGGGAACTGGAATGTCGTGGAGACGATTCCGGGGCAGGGGGGCACCGGGCAGCGGGTATCCTGGATGCGCACCGTGACCGCCCAGTCCGCATTCCGTGTCACGGCGCAGCTGTCCGGTTACACCGTGACCTTGTTGACGACAGAGCAGCAGGACTCCGTACTGATCAGCCCGCCGGCCACCGCCCCGAGCATCGTGCTCGATCAGCCCGAGCCCGTCACGGATTCGGTCGCGGTGTCGCTGCAGAACGCCGGGAAGCTGACAGGGGTCGAGTATTTCGTGGATTCGACCGAATTCGGCACCAGTAGCGCCTCACCGGATTTCCCGGCCATTCTCGATACTGCCCAGATCGCCAGCACCTCGCACATGCTTCGGGCCCGGATGCAAACCGGACCGGGCGCGTTCCTGGAAGTGCACCGCAGTGTCACGGTCGCGCAGGCGAATCTCGGGCTCACAGTGGTCGTCAAGGGAACGACGGGGACGGTCCGGATCCTGGTCGTTGCGACCTCTAACGTTGGCGTGCAGTCGGCATCAGCCAGCCTGGACGGTGTTTCCCTGGGCACCCTGACGCAAACCAATGCGGTCGGGACCCTGGGGCCCGCGTTCGAGTTCACGGTCGATGCACTCAAGGCTGGCTCCGGCCCGCATGTCATCATGGTCACGGCCGTGGACGTCACCGGCGCCAGCGCCAGCACTAGCGTGCTGGCCACCTTCAACAATGCCCCCACCCTGGCCCTCGGCTCGCCGGTCGATGGCGCCCTGGTGAACGGGACCCTGACGCTGTCCGGGACGTTCGGCTCGGACAAGCCCGGCCCGGTCAACCTCGTCGTCTCGTTGGGAAATAGCACGATCCTGCAGACTTCGACTTCTCCCTTCAACGCGACGATCGATCTGGGCACCGTTGCGGGACTCCCGCATCCGGGCAACGCTACGTTGACTCTGGTTGCCACCGACAGCACGGGGACATCCACCCGACTCACCTCCGGTGTCACGATAACCTCATCGCCGACGCTGGTGTTCACGCCGCTGGTCAGCATAGGACCCCGAGGCACGCTGCTGACCGTGTCGCAATCGGCCGCTCTTTATCAAACTGAGGACCAGTTCGTGCACCTGCACTTCGGTTCGACCGACACCGTGCTGGACACGACCACGCTCTTCGCCACGGCAAACTGGCTCATGTCGGGCACGGATGTCGTCGCCATCGGTGCGTTGAATGACGGTAAGCACCTCTTCCACTGGGGAACCGATGGCGTTCGCCACGATCTCGGCGTTTTCGGCGGCAGCGGCGATGCGATGCTCCAGTTGCAAGGACTCATTCTGCCGTGGGTCCTGGTCGTCGATAACCCCGTCGCGACGTTCGTGAATTTGACGACTGGCTCCACGATCGTCCCGACATTGGCGACACCCGATTTCGGACCGCAGCAAGCGGAGGTCAATGGCTTTCCGGCAATCCTGCCTGCAACGCCCCCGTTCTACGTCTCCGCGAATGGGCTGGTGCTGTTCTACGTCTCCAATTCGGCCGGCACGGTCAATATCGAGCGATGGGACCAGAGCACCGGCCAGTCTCAGGTCGTTGGCAGCAATGGCGCGAATCTCGAGACGGATGGTAGCCGCCTCATATGGCTCAGCAGTCCTTCCGTGGCCGACACCACTCCGCCGCTCACCAGCCTGGATATCGGTTCGGGCACGGTGACCACCGTGTCGACTTCAGAGATGCAGTTTCAGCTCGCTGACGGACTCGTTGCCTGGACGGAGCGGTTGCTCAATGTCGAAAACGTGGCCCTCAAGGCTTCCGACGGCGCCACCATCACCACACTGCCGGGCGCTCAGACTCTATACGGGACCGCGGGTGGTCGTGTGCTCTACGAACTGAACGACACTCTCGATGCGTGGAGCGCACAGCACGGCGCGCAATTGCTGCTCGATGTGCCGCCGGGAAAAGCCATGATCGCAGGCGGCGCCGCGTATTTCACCAACGGGTCGCAG